>JACAES010000052.1 GCA_013388735.1 Chloroflexota bacterium | reverse complement strand
GCTACAGCCGGGGCGGGACGGGCGGGGGCCAGTTTGGCCTGCACGCTGCTCCACGCAACCTGAACCTGTTTCCAGGTATCTTCGACATTGCCATCGTTTTTGATGACCACGTTGGCTTTCGCCAGTTTAGCGGCTTGCGCGCCCTGGGCGGCGATGCGCTGGCGCGCCTCTGCCTCCCCCAGTTTACGTTGGACGACCAGCCGCTTGAGCTGCGTTTCCGGCGCCGCGTCCACCACCCACACTTCATCCACCGCCTGCGCCAGATCACCTTCCAGCAGTTTGATCGCCTCGATAACCACGACCGGCTGCGGGGCGCGGCTGACCAGGGTGGCAATCGCCTGCCCGACTATCGGGTGAACGATGGCTTCCAGTTTGGCGAGCGCGTCCGGGCGGGCGAAAACGATGCTGCCGAGCAGGTTGCGATCAATATTCTTCTCGGCATCCAGGATGAACTGGCCGAACGTTTCGACGATGGGTTTATAAGCCGGAGCGCCGGTAGCCATAGCGCGGTGTGTCAGGCCGTCGGCATCAATTGTATATGCCCCCAGATGTTGGAGCATCTGGCGCACGACGCTCTTGCCAACGGCGATATTTCCCGTGAGGCCGATCACATATTTGTTTGCCCAACGACTCACGGCGATACCTCCGATCCAGATCAGGACTGCCCCATGATGACAGGGAATTTTGTTAATTATTGTAGCGTGTTTGTGGGGTGCAGGTCAAACGCGAAAAACAATTCATTTAGTTCACACTTTGCCCTGACTATTGGCCGACTTTCTGTCTCACCCACTCCCGGCTATAATAACTTTCAAATCGGGTGTTCGAGTGCAGAGGTTCGAGGCGATGCGACGGTATCGAGTCCTGTTCGCGCTGGCGGCGCTGATGCTGGTAAGCGTGGTTTCGGCTGCGCCCCCGCCGCAGCAGATTTCCGACTTCAGCGGGTTTGTGCTGAATACCCGCGCCGATCTGGAAGGGCTGGCAAATGCGGCGCTGGGCGACGGCGTGCGCCCGGACGGCTGGACGTTCAACATTAATAACGTCGGGTCGCCCACCTTCATCGCCGACCTGTGGTTCGACAACGAACTGCTGGCCGCCATCATCTTTGGCGAAAGCCGCCCGCCGGGATGGATCGGCGCGCCCACCACCCAGAACCCGCTGCTGGTGGTGCGTTACATCCGGCACGATCTGGAACTGGCCGCTGACAGGCAGTTCGGCGGCAGCGACCGCCCGGCGAACTGGCGCGGTGGCCCGGCCATCGCCCGCTGCGACCGCGCCGTGCAAAATCTGGTGCAGATTCTCGTCACCGCCTACACCTATAACTTCCAGACCAACGAAACCGCCCTCAATTACTGCGCGACCATCGCCGCCGAGGCCGAACAGCAGGTGCTTTTGAAGGTGCTGTCCACGCCGGAGTTTGAGGCCGGGCCGACCGACCTGACGCTGGCGGTGCGCGGCGACCTGGAACGGTTGGCCGACGAAGAGCTGGGCCTCAATAACCGCCCGGCGGACTGGCGCGGCAACCGCGACAACACCTCTGCCACCTTTTTAAGCGACCTGTTCCTTGACCTGGATACGCTGGCGAATGCACAGCTGGGGTTGGGCGAACGCCCGGCAGGCTGGATCGGTGTGCTGCCCAACGCGCCCGCCCTGGCCTACCGCAACCTGCGCCACGACCTGGAACTGCTGGCGAACGAACTGGGGCGCGTCCCCCGCCCGCGCGGCTGGCAGGGGCTTGACCCGCTGGCCGCCTGCGATATGAACGTGCAGAACCTTGCCCTGCTGGCGCAGCAGCGTTACGGCCTGGCGCTGGAAGAAATCGGCGGGCAGGGCGCGGCTTACTGCGCCCAGGTCGCTCAGGCCGCCAACCAGATCGTCGAAAACCCGCCTACGCCGGAAGGGGTCGAAGGCGAACAAGCCGCCGAGGACGATACCTTCGTGGCCGAATCCGACTACGCCTTCTCGTATCTGGACTCGGCGGCTACGCAGTACATGGGCGTCATGCCGCCCGGCACGCAGTTTAAAGCCTGGTATCGCAACTTTGGCGATTCAACCATGATGTTCGTCAGCGGCGAAGAATTTGCCGTGTACGTGGATTTACGCTGGACAACCCTTTCGCCGGACATCTTCACCCGGCTGCCCACCCTGGAAGGCGTCAAACCGCTGACCTTCTGCGATGCGCGCTGGTGCAACGGCCCCGCCCCCACGCCCACCCCGACCGGCTCCGGCGCGATTCAGGCGCTTCTCAACGCCGGCACGCCGCAGGCCGCGCCCGACGTGGAGGAAGTTCGCGGCGACAAGACCCAGGTTTCCTGGAACAATATCCGCGTGACCTACCTGCTGGATAACCCGAATACCCGCACGGCGCAGGTGGCGCTGGAAATCTGCACCGACACCACGCAGACCGACTGCGAGCCGGTGGTACAGATTTTCGACAACGGTACCGGCGCGCTCAAACCCGTCCTGTCGCAGTACAACGGCCTGAACGTGTTCGAGTTCCCCTACGGGTACACGGCTAACCTGCTCATCGAAGGCTCGACGCTGTTCTCGCCGGACATCTGGATCAGCGACCCGACCATCCGGTAAACGCCGTTGGTGATGAGGGCATGTTCGCCATGCCCTCATTTTTCTTTCCGCGCCCGTTAAGCTGAACAATCAAGGCAGCCTGCATGGCGAATCCGCCCCCATCGTCCGAAACTCCGCGCGTATCCTATGGCGGGCTGGCGCGGGTGTTCATCCGGCTCAGTCTGACGGCCTTCGGCGGGCCGGTGGCGCATATCGCCATCGCCGAAGCGGAACTCGTCACCCGCCGGCGCTGGCTGACACGCGAACACTACCTCGACCTGATCGCCGCCACCAACCTCATCCCCGGCCCGAACTCGACCGAAGTGATGATTCACATCGGCTACCTGCTGCGCGGCATCCCCGGCGCGCTTCTGACCGGCGCGTGTTTCATCGTGCCAACCTTTTTGCTGACGCTGGCGCTGGCCGTCCTGTACGTCGGCGGCGGCGACCTGCCGCAGGTCGCGTCGGTGCTGGCCGGCGTCAAGCCGGTGATCGTCGCCATCATCGCCGTCGCCGGCTACCGGCTGCTGCGGACGGCGCTCAACAAAACCGGGCTGTGGCTGCTGTTCGGCCTGTCGGCGCTGGTGATCGTTTTCAGCGATGTGCCGGAAGTGCTGGTCATGCTGGGGGCGGGGCTGCTGTACGCGCTGCTTCAGACCGGCAGCGCGCGCGGGCTGTTTTCCGGCGTGTTCGGCCTGGCGCTGGCCTACCTGCCGCCGCTGGCCGCCGCGCCCGCCGGTTTATGGGACATCTTCTGGTACTTCCTGCAAATCGGCTCGGTGCTGTTCGGCAGCGGCTATGTGCTGATCGTCTACATCCAGCAGGATTTGGTGAACAACTTCGGCTGGTTAACCGGCCAGCAGCTCCTCGACGCCATCGCCATCGGCCAGATGACACCCGGCCCGCTGTCCACCACAGTAGCGGTAATCGGGTATATCGTGGCCGGCGTGCCGGGCGCGATCATCGGCACGTTCGGGTTTTTCCTGCCCTCGTTCGTGCTGGTGATTCTAACCGCGCCGCTCATCCCACAAATGCGCCGCAGCGCCTTCTGGAGCGCCATGTTATCCGGCGTCAATGCCGGGGTGATCGCCGCCATCCTGGTCACGGTGGTTGACCTGACCAACGCGGCGCTGCGGGCGCCCGACGGCGGCTGGAGTCCGGCGGCGATCCTGTTGGCGCTGGCGGCGCTGGGGCTGCTGCTGCGTTTTAAGCTCAATGCCACCTGGCTGATTTTGCTCGGCGGCCTGGTCGGGCTGCTGGCGGCTCACGTCAGGCCATGACGCACGGCCCACAGCGCGGCCTGCGTCCGGTCGGAAACATGCAGTTTTTCCAGGATGTGCCGGACGTGCGTTTTGACGGTAGCCAGGCTGACGTTCAGCGTATCGGCGATCAGGGCGTTGTTCATGCCGGTCACGATCAGCCGCAGGACTTCCTGCTCGCGCTCTGACAGGCTTTCGATAGGGATTTCGGTCGGCTCCGGCGTCGGCGCGCTCTGGTCAACCACCTGCGCCAGCGCGCTTTGCAGCAGGTCACGGTCAATCAATTCGTCGCCGGCAGCCGCCGCCCGCACCGCCCGCACGATCTGTTCCGGATTGACCTCTTTCGATAAATAACCGGACGCGCCGCTGCTGATGGCCCGCGCCAGATAACCCGGATTGGCGTAGGTGGTCAGCATAATCACGCTGGTGGTGGGTGATACGATTTTGATCTGCGCCAATGCCTGCAACCCATCGCCGTCCGGCATCCGAATGTCCAGCAGCATCAAATCCGGCTGAAGCGTTTTCGCCAGTTCCACCGCCGTCGCGCCGCTGTCGGCTTCCCCCACCACCTGAATACCGGGGCGCGTCAGCAGGGCGCGCAGCCCCTCGCGCACGATGCCGTGATCGTCGGCAATCACGATGCGTATACTGGTTTCTTCGCCGCTGTCCGTCATAATCGCCCCCTCTCGACCGTACACGGAACCCAGGCTTCGACCGTCGTCCCTGACCCCGGCGCGCTGTGAATGGTGCAGCGTCCGTCCACCAGGCTGGCGCGTTCCCGCATGGTGGTGATGCCCAGTCCCCGGCTGCGCTCCGGCGAGACATCCGGGTTAAAACCGCGCCCATTGTCCCGAATCGTCAGCAGCAGGCCGTTGCTGTTGCTCAGGCGCAGGCTTACCACGGTCGCCTGAGCATGTTTGCGGGCGTTGTTCAGCGCCTCCTGTGCGATGCGGTACAGGGTCACGCTCACCATACGGTCCGGCTCGCCGGAAAGCTGCTCGATGTCGGCGCGCAGTTCCCAGCCCGCCGCGTCCGAAATGGTGCGTGCCACTTCTTCCAGCGCGGCGCTCAGCCCCAGATCATCCAGCACTGCCGGGTGCAGTCCTTCGATGATGCGGCGGCCTTCCGCAATCGCTTCGCTCAGGGCGTCGCAGCCGCGCTGCAAGCTGGACGACCGGCTGATGAGTTCCGGGTCGCACTGCTGAAGGAAGTTAATCAGATGAAAGCGCGCCCCCACCATCTGCTGAATCAGCCCATCGTGTAAATCGTAGGCCACCAGCTTGCGTTCTTCTTCCTGCGCGGTAATCAGCCGCTCGATGAGCCGGCGCTGATTTTCGCGCTTGCGTTCGAGTTCCAGCGCCATGTCGCAGAAGGCGGCGTCCAGCGCCCCGATCTCATCCCGCCGGATGTGGTCAGGCGGCCCCGGCACGATGCCGTCCCGACCGAACTGCTCCACGCGGCGCTTTAAACCCAGTATCGGCGTGACAATCCGTTCGCTGGCAAGCATCACCAGCGCAATCGCGGTGAGGAACGTCCCCAGCAGAAAGATCGAAACCGTGTAATGAAAGTTGGTGATGTCCGCGAACAGGATATGTTTGGGCGTATCGTAGTAGAGAACCCAGAAGCGCTCCGGCTGGTTCGGTGCCGGGTAAACGGTATCGTACACCAGCAGATCGGTGTCGGTTTCATACACGCCGGCGCCGCCTTCCAGCAGCTTCGCCGCCTGGGGATACAGCGACAGGAGGTGCGGGCCGGGCGTGGCGGGCGTATGATAACGCCCGTCCAGCAGCATCAGCGCCCCGTCCTGGTCGAAAACCGCCCAGCGCCCGGCGCGGGATGCATTGGCCGTCAGATCGCCCAGCACCGAGGCCGCGTGCAGGCTGATAGCCACCAGACCGCCGCCGTCTTCCAAGCGCAGCGCATACCGGATGACCGGGACGATCTGCGTCTGGCCGTCGCGGTGGCGCGGTTCGGCGTCCACCGACGAGACGTACACTTCGCAGCAGGCCAGCGCCATCGTCTCGCGGAAGAACGGCGCGTCCGCCCGGCTGCGCAGCTCCGCGTCCGGCACGATGCGCGGCCCATCCTCAGCAAAGTCCACGCGCACGACTTCGCTGCCGTCGGCGTCCAGATATTGAAGCTGATAGTAAGCCGGGTGGCTGGCTGCCAGCGCCATAAAATCCTGGGCGACTTCATCCCGCCACAGCGCCGCCTGGTCGGAATTTTTGTCCTGCCGGTAGACCAGCCGCAGCCGGCGCAGGCTTTGAAAGCCGCCCATCGCGTAGACGTCCGCCTGCGCCGATTCCACCGCCGCTACGATCTGGATGCCGCGCAGATGCACGTCGTTCGCCAGCCGTTGAAGCACCTGCGGCACGAGCGCGTTATTGGTGAAAAAGTAGTCGTACAGGCCGACGCCTGCCAGGGGCAGCAGAATAAGCGCCATAAAAACGAGGATCAGCCTGGCTTGCAGGCCGTGAATATTCAGGTATCGCAGCCTCATATCGCCTGCCTTTAACTCGCTTTACGTCGGCGCGCCGCGTATCAAACCCAACCGCAGGCCGCATAACGGGCTTATGCAGTTTAACAAGTAAATGCGAATTCCCCAACCTTGCCGCCGGAGGGCAGCATCCGCCCTTTATATTGCGGATGGCAGTTCGTCCAGAAACGGCAGCGGCTCGGTATGATGCCCGTTCGCCTGCGGGTCGGCTTTGGCCTTCTGGCGCTTCTTCTCGGTTGAGGTAAGTTGTTTGGGGAACAACTTCGCGGCATCACAGTCGCGGATGCTTTGAATTTTGCCCAGGTACATCGAAACCGGGTAATCCTGATACAGGGTGGGTTTTGTGATTTTCGCCAGTTTGTCGCTGGCGATTTTTTCGTAGATCGGGTCGAGTTCGATGCCGATGTAGTGCCGCCCCAGATTTTTCGCGGCAATGGCCGTCGTGCCTGTCCCCAGGAAGGGGTCGAGTACCACGTCACCCGCATCGGTGGTCATCAGAATCAACCGCTCCAACAGGTGAATCGGAAGCTGGCAGGGGTGTTCTTCATCACGCCGTTTGGAATGGCGAATGCGGTGAATATCCGTCCATACGTCGCTGACCAGATAACCGAAGGGATGCATCTGGTCTTTTTTACCGCCGTAGTCTTTCAGATACGCGCCGCACTCCCGGCAGGTTTTGTGCGGCGCGCGGATTTCGTAGAATTTCGTGCCTTTGGCTTGCTTGCTGTAAAACAGAATGCCATAGTGCGCGGGTAGCAGCGTTTTGCCAAGCGGCGTACTCATAGCATCCCAGGCGATCCAGTGGCGGAAATGCGCGTGTTTGTTCAGGATGGCGGCGTAATACGTCAGCCATTTGGGGATGTTATGCACCAGAATCGAACCGGTAGGCTTGGTGACGCGCACCAATTCTACCAGCCACTTTTCGCACCAGGCCAGGTAATCATCTAACGATTTTTGGTCGTCATAAGTGGCATATTTTTTGTCCAGGTTAAAAGGCGGGTCAGCAAAACAAACATCTATACTGTTGTCGGGGATGTTCGCCAGCTTTTCCAAGCAGTCGCCCAGAATCACCTGATCGAGTGAGAGAGTCATGGTGTTAACCTTCTACCTCTGGACGGGGACTGACCGTAAAATATTTCTCCGGCACATACTTACAGACAATCGCTTCGAGGCGGTCTAATGTCTTTAGATTGATGATGTAATCGCAGCTTTCGTGTAGTTTGCGAAGGTCTGGACGACGTGCCAACCAGCCGGCGCCATCCACGAAGTTTATAAAAATTCGTTTGCTGCCGTAGCGTAGATTGTCATTTTGAATGACCAGATACATTTCACGCTGCTCGTTTGCGCGCTGGGTCTGGCTGCTAGACGTGGTTTCCATGTACGAAGTCATAATGAAGATGAACGGTTCCGCCGTCGAAGGTATAGCATGGTCAATTTCTTTACCGACCAGCCGTACCTGTCCTTTCGCATGGCAAACCCCATACTTCGATTGAACAGCATCTAATCGAGTTCGAATGATGCTCTCGACAGCATCGCCTTTTTTATCTGTGTATTCTCCCGCCAGTTTGCGCCGAATAACATTCTGAATAAGCTGTGGGTCGCGGATGATCTGATTCCAGTTTTCTGGAAGTGCCAGTTGGTCGAGATAGAATGCCGCGACCTGCTGCACGAGCAGCGGGCTGTTACGGCCATCCAGAAACAGCCGCGAGATGCGTTCTGCAAACCCCACCTCGTTTTGCAACTTGTTGTGTACCGTGTCAATGTTCCACTCGTTCGCAAAATCCCGATTAGCAAAATGTTCGGCGCTCAGAATGCGAAGAAACTTTTCCTGCGACAGGTTGGTTAGTGCCAGAATAACGCCGAGGAAATTCCTGTCAGCCTGCAAGAATCGCGCAAGGTTTTCGACCGGCTCACCACTGGCAGCGTAATTCAGCAGAGCGTTTGTAATGGAATCCACACGTGTACGAAATTCTGCTTCCAGCGAATCGATGATTGCAAGTGGTGTACAGGTCTCAATGAATTCTTGCAGGGATGGTTTTGGAAGCAGTTGTATCATCATATTTGATCTGAACAAATGTGCTTAGAGACATTGTATGCTATTTGAGGGCGGCAGGCAAAACATTCTTACACCGGCGCCAACGATTTTCGCCCCGCGAACATCCGAATGCAGTGATAAACATCACAATCTCGTGGTATGATGAACCTGTTGATCTACAACCAAAATCAGGCAGTTCGATGCCCGCGATACAGAGTAAAAAACACTACACCTTCATGGAGTTCTATCAGGCTTTGGTTTCCTGGTATCGCTCGATCAATGCGCTTAGCCGCCAGTACAGGAGTCCCCGCAGCAGCAGGATTCTCGACCCGCAGTTCGCGGAACGGCTGATGCTGGCCGTCACCGAAGTGAACGGCTGCGCGGTTTGTTCCTATGCCCATACCAAAATGGCTTTGCGGGAAGGCATACCTGCCGAAGAAGTGCAGGCATTCATCAGCGGCGATCCGCGTTTTATCCGAGAAGAGGAAGCCATTGCCATCGCTTTCGCCCAGCACTATGCCGACACCAAAGGCAGGGTTGACCGGCAGGCATATGAGCGTGTTCTGAACACCTACGGCCCTGAAAAAACGAAAGTCATCGTGGCGGTCATTCAGATGATGATGATTGCCAACATCATCGGTATGCCGCTCAGCGCCTTATGGTATCGCATCAAAGGACAAAGCGAACCTGGCAGCACCCTGCTCTATGAACTGGGTTTACCCCTCAGCGCAAACCTGTTTCTGCTGCCTGCTCTTTTCCAGGCCTTGTTCGATCATTTAGGCCACAAAGAGCATCCCACGCTGGTATAAAATACGGCAAAAAATCGGGCGGCCACGCCGCGCCGCCCGTGTGCTTTCTTCACTTGGAACGCGCCAACCCGGAACTTTCTAATGCTCCCTGGATGCGGGCTTGCCGTCTGCGCCGTCTTCGGCCTGCGGCAGCGCCTCGCGGATGGCGTCTGCCCCGTTTTGCAGCGCCTCTTCGATGGTCTCGACGACCGGTTCGGTGGGCGGCGCGGGCGCATCGGCGGCGGGCTGGCCCTCCGAAACCTGCTCAACGGTGGCGATGATTTCTTCTTTCTTCTCGACGGCAACCTGCGTCCGGCTGAGCGACAAACCGGGGCGGGCGCTGAAATCCACCTCCAGACTTTGCGGCGACACCAGGGCTTCGGCCTGGCTGCCGGCCACCTGCTGCACGTGGGTGTAAATGGCCTGCTCGTTGGACATCTGGATTTTGATGGTCTGTTCGCGCCACTGGGTGCGTTCTTTATCGAAGATGGCTTCAAAGCGGGTCACGAACTCGGCCTTTTTCTCCGGCGTGCGCTGCTCCGGCGGCAGCACTTTCCATTCGTTAAGGGCGGTTTGCAGTTCAAAGGCGGCTTCGTAATAAATGTGATAGGTGCGCCCGTACATGCGGACTTCGGAAATCAGCGTGAGCGCCGTCCCCAGGGCGGTCGTCACCGCCACCAGCCCTTCCAGGCCGAAACCCACGCCCGCCAGCACCGAACCGGCCCCGGCGATCACCAGCGCCAGGATGCGGTTGCGGCGCATGGCGCTGTGGTCTTCGGCGATTTTGTTGATGTACCAGCCGAACTGCCCCTGCGCGCGCCAGTCTATATAATCGCCGGCGTCTATCGGCCTGAAGCCATCGTCGTCTTTGCCTTCCGTTTTGCTGGTCGCCTGCTGGATAAGGTCAGTATCCGAGATCGGTTTGATCTGCGGCATGGAGAGGTTATGCTGGATCATCCAGCGATCTATGTTGTTGATCTCCGTCAGCAGCTGCGCCTGTTTGACGTGCGGGTCTTTATCCTTATAGCCGCCGGAATTCAGCCGGTAGAGATATATCTGCGAGCGGATTAACTCGGCGCTGACGCGATATTCAATCCAGCCGGTGCTGGTGGAAAACTGCGCCGCGTAGTTCATCAGCCCGACGCTGGCGATAGGCAGGATAATCAGCAGCACGCGCAAAGGCCCGCCGCCGCCCAGGTAGGTGCTGAGGACGGCCAGGGCGCTGGCGAACGCGCCCAGCAGGATAATCCACTGGCGGGTGCGCTGGTGGATCTGCTTTTGCGACGACGACGCGCGGTCGTAATCCAGGAAGCGCCGCCAGGCGGCCAGCAGCGCGGGGTCGTAGGTGCTGGGGTCAATCTTCGGTACGGTGGCGGTTGCAGTCTTGGGGTTGGCGGACATGCGTTTCCCTCCCGTTTAGCCTCTCCCTGTATCGTACCATATTTCGCGGGCAGCCGGCGCCGGACGTGTGAAACGTCGGGCGCATTTCAAGCAGGGGGCGCCTGTGTACGCCCCCTGAGGCGGCTACATTGGGGGCGCCCCAGCGATTGGTTGACCGCCTGTCATCCCCCTTGCCTGCTCACGAAGTGGCGGTTAGGACGGGGTGAAAGCAAATTAACGGCGATAAAGCGCCGCCCCCCTACTCCAGCGCGCAGCCGGCGGCGGCTTGCAGCGCGGCGGCGATGGTCTGCGCCGCCAGTTCATGTCCGGCGGGATTCCAATGGCTGTCGTAGGGATAATACAGCAGTTCGCCCTGATCTACCCGCGCCTGGAAAACCGGCGTCAGGTCAATGAACAGCCAGCCGGGGCGCGACTCGACCAGCTTTTGAACGGCGTCGCGCTGGTCGGTCAGGTGGCTGATGAAGGCGGCTTCGTCGGCCTCGCTGATGGGCTGCGGCTGCATTTGCAGCCAGCCGTCGGCGTCTATCACCTGGACGAAAGCGTTCTGGCGCAGCCATTGGCGTTCGGTGGGATAGACGTAGGGGTAATAAAGCTGGTCTTTGGGCGGGATGAAAACCAGCGCGCGGCAGGCGGTTTCGTCTCCGCTGGCCGAAAGCGCGTCCAGCGTATCGCCCACCAGCCGGAACGCACCGCTGGCTTCATAACCGCCGGCGGGGGCCGGCTGCCGCCACAGATAATACGGCAAAAACGCCATCTCGTAGTAATTCCCGCCGATGATGACCGGCATGGGGAAGTCAAAATGCTGGTCGGTGTTGCGGGCGGTTTCGGTGGCGACCTGGCTGGCGGCCTGCTCCGCAAGCTGCGGCAGCATGTAAAAGGGCGACCGCTCCGCCAGCGCCGCCGAACGCTGCGCGTCCACCAGATCGTTGCCGGCGAAATACGCCCACAGCAGCCACGAACGCGCCTCGCGCCCGGCGAACTCGCGGGCGGCGGCGGCCACTTCCAGCGGGCCGTAACCCCGGTAGCCGTAGTTCTGCACCGGCACGTCCAGCGCCGCCGCCAGCGCATCCGGCCAGGGGACGGCCACGTTATAACCTTCGGTGAACGAATCGCCAAAGGCGGCAATCGGATAATGGTCGGCCTGCTGCTGCGGCACGCGGAAGCCGTCGGCGTCCCATGACAGCGTGAAGGACGCGATGATAGCGTCGTCCTCCGGCGGGCGAATGCGCCCCGGCAGCGAAGCGAACAGGTCGCTGTCGGTATGCCGGAAGTTGACCTGGATGCTGGTGCCGGCATCCTGCCGGCGGTAGCGGTCGGAGTCGCGCAGCAAGCCCGGAAACAGGTTCAGCAGCAGCAGCACCAGCAACAGCGCCGCCGCGATGCCGCCGAACATCAAAGCGGCTTTGGCCCACAGCGGCGTTTTCGTTTTTTCGGAACTTACGGAATTCATCAGCTTCCCCGCGCATGATAAACGACCGCGCGAAATTATAACGTCGCCGCCGGGGGATGAATAGTATAATGATTAGGCGCGGGGGGGTATCTCAACAAACGGTGAAGCGTATTGAAGACTCAACCTAAAACCTATCTCTGGCTGGCGGTGCTGCCGGTGCTGCTGCTGATGACCTGGTTCGGCGCGCGCGGGCTGGCCGCCGATACCTACTGGCTGGATGAAATCTGGTCGCTGGACTTCGCAGGTGCGGCGCATTTTGGCCCGCTGTCGCCGCTGGAAATCTGGAATCGCACCGGCGCGGAAGCCTTCAGCGGCCCGACCTATCCCCTGCTGTTGAGCGCCTGGGGCTGGCAGGTGGGCTGGACGCCCTACGCGGCGCGCACTTCGTCGCTGCTGTTGGGCGTGCTGGCGGCGGCGCTGGTTTACCGCCTGGGGCGCGATCTGGCCGCGCCGGGCGTGGGGCTGGTAGCGGCGGGCGCGGTCGGCGTGTCGGCGCTGTATGCTTATTTTCTGCACGAACTCCGCAATTATACGCTGACAACGGTGCTGCTAACCGTTATGCTGTGGGCTTACTGGCGCATTATCACAGATAAACGCCCGCCGGGACGCTGGCTGAAAATCGGCCTGGTGGCCGGCGGCGCGGCGCTGCTGTATACGCATTATTACGTGGCGCTGGCGCTGCCGGCGCTGGCGCTCTATCACCTCACTCTTGCGCCCAAAAACCGGCGCTGGTGGCTGGTCGTGCTGCTGATGTTTATCGGCGGCGTTTTATTCCTGCCCTGGGCGGTGCTGGCGCTGCAAGCCCTCAGCCAGATGGACGCGCTCCAGGCCAGCATCGTCGGCGAGGGCTTTTTGACGCCGCCGCAGATGGTCGAACGGACGCTGATTTTTTTCAGCAATAACGCCGTCTGGCTGCTGATCCCGGCGCTGGGGCTGTCGCTGCTGGGGCTGCGCCGCTGGCGGCGGGCGACCATCATGATCTGGTTTCTGACGGTCGCCATGCTGGCCGGGTTAATGATCGCCAACCAGCGCACGACGCTGATTCGTCCGGGGCGCGAACGTTACCTGCTGATGTTGTGGCCGACGCTGGCGCTGCTGGTGGGCATCGGCGCGGCGGCGCTGTGGCAGACGCGCCTGCGGCTGGCCGCCCCGCTGCTGGCGGCGGCCTGGCTGGTGATCGGCATCCAGGCCAACCTGGACGGCGGGCTGACGCGGGATACCGACGGCGCGCAGGCGCTGCCCTGGGATGCCCTGGCGCGCGCGCTGGCCGACGGCGCGCAGCCGGACGACGCCGTGATGGTGCATGTGACGACCTATAACTGGGTGCTGGAATTCCAGCCCGCCGAATATCACCTCTATGGCCTGCCGGTCAGGTTCGACCTGCTGGCGATGTACTACGGCGATAACTTTCCGCAGGCGGCGCGAGACTTCGTGGACGGCGCGGCGCAGGTGTGGGTGGGGCTGGACAAACGCCTGCCGCCGGGCGACTCGCTGGACAGATTCACGCAGACGCTGGCCGGTGTGTACGCCCCTTGCGGGGTGGTCTTTGACCTGCCGCGAATGCGCCTTGACCTGTACCGCCGGTTCCCGCCGTCGGCTTTCGACGCGGAACATTCGGCCATCCTGCGCTTCGGCAGCAGCATCGCCCTGACCTATGCCGACGTGCCGCCGCCGACGCCGGGCGCGCCGCTGGTGACCACGCTGGTTTGGGCATTGGGCGCCGACGTGCCGCCCTATACCTATTCGGTGGCGCTGCATCTGGAAAACGCCGCCGGCGAGTTGGTCGCCCAGAGCGATTACGGCCTGCCGCTCGAAGCAGTAGCCTGCCGGCAGACTGATCTGCCGGTGGACGGCCTGCCGTCGGGCGAGTACACCCTGCTGGCGACGGTTTACGACTGGGCCAGCGGCGCGCGGCTGCCCGCCAAAACAGCCACCGGCGAAACCGCCGACCGGCAGCCGGTGGCGAGGGTCACGCTGGACGGTTAGCGGAAATACTCCCAGCGCGGACGCAGCAGCGCCCACAGAATCGCCAGGCCGATCAGCCCGATGAGGGATGTCAGCAGCGGAACGCCCAGTATCAGGTTGATGACCAGGGCGACGGCGGAGGTCGCCGCAAAAATGTAGAGGCCGATTTTGCGCCAGAGCCACAGCAGGACGACCGCGACGAGGTTCGCCGCCGCCAGCACGACCAGCAGCGGCAGCGCCCATTGCAGCGTGCCGGTGAAAAGCGGGTCACTGTGGCTCACAAAATCTTCAATGATGGTGATGTACTGATAGACCGTCCAGGCGTTTGCCAGGGCCATCAAGATCAGCCAGATGGTCAGCAGAGGGCCGCGCGTCCGGTTAACAGCCGTCAGCTCGCTCATTACCAATTCCCTCCATCAATCGTCCACACCATAAAACAAGCCATATCAAATACAGATCACCAGCCCCTTGCATGATAAGCCCCGATGATAAAATCTCGTGAAAATCCTCGTTAAATTTCGGCGGGCTTCAGGCCAGGATGTCCCGCGTCAGGCAGTGTACCGCGCCGCCGCCGTTGACGCTGGCGCGGCAGTTGATGGGAATGATCTCGTATCCGGGCATGGCTGCGCGGTAGATCGCCAGCGCGCGTCTATCGTCGGGGATGCCGAAAGCCGGCACCAGCACGCGCCCGTTGACCGTCAGCGCATTGGTGTAGCTGCGCCAGATCGGATACACGCCCCAGTTGAGATACGGCGGCGGCGCAGGCAGTTCGATCACACGGTAAGGCAGCCCGGCAGCGTTAGTTTCCCGGCGGAACAGGTCGGCGGCGGCGCGTTGTTGGCCGCCGTTGTAAAAAACGCCCGGCGCGCCGACCAGCACCGTTTGCGCGTCCGCCAGCCTGACCACCAGATCCACGTGGCCGGTTTCTTCGCGCTTCAGGCGCGGCGTGACGATCAGCTTGTGGAAGTCGAAAACCGCGCGCAGTTTCGCCTCGACATCGGCGCGGGACAGGTACGGGTTGCTGTGAAAAATCTGCTCCGAGACGATCAGCGTCCCTGCGCCGTCCGTCCAGATATTGCCGCCTTCAAGATGCAAATCCAGCGCGCGAACGGGTATATCCGCGAAGGCCGCCCAGCGCCGCGCCATCCGGTTATCGCGCGCCTGGGGATAGTGCGGCAGCGGGTCAAACACCGGCTTGACGCATACGCGCCCGCCGTCTGGGCCATAGCCGACCAGCGGCCCGTAGTCCCGCACCCAGATGTCATCGGTCGGCAGGTGCAGAAACCGGATACCCGGCGTTAGGCGCATCGTCGCAGCCAAAAACCGGCTGATCGCGTCTGACCAACCCGGCGCAGGGACGATTATCACGACCTGTGTCACCGGGGAGAGGGCGCTCACCATCTGCGCGTGGCCGTCCCACAGCGCCGGGTACAGCACCGGCCAGGCCAGGATAACCGCCTCGACCGGCTCCCATTGGGCGGGCAGCCGCACCCGGCCATCCGGCGCGGAGCGCGGTTCGGCGTCCGGCACGGTTTCGGGCAGCGGCCATTTTTCGTCCGGCAGCGAATCTTCCCCCGCCAGCCCCCAGCGCCGCAGGTAAGCGGTCACGGCTTGGGGTGAATCCGGCGGGTGTTCGTCGGCCTCCACCGGCAGCCAGCGCCGCAGCAGCGGGCGGCTGGCCGTTCGCAGCCAGCCGGGCATTCGCCGCCGCCAGATGGGATAAGGGATGGGGTCGAAACGCAGAACAGACACCGGCGCTCCCAGTTCGGCGCGGTTCACCAGCTTCCGCTGGCTCCGCCGCCGTCGGAACTGCCGCCGCCGGAGTCGCTGCTGGAGTCGCTGCT
>JACAES010000109.1 GCA_013388735.1 Chloroflexota bacterium | reverse complement strand
TTCGCTGCGGGTCAGGTAAAACGCGCGTGTTTTGACGATGAACGAGCCGGAAACCGCGTCTGTCATACTCACCTGTGCCATTTATTCGCGGGGGACAAAATGCCTTTTTCCCCCGCATACCGACTCATCATACACGCCTGCCGGCGATTTTCCTCAACCGGCAGCACCGTTTTGCGCTGCGAAGTTGATAAACGCCTCGCGCCCCAGCGCCGGAACGCGGAACACTTTGAAGTCGTCGCCCGGTTTATTGCTGTAAACAACCTGCCAGTATCCGGTGGGAAACAGTTCTTGCAGCCGCCGTTCCGATTGAACGTCCTGGATGGCGTAGAAAAACAGGATATCCTTATCCGGGTCGAAGCGATACAACCCGCCGACCTGCGATGCCAGGTAGAGAAATCTCGGCACGCCGTCCGCAGCCGATTGTTCGCCGGCATCCCCGTCCGGGTCTACGATGCCGCCCGGCCAGTCCAGCAGCCCGGCTTCGATGCCGACTGCCCGGTGATCCCACCAGTAAGGATAAGCCAGCATGAAGGCATTGCCAAAGCCGCCGCCGCTTTCCGCGAAGCCGCGCAGGTACGCCCCTGCTTCAGAATACGGTGCGGGGGAAGATTCAAAATAAGCATCGTAATAATCGGTAAAATAAGATGAATAATTGCTGCTGGCAGCCCCAAACAGGATTAACACCGCCAGCCCGCCGCCCACGATCATCCCACGTTTGGGCAGCAGCCGCGCCGCCGACCCGGCCAGCATCGCCAGCGGAAGCGCCGCGAACAGATAAGCTTCCGGCAGTGTGCCGCTGGTACGGGTGGCGCTGGGGTTTTCAATCGGGTACGCAATCGAAAAAGCCGACGGCAGCAGCATAACGAACAACATCAGCGGCAGTAGCCAGTCCACCACATCCCGCCCCCGAACCAGCCGCGCCAGCCATGCCCCCAGGCCGACCACCAGCAGTGCGCCGGTGAACGTATCCATCGCCGCCCGGTTCGGCACGCCGTTAAACCACAGCACATCGCCCTTCCAGTTATACATCAGCAGCGCGTTACGGATATTATCCAGCAGCACCGGCAGATTCGCCCGGAACGCATCCATGCGCTCTTGCAGCGTCGCCTGCCGCTCCACCAACTGTCCGGCTTCATTACGCGCCAGGATTATATCGTCACCCAGCAGGCGGCCTTCCGTCCGCATCCAGAACGAATTGGGGAACTGAATCCAGAAGGTCAGCAGCGGCACGAACACCACCGCCGAAACGATCACCAGTACAGCCAGATGCTGCACGTACCGCCGCCGTTCGCCCCATGTCCGCGCCTTAAAAATCACTGCCAGCGCCACGCCTGCCACTACCACGACCGGCAGCATTCGCACCGCCTGGTAAGTGTACAGGCCGAACCCCAGCGCCAGTCCGGCCAGGATGAAACTGCCGCGCCGGTTCGTCCGCAGCGCCCGGCTGAGGAAGATCACCAGCAGTGCCGTCACCAGCGGCGTCAGCACGATTCGCAGCCCCAGGCGGCTGAGCGCCGTATGCCAGTAGCTTACCGCCACCAGCGCCGCCAGCGCCAGCCCGACCAGATTGCCCGGTTTTGATTTATCCCGCCCGATCACTTCCCGCGCCATCCACCACAGCACCGGCAGCGTCAGCACGCCTTCCAGCGCCGACAGCAGCTTGAGCGTATCAAAGTTCATGCCCAACCCCGGCAGCCGGGAAAACAGCGCCATCGCGTACATCTGGAACGGTTCGCGCCCGCCGTTGTTCGGGAAAAACACCTGCGGATTGCCGTTCAGGATTCGCTGCGAATCCAGCAGCTTTTCGACGTGATCGCTGGTCATCTCCGGCGGAATGCGGCTCAATTCGTTAACGCGGAAAAACAGCCCCACCAGCATAATCGCCAGCAGCGCGACGAAGGTCGGGTCGGGGTGAAGCCGCACACGCCTCCAGGTCGGCAGCCATCCCCATCCGGCAGGCGCGAAGGCCGCCACCCACAGCCCAATGCTGATGAACCAGGCCATCGCCCCTTCCAACCGGAACACGTTGCCGGAGGTAAATACGCCGGTCATGATGCTGAACGCCAACCCCCCCCCACCCAGCACCAGCCGGACGCGCAGATTGACACCGTTTTCTTCCGACACGTCAAGCGTCTGGTCGGCTGTTAGCGGCGCAGCGGCGCGGTTGCCACGAGATTTCCACCATTTTTGCAGCGACGGCCAGGAAACATACAGCTCACTCGCCAGCCACAGCAAAAAGCCGCCCAGCAGATACGGCGCGCCGACGTGCAGCCCGTACTGCTCAATCCGCTCCGCCGCCAGGATGCTGCTGCCATATAACGCGATGAACAGCGCGGCGATCCGCAGGATAAAAGCCGCCGCTTCACGCTGCCGGATTTCAGCTTCCTGCGCCGTCAGCGGTTGAGCCGGTATCTCAAAGATCGGCTGGGCGGTTCGCAGCAGCGTTAACCCGCCATGCCCGCCAGCAATACTGGCTGCGCGCCTTTCGTCGGTTGAGGAAAGCGCCGCTGCATCATCAGCAGGGACACGCAGAATGTCTCGAAAGGCCGTCCACGTCACGCCTGGCGCGCGCAGAAATTGGTCGATCAGTTCGGCCAGCGTCCAGTCCTCGATGGCGACAGGCGTTCCCGGCGCGGTCTGCGAAGCGGTTTTGTCGCCCGGCGGCGCTGCCTCTTCCCCGGTTGGCTTCTGCTCCCAATCCTCAGGCGGTGTGTTCATTCCCCTTGCGCCCCTTAATGCACAGGTTCACCGTAGACCGTCCCGGCGGTTCGTTCATCACGTTCGGGCGGTCAAAGAAGTTTAACACCTTGAGTCCCAGATTGATCGGATTAAGCAGGCTGCCGGAATTCTGATCGAAGGTCGTCCGGTCGGCAGCATTCGCCATCGCTTTCGGCAGCGCGCCGGACTCCAGCAGCGGCTTGCCCAACCCATAAACCAGATTATGAATGAACGGGAAGCTGTAATGTGTGAAAGCGCGTTCTTCCTCAATGATGAAGCCCGCCGCCAGCACGCTTGCGCGCAGGTGTTCCATCGTGTACAGCCGCACATGGTTGGCCCAGATGCCCGCCAGCGGCCCACGTCCGATGTGCCGGTTAAACAGTGTCTCCAGCGTTTTATTGATGGGGTCCCACCAGAACGGATAGTTCGCATTCGGCACGGTGATAGCAACCACGCCGCCGGGTTTAAGCACCCGGTAAACTTCCTTCAGGCCGTCCACATCGCGCTCGACGTGTTCCAGAATTTCCGACAGAATCACGCCGTCGAAGGTGTTATCCGGGTATGGCAGCGCGTAAATGTCGGCATTGTTGAGCAAAACGCCCGGCAGATGCCCGACGTTCCGGCGGGCCTTCTGGATAATCTCCCAGTCCAGTTCCAGCCCCACCAGCCGGCACCGGCTGACGTACCGGAACATATTGAGATAAAAGCCCCGCCCGCAGGCACAGTCGAGAACCAGCGATTCGTCCTGGGGATTAATCCACTCAAAGATCGTTCGCACGCGCTTTTTGAAAGCCATGTCGGCCTCGTTGCGCGTCATGTGTTCAATCGTCGTCAGGTCTACCATCATCATGTTTTTTTAAAGAAAATTCCCGATAGGGACGTGTTCAGAAATTCGCCCCCGCACCTCATTTATGGTTTATTTGTGTTTCCGTTCCGGGGCGGCATACTGGCGCAGGATGCGCTCGTAACTATCCACCGTCTCTTTAAACGAAAAGATGCGCTCGATCTGCTCGCGCGGTTTGACATACTGCGAACGGTTGCGGATGACCTCGACTAAAGCATCCCCAATGGAGCGCCAGTCACCGACCGCCGCCAGTTTGCCCATACCCGTCGCGCGCACCGGCACGCGCCCGCCGGGAGTATTGGTCATCACCACCGGCGTGCCGCTCAACATGGCCTCCACCTGCACCAGCGCGAAACATTCCGTGTCGCTGGTCAGCGCCAGCACATCACAGGCTGCATAAAAATCGGCCATGTACTGCATATCATCCACCAGCCCGACAAAGATAAGCTGCTCGCGGTACTGGTTGACTAATGTCTGATGGCGCTCCCAGGTATCTTCATAAGGGATGTCGTACTCGCCCACGAACACCACCCGCGCCTGGGGATAGGTCTGGTTCACCACTTCCAGCGCCTTTATCAGCAGGTCGGGTCGTTTTTCCTGCACAAAACGCCCTGAAAAACCGATCACCGGCCCGCCATCCTGCGACCACTGCGCTCGCAAGGCTTTTGCCCGTTCGGGGTTGGGTAGCGGCATATGGTTGGGCGGGTAGACCGGCGTCACCTTATCCATAAAGGGTTTTAAGTAATAGGAATTTTCAGCGTAATCCTGGCTGTACGCAATGATGCGCGCCGCCCGTTTTGCCATGAATTTGTACATCGCAAACATAGTGTCCCGAATCAGGCGGTTGGTCAGGCCATCCGGCAGGATGAGATCGCCGTGATGCGTCACCACCACATTACGCCGCGCCAGTTTCGCTAGCACCGCGATCAACGCCGTTTCCAGCATCGGCGTGTGGATGCTAACCACATCATTTTGCAGCATCAGGGCATAGGCCGCCCAGGGATAGGCCGGCATAATCATACCCCGACTGATCGGAATCGGCGGCGCCCACAACCGCACCACGCGCACCCCGTTGTGAATTTCGTCATCGCGCGGCAGAGACAGTTTGTAGCGCGCCGTCAGCACCGTGACCTCGTGGCCGCGCCGCGCCAGTTCTTCCGCCACGCGCTGCACGTGGATGGTCAATCCGGTGCGATGGGGGACGTAATACAGCAGGCACATCAGGATCTTGAGCTTTCGCCCGCTCGATTCGACCTGCGCCTCAATCTGATCTGCTGCTTGTGCCTCAAACTTCATCGTGGACAATCACTTTACCCCGGCCCATTCCCTGGACATCACGCGAAAGCTGCCCTAACGAGATACCTTCCTCAATAAATCCGACTATGCCGGTACTGACATGAACACCTAAATTGACCCCGTGTACCACCAGCGCGAAGGCGGCAGCCACCTCGAACGGTTCGCCGTATCCGGTCGCCGCCAGCGCCAGGAGGATAGACCCTTCATAAGTACCCAGGTTGCCCGGAACTGCCGGAAGCGCAATGGAAAACGCCACCGCCGCGATATACAGGCCGGTCGCCATCCAATTCGCAATATCGTAAAACGCAAACATCAGCACATAGCCGGCAGCGACTGAAAACCCCCAGGCGACCGCCGTCCAGCCCAGCGCCAGCAGCAGCGCGCGCGGTTGTGCCAGCGGCAGCAGCCCATCGAGAAACTGCACGAACCATACTGACAGCCGCGACAGCCCCGAAGCGGAATTCCCCGCCACCCCGGCGCGGTCGAACCGCCCGACCAGCGCCGCCAGCAGGCGCAGCGCCAGCGTCCGCCGCCGCGAAAGCAGCACCATGCCCAAAAAGACAATGAAGGCCGCCGGCGCGACTGCCGCAGCAGCAGCCCGCAGATCATCCGGCACCGGCCCGGCGGCCAGCGCCGCCGCCAGCAGCATCGCCACCGCCAGCAGATCAAGCAGGCGCTCCACGATGATGGTGCTGGCCGTCTGAAAAACCGGCACGGGCGGGTCGGCGCGCGTCGCCAGATACACCCGCGCCACCTCGCCCATCCGCAGCGGCAGCACGCCGTTCACCAGATACGCCACATTCATGATATTAAATGCCCGCCACAGCGGCAGACCGCCACCCAGCAGCACACGCCAGCGAATAGCCCGCGCCACCAGTCCGATCAGCAGCAGCCCTGCTGTCGGCAGCAGATAGACATAACGCGCCTGCGCCAGCGCCGCGCCCAGCGCCGCCACATCCTTCACCTGCGAGATGATAAACACAATCGCCAGAAGGCTGACAATCCCTCCCAGCAGCCCGATACGCCAGCGGTTCACAATCGGCCTTTCCCAGAAGCGCCTGTTATTATACGGTGCGGCAGCCCTATTTCCTCACTTCACGAACTCACACTTTAGCATTAAGGCCGGAGGTTGAGAAGAGGTGTTTTCTACTACCGCCATCCTAGCCGTGTTTTGCGCCGCTTGACATCCCCCACTGCCGCGCCTATAATAGCGTTAATTGATGCGGGTGTAGCTCAGTTGGTAGAGCACTTGCTTCCCAAGCAAGGTGTCGTGGGTTCGAGTC
>JACAES010000057.1 GCA_013388735.1 Chloroflexota bacterium | reverse complement strand
GTTTTCATCCTGGATTTAGAAGGGCATCATATCGAGGCCAACCAGCGGGCGGCGGAGATGCTGGGGTACACCATCGAGGAAATCCAGCATCTTTCGTTCCGCGACCTGTCCGCCGAGGTTGACGAAAGCGAAAGGGTACGCCAGCGCCTGCTGGCGGGCGAACGGATTCCCATCTATGAGCGGCTGTTCCGCAAAAAAGACGGCTCGCTGGTTCCGGTCGAAGTCAACGTCGAGCTGGTGCGCGATATGGACGGGACGCCGCTGCATATCCAGAGCGTCGTGCGCGATATTTCCGAGCGCAGGCAGATGGAAAAGACCCTGCGCGAGCAGCACGCCGAACTCGACTATTTCTTCTCTGCCGCGATTGACCTGTTTTGTATCGCCGACAGCGGCGGGCATTTCGTTAAAGTCAACGCAGAATGGGAAGCCGTTCTGGGCTATTCGGTGGACGAACTGCAAGGGCGGCGTTTTCTTGATTTTATCCATCCTGATGACCTTCAGCCGACGCTTGACGCGATGGCTGTTTTGGATGCGCAGCGTCCCATCCTGAACTTCATCAATCGCTACCGGACGAAGGATGGCCGCTACCGTTTTATCGAATGGCATTCGCATCCGCATGGCGAATTGATCTACGCTGCCGCCCGCGACATCACCGAACGTATTCTGATGGAGAATACCCTGCGGGAAAGCGAGGCGCGGCACCGGGCTTTGCTCGATGCCATTCCTGATCTGGTGTTCCGCACCAGCCGCGACGGCACGCATCTGGATTATCATGCCGGGAACATCAACGATCTGTTCGTGCCGCCGGAGCAGTTCCTGGGACGAACGATTAACGAAGTGCTGCCGCCGGAAGCGGCTGAATGCCACATGCGCGCCATCGAGCAGGCTTTGCAGACCGGCCAGGAACAGACCTACGAATATACCCTGCCCATCGGCGGGCAGTTGGCGGATTTTGAAGCGCGTTTGGCTGCCGCCGGTCCCGACGAAGTGCTGATCGTCATCCGTAATATTACCGAGCGCAAGCAGGCGCGCCAGCGCGCGTTTGATCTGGTGCTGGAGCGAGAGCGGGTGCGGCTGCTGCGGCACTTCATCGAAAAAGTCTCGCACGAGTTTCGCACGCCGCTTTCGGTCATCAACGCCGCCGCTTTTCTGATGCAGCGTGCCGCTGACCCGGACAGCCGCGCCGACAAAGCGCAGCAGATCGAAGAGCAGGTGCAGTTGATGACCCGGCTGGTGGACAGCCTGCTGCTGATGACGAAGCTGGAAAGCAGCTCGACTTTAGCGCGATCACCCGTGAACATGGGCATGATCTTTGACGCCATCTGCCAGACGATCACGGCGCGCTATGGCGGTGGCCCGACCATCCGCTGCGAGGGGCATTCTGACCTGCCGACGGTGATGGGCGACCCGGATTATCTGATGGAAGCGCTCAGGCAAATTCTGGACAATGCTTACCGGTTTTCGCCGCCGGACGGCACGATCACGGTGACGGCAGGGGCGGAAAACGGCTACATCTGGATGATGGTGCGCAACAGCGGGCCGGGCATCCCGAAGGATCACCTGCCGCACATCTTCGATCTGTTCTGGCGCTACGACAAGGCGCATACCACGCCGGGTTTTGGGCTGGGGCTGTCCATCGCGCGCAGGATCATCGAACTGCACGGCGGCAGGATTGACGTTCAGAGCGAAGTTGGCGCGGGTTCGACCTTCAGCATCATTCTGCCGGTGGACGCGCGGGACACACACAATCCCGTAAGTGCATAAAGCACAGAATAGATTGAGGAGGTTTTACTGATGGTCGGCACGATGAACCCTATGGCAGTCAATCCGCGTTTATTGAAACGTTTGCAGGATCGTGCCGAGCAGGAAAATGTGTCGGTCGAAACGCTGCTGGAACGCTGGCTTGATTCGGATGCCGTCCGCGCCCAGGCTGACCTGTTACAGCAGGTTTCCGATGCGATCATCACCACCGACCGCGATCTGTTGATTACCACCTGGAACAGCGCGGCGGAACGCATTTACGGCTGGACGGAAGCCGAAGCCCTGGGGCGAAAAATTGATGACCTGCTGAAGACGGAATGGATGGTCGAATCCGAGGCACAGGCGCAAAAGACCCTGGAGGAAACCGGCCTGTGGCGCGGCGAAGTTAAACAGTGGGCCAAGGATGGGCAGGCGCGCTACATCTGGGCGGCAGTGAGCTGGCTGAAGGACGCGCAGGGCGCGATCACCGGCGGCATCACCGTCAACCGCGACATCACCGGGGACAAACGCGCCGAGGCCGCCCTACAGGAAGGCGAGGCAATCCTGCGCGCCCTGATCGAACAATCCCTCGACAGCATCCGTATCCTTGATGACCGGCAGCGCATCGTCGTCTGGAACGCAGCCAGCGAAGAACTTACCGGCTTAAAGCGCGAGGATGTGCTGGGCAAGCCTTTTTTTGAAGTGACAAAACCGCTTTTCCCCGACGACCTGAAAAGCCCGGAAACCTACCGGTGGTATCAGGAGCGGCTTGACCAGGTATCGCAAGCCGTGCAGGACGGTGAAGTCATCCTGAGCGAGTATCAGATTCAGCGGCCTGATGGCACGATTCGTCTGGTCGAAACGCGGGTTTTCCCGGTACTGGCGGGCGGCAGGGTTTACGTCTGCGGCATCAACCGCGACATCACCGAGAAAAAGCAGGCCGAACGCAGCCTTGAAGAATCGCGGCGGCAGCTTGCAACCCTGCTGGATAACCTGCCCGGCATGGCCTACCGCTGCCTGAACAATTCCGAATGGACGATGGTGTTTGTCAGCAGCGGCTGTACGGCTTTAACCGGCTACGCGCCGGCAGACCTGCTGGATAACCGGCGCATTTCGTATGACGCGATCATTCATCCTGATGATCGTGAGTTTGTCTGGCGCGAGGTCGAGGCGGCGCTGGACGCGCGGCGGTCGTTTGAGATCGAATACCGCATCATCGCGGCAGATCAGACCGAAAAATATGTCTGGGAGCGCGGGAGCGGCATTTTTGAAAAGGGTCAGGTGGCCTTCATCGAAGGTTTTATTTCCGACATCACCGAGCGCAAACGCGCCGAAGCCGCCCTGCGCGCCAGCGAAGCGCGCCTGCGCTCGCTGATCGAAACCCAGACGACTTACGTTGTGCGCACGGATATGAACGGCGACTATACCTATGTGAACGAGGCTTTTTTCAGGCGGTTCTGCTGGAAACACGAGCGGGTTGATGATCTGATCGGCACGTTCAGTTTGTTAAGCATCGCGCCGGAAGACCATGAAAAGACGCGCGAAGCGGTGAACGCCTGTATTCAGAACCCCGGCGCGCCGGTGCAGGTCGTCCTGCGCAAACCCACTCAGGATGATGGAGTCTTCTGGACGCTGTGGGAATTTGTCGCCCTCCAGAACGGCGGCGGCGCAGTGACCGAAATTCAGTGTATGGGCATTGACATCACCGAACTGATGCAGGCGCGCCAGCAGCTTCAGCTTCAGGAGCAGGCGCTTCGGTTCGCCGCCAATGCCATCGTCATCACCGACCAGGATGGCCTTATCCGGTGGGCAAACCCGGCTTTCACGACGCTCACCGGCTATACCTTTGAGGAAGCGCAGGGACTCAAAACCAACCTGCTGAAATCAGGCGTTCAGGACGCGGCTTTTTACGAAGTCCTGTGGAGTACGATTTTGTCCGGGCAGGTGTGGCAGGGGCGGCTGGTCAACCGGCGCAAGGACGGCAGCCTGTATATCGAGGAACAGACCATCACGCCGGTTCGGGACGGCAGCGGCGCGATCACCCATTTTGTCGCCATCAAGCAGGACATCACCGAACGCGAGCAGGCCGAGCAGATGCGCCTGGAACAGGAACGACTGAAGCTCAACCTCAGGAAAGAGCAGGAACTCAACGTCCTGGTGCAAAAAGCGGTGTCGACGCTTTTTCATGATATACGCACGCCCCTGGCTGCCATAGGAACCGCCAAGGATATGCTGAACCTGTACTTCGACCGGATAAACGAAGAACAGCGCCGCGAAAAACTGGAGTCCATTGACCGGCAGCTTCGTTATGTGCTGGAACTGCTGGACGATATGATGATGGTGGTGACGGGCAGCCTCAATTACGACGTATTTAAACCCGCCCCGGTTAATCTGCCGGCCCTGTGCCAAGCCAGCATCGGCGAAATTCGGATGGCAGCCGGTTCCGGGCATCGCTTCCGGTTTGTGACCGACGGGCGCATCAGAACTGCGAAGGTGGATGAAATGCTGGTCAGCCGCATCCTGCTTAATCTGCTGTCGAACGCCGTTAAGTTCTCGCCGGAAGCGAGCGAAATCCGCCTGGAACTCAGCCGGCAGGACGATTGGATCGTGCTGCGGGTGATTGACCAGGGGATCGGAATCGCGGAGGCCGACCAGCCGCATATTTTCGAGCCGTTCTACCGCGCCGAGTCCGCTCGCGGTGTGGGCGGCACCGGCCTGGGGCTGAACATCGTCAGGGACTGTGTGACGCGCCATCAGGGGCAGGTGAGCGTCGAAAGCCGCCTGGGTGCGGGCGCGACCTTTACGGTCAGACTGCCGCTGCTGGACTAGGGCGTGTTATGCGCTTGTGCGCTGCCAGTTAGCCCTCACCCCCGCGTTCCCCCTCTCCCCACCGCCACTTCGTAGCTAGGCGAGGGGGAGGAAAAACGAAAAACCCTGTCTTGCACCCTCTCCCAGTGCCGAAGGCCCGTTCGGGAGAGGGGACGGGGGTGAGGGCAAAAAGCGGGCGGGCGTGAAAAGCGGTTTCATCGCCCTGCTGTGGTGGCAAAGTGCATAACAGCCTCTAGGGCGGAGCCGGCCCATCCGAATGTACCCTGTTCAACCGCGCCGGCGGTGATAGACTAGAACCGTTTGACCGGATTATTCGCAAGGCGGATGATGAAACGCTTGATGTGGGTTCTGGCAGCCGCGTGGCTGCTGGCGGGTACAGCCGCCGCCCAGGACACCGGCGTGACGGCGACGGCTTACGGGACGGTCAATGTCCGCAGCGGGCCGGGCGCATACTACGAAATCGTGGGCAAGCTGGCCGCCGGCGACCGCGTGCCGGTGGATGGACGCGACCAGAGCGGCGATTGGCTGCGGGTCGTGCTGGCCGTTGAAGGGACTGGCTGGGTGGCGTCCTTCGCCGTGCTGGTGGACGGCGACATTCTGCGGCTGCCGGTGACCGATGCCGGTTCACCCCCTGAGGCCGGCGAAACCGTGACGATCACCGCTTATGGACTGGTTAACCTGCGCAGCGGCCCCGGCATGAACTATGCCATCACCGGGCAGCTGGACGCCGGCGACCGCCTGCCGGTCATCGGGCGCAGCGGCCAGGGCAACGACTGGCTGTATGTCCGGGGCGGAGAGGTCGAGGGGTGGGTGGCTTATTTTACGGTCAAGGTCGAGGGCGACCCCGATGGGCTGCCGGAAGTCACGATAGATGGCAATGGGCTGGCCGTCGTGCCGGAGAATTACGTTATCCAGGCGCGCTTTAACGTCCGGCTGCGGGCAGCAGCTTCGTTAGAGGCCGAAACGCTGGGCGTAATCCCGTTTGGGCGCAATGTCACGCCGCTGGCGCGCACAGAAGATAACAACTGGCTGTACGTGGTCTACCGGGACATCATCGGTTGGGGGCTGCGGCAGTTGTTCGAAATCAGCGACCAGGAAACTGAGCTGCTTCCGGTGTACGACGCGGCGGCGGTCACACCCGTTCCGACCGAATCGCCCTGATGCCGTTCAGGATCGGGCGGCGACGACGTGGCTTAAGGCAAAACGTTCGGCTTCCTCAAACGAATTAAACACATGCGTCTCGTGGGTTTGCCCCACGCGGCTCATCATCGCTACCGTGCGGGACATGACCGTCGCCAGCGGCGTGGTGGTGGCAATGGCGGCCACCCGCACATTTTCGATTTCGGCGGCCTTGTTGAACACTTTGCTGGCGTCCGGCGAGATAATCGTCATCTCGCGGGCGTCAACCAGGACGACGACCGGCGTGGGGCTGGACTGCGCGCAGCGGCGCAGCGCCTCCGTCCAGGTTTCCGCGTCGGCGCGTTCGATCTTGCCGATCTCTCTGGCGAAAAAAACACCGTTTTCAAACCGTATGTCGCGGATAGGCATAACCGTTTACCCATCACTCTTTTATTACTGCATACCTCTTAAACTATAACGAGTATGCCAGCGGCGCACAATGGGCATTAGGGTTGAGCCAGCCGGTAGGGAAACGGCACATCTTAACAAAGTAAAGGGGCGCGGCGTGTTTCATCGCCGCGCCGGCGGAAAGATCGTCACCTTCACCGGCGTGATCTTGACCAGCAGGCGGGTTTCCTGGCTGCGGCGTTCGGCAGGCGCGAAGTCGCCATAATACGAACGTCCCTGATATTTCCAGGACAGGGCTTCGATATGTTCCGTTCCGCCCTCCTCGCTGATGGCCGTCACCTGGCCGCGCACTTCCAGCCAGCGGTAGGGGTTATCCGGGTCGAGCAGCACCAGCGATACCCTGGGGTCGCGCCGGATGTTTTTTTCCTTCTGGCGGCCATAGGTCATGTTCACGCGCACATGCTGGCCGTCGTAATCCGCCCAGACGACGGTGGACTGCGGCTGGCCGTCCGGCATGAGGGTGGTCAGCACGGCATACACCGGCTTTTCCAGCAGGTCGCGGTGGCTTTCGGGGATCAAAACAGCAGAAACCGTCATACATTAAACTCCTGTGAAAGGACTCGCGGTTAACGTTCAGCCGCCTGTGTCCAGCCCGGCGGCGCGCGCCCGCGCCAGCACGTTTTCCGCCGCGCGCACCATCGGCATATCCACCATTTTGCCGTCCAGTTCAAAGACGCCTGTCCCGGCGGCCTGGTGGGCGGCGTGAGCATCTATCAGACGCTTCGCCCGCGCGACTTCTTCCGCGCCGGGCGTGAAGGCGGCCTGGATGGGTTCGACCTGTCGGGGATGAATCGCCAGCTTGCCGGTATACCCCATCATCAGCGCGCGGCGTGTTTCGGCGGCCAGGCCGGGCTGGTCGTTCAAGTCTACGAAGGGGGTGTCAACAGCTTGCAGCCCGGCGGCATGGGCGTGGATGACGACGGCGCTGCGGGCGTAAAACACTTCCCAGCCCTCCGGCGTGCGGATCGCGCCGATGCTGCCGGCCAGGTCTTCAGCGCCGAAGATGAGTGCGTCCAGGCGCGGGGCGCTTTCGGCGATGTCGCGCAAATTGGCGACGCCGCGCGCGGTTTCGATGATCGCCAGCAGGCGAATGCTGCCCACCGGCCAGTCGTAGCGCGTTTCGGCTGCCGCCAGGTAGGAGTCCACCATGCGGATTTCGTGCGCCGATTCAACCTTCGGCAGCACGTAACCGTCCGGGCGGGCGGCGACGGTTTCCGCCATGTCCTCTTTCCACAGGTGGACGCTGGACGGGTTGATGCGCACCAGCTTTTCGGCGCGCCCGAAGTCCACTTCGCGCAGGGCGGCAGCGACGACCGCGCGCGCCTCCGGCTTGCGGCTCAGGGCTACGCCGTCCTCCAAGTCCATGATGATCGAGTCTACCCCCAGGGCAGCGCCTTTTTCGATTTTGTGCCGGTCGTCACCGGGCATGAACAGCAGCGCGCGTCGGATTCGCATCAGGTCAAAACCTTTCTCTCCAGCGGCGGTCATGCACTTCCGCGCCACCTGTTTGCCCTCACTCCCTCGTTCCCCCTCTCCCGACCGCCCCTTCGCGGCTGGGCGAGGGGGAGGAAAAACGAAACACCCTGTCCTGCACCCCTCTGCCGGTGCCGAGGGTCCGTTCGGGAGAGGAGACGGCGGTGAGGGCGCGGATGCAGATAACATGCTCCAGCCACATTCCGGGCAGAAATTAACCGCCGGGAAAGCCTGTTCCCTAGCGGGCTTACGGCCTCCAGGCCGGGCGGTCGTCCCAGCAGGCGTTGACAGTCAGGCGGCGCGGGGCGCTGCCGTCCAGGTTTACCGTGTAAATCTCCGACGTGCGATCCTGTTGTGATGTAAAAACGATCTGCTGGCCGTCCAGTGACCAGACCGGCGACGACTCGCGGCTGCCGTCGCTGGTCAGGCGGCGGACGTTCAGCCCATCGGCGTCCATGATGTAAATATCCAGGCTGCCATCCCGGTTGGAGGCGAAGGCGATCAGCCCTTCGTCTGGCGACCAGTTAGGGCTTTCGTCGGCGTATGTATTGTCGGTGATGCGCTGCACACCCCGGTTTTCGTCCAGGATATAAATCTCGTTGGCGAGTTCGTACACCCGGCGCGACTGGTCATCCGACCAATCACCGCGCACCGGCACGGCTTCCAGCAGGCGGCTGACCCAGCCTTCCCGGTCGGGCGAGGCTGGGCGCGACGCGCCGTACAGGTCATACACATGCAGCGACGGCTGCGACCCTTCGTAATGAATAAAGCCAATGTGCCCGCCGTCCGCCGACCATAAAAAGGCATTTTCCTGCTCGGCGCTGCGTGTCAGGTTGGCGGAAGCGCCGCGCCCCGCGTCCAGCAGATAGATGTCCCAGCTGCCGTCACAGCTTGACAGGTAAGCGATCTGCGCCCCACGCGGGAGTCCCGCCCCGGCGGCCAGCGCCGTGACCACCGTCACCAGCCCGGCCAGCACGAAAATAACCGCCAGCCGCCGGCAGAACGCGAAAAATCCGAGTGTTGGCTGCATGGTTGCCCCTCGCCATTATGGCCGCCATACCGGCAGTCTGTATTTCCGGTTTGCGGTAGACCAATCGCCTGTTTTACGTAGGGTATCCACAATAGATATTTTCTGTCAATTCCTGCATAGTATATAAAAAACCGCGCGAGGAAGTTCAATGATGATAAAACGACTGCTTTTGGCGCTGTTCGCGCTCCTGCTGATGCCCGCCCCGGCGGTATTTGCCCAACAACCCTGCGCCGATGTTCCCGGCTGCGATGCTGTCGCCGGCGTGCCGCAGGACGTTCTGGAAACCTATCCACAGCCGAACGTGCGCCCGCTGGTTTTGGACGAGGCGGCGCTGTACGACCGGGTTTACCGCAAGGTATCGCCGGGGATGCAGGTTTACGATGCCCCCGGCGGCAGCCTCGTCACCACCACCAGCGGTTACAGCTACGTAACCGTCGAGGCCGAACAGAGCGGCTGGTCGTTGATCGGGAATAACCAGTGGGTGCAGTCCTCTTTCCTTTCCGACGATGTGCTGGTGTCGCGGTTTGCCGGGGTGCGCCTGCCGGATGAAGGGCTGCCGTACCCGATGGCCTGGACGCTGCGCCACCTGCGCCCGGCGCTGGCCCCCGGCGGCGACCAGTCGCCCGATAACCCGTTCCTGTACCGTTATACCCGCGTCACGCTGTACGCTTACGTCGAGGTGGACGGCAAACGCTGGTATCAGATCGGCGGCGGCCAGTGGATACACCAGTACGATGTCGCCAAAATCACGCCCATCACCCGCCCCGCCGAAGTGGATACCGACAAGTGGGTGGGCATTGACCTGTACGAACAGACGCTCATCGCCTACGAGGGCGAAACGCCGGTGTTCGCCACGCTGATTTCGTCCGGGCTGAAGGATTGGGGGACGAACGAAGGGCTGTTCCACATTTACCTGCGCTACCCGCGCACCGACATGAGCGGCGCTTACCAGCAGCCGGACTTTTATTACCTGCAAGAAGTCCCCTGGACGATGTATTTTGACGGCGACATCGCGCTGCACGGCACGTATTGGCACGATGGCTTCGGCTACCGGCAGAGTCACGGCTGCGTCAACATGAGCATCACCGACGCCAAATGGGTTTACGACTGGTCGGCGGACGAGTTCGACTTCAGCATTCCGGACGATACCGGCGCGGCGGTGTACGTCTACAGCAGCGGCGCTTATGACGAGTAGCGGGCGCGCCGCCAATGTGCGCCGCTCTGTTTTTCTGAAACCGGGAAAGGGGGGTGTGTTATGAAAATTGCGCTCATCGGCTTTGGTGCGGTCGGCCAGGGGCTGGCCGAAATCCTGCGCGATAAAGGGGCGGAACTGGAAGCGTATCACGGCTTCCGAGGGGAAATCGTCGCCGTCGCCACCCGCTCGCGCGGCACACTCTACCACCCGGACGGCCTGGACGCCGCCCTGCTGCTGGACGCCATCGGCCAGGGACATCTGGCGCATTACCCGGACGTGTACGGCCTGACGCGCGACTGGGACGCGGCGACGATAGCGCGCCGGTGTAATGCCGGCGTGCTGGTCGAAGCCAGCCCGTCCAACCTGAGCAGCGGCCAGCCGGCGCTGGATTACTGCTACACGGCCTTCGAGAGTGGTAAAGATGTGGTGCTGGCGAACAAAGGGCCGCTGGTGGCGGCGGGCGAATCGCTGCGCGCGCGCGCCCGTCAGACCGGGCGGCGGCTGCTGTTTGAGGCGACCGTGATGGCCGGCACACCTTCGCTGCGGCTGGCGCTGGACGCGCTGGCCGGGTGCAAAATCACGGCGGCGCGCGGCATCCTCAACGGCACGACCAACTATATTCTGACGCAGATGGAAAGCGGCCAGTCGTATGAAGACGCGCTGGCCCAGGCGCAGGCGGCGGGTTATGCCGAAGCCGACCCGTCCGCCGATGTGGAAGGCTGGGACGCGGCGGCCAAACTCATCATCCTGGCCGGGGCACTGTTCGGCAGCGCGCCCGCCCTGCGCGACCTGGACGTGCAGGGCATCACGGCCCTCACGGCGGCGGACATCCAGGCCGCCCGCGCCGCCGGGGAACGCTGGAAGCTGATCGCCCAGATCACGCCGGAAGGCGGGGTCGTGCGCCCGACGCGCGTGCCGCTTAACGACCCGCTGGCCGCCGTTTCCGGCGCGACCAACGCCATCACCTACACGACCGACCTGCTGGGCGAGGTGACGCTGGTGGGCGCGGGCGCGGGGCGGCTGTCCACCGGCTTCGCGCTGCTGTCCGACCTGCTGGCGCTGCACCGGCAGGGCGGCGCGTAAGGTCAGCCTGCGCCGGGCGGGTCAAACAGATCGCGCAGGGGCAGGACAAAACCGGGCAGCACAGCGCCGCCATCCAGGCTGCCGTCTGTTTCAACCACCCGGAGCGGCTGGCCCGGCGCATAGACATCAACGCTCTGCGATTGGGGGTAAATTTCCCACAGTAGGATTCCCGCCTGCCGGTAAATCTGCCGCTTTTCGCGGATGTCGGCGGCTTTATCGGCGGGTGAAATGATTTCAACCACCCATTCAGGCGCGTCAGGGTCAGGGTAGGTTTCACTCATCGGCGTGCGTTTGTAGGCAAAATCCGGCGCGAGGACGTGTCCTTGAATCCGGTAAGCGCCATCTCCGCCGCTGGTATGGCAGGACAGTCCACGCTGACGGCAGAACACATGCACCGCTACGGCCAGCAGGTGTCCGATTTCCGAATGGCGCGTTCGACCGGGCGACACTTCGATAATCTCTCCGTTGACGAATTCAAAGAGTTTATCCACGTTTTCGGGACGGGCAATAAATTCCTCAAAAACCTGGAGGGCATCACGTGTTACCATCGCTGCTCGTATTACCTCGCTTGTCTGTGAGGAAATTATAACATCGTTTGCGGGGCGCGCGGGCAGGGATCGAACGTTTCTTGCTATTGACGAATTGAAAAGGTGATGCGATAGTTTTTAAGTAAGTAAAACCACTTTTTGGGGAGAACAAGGGGCGTGGACAACGCAGAACCAAAAGCCACCATCCTAGTCGTGGAGGACGACATTCATCTGCTGCAAGGCATCCGCGATATTCTACAGCTTGACTATTATCATGTGCTGACGGCACAGAACGGCGTCGAGGCGCTGACGATCCTAAACGACCAGCCCGAACCCCCGGACTTGATCGTTTCTGACATCATGATGCCGCAGATGGACGGTGTGGAGTTCTTTCAGCGTGTGCGCCAGGAACCCCGCTGGCTCAGTATTCCGTTTATCTTTCTGACGGCCAAAGGCGAAAAAAGCGATTATCACAAAGGGCTGCGCCTGGGCGTGGATGATTACATCGTCAAACCCTACGATCCACCCGATCTGCTGGTCAAAATTGAGGCGCGCATCAAACGCCACGAAGAACTGAACCAGGCCCATTCCGAGTCGCTGTCGAAACTCAAACGCCAGATTCTCACCATCCTCAACCACGAGTTCCGCACCCCGCTGACGTTCGTGGTCGCTTACGCCGACATGCTCAACGAAGCCAGTGCCGACAGCCTGCAGGAAGGCGATATGCTGGCTTACTTAAAAGGCGTCAGCGCCGGGGCGGAGCGGCTGCGCAGCCTGATCGAGAATTTTATCCTGCTGGTGGAACTGGAAACCGGGGACGCGCAGCAGATTTTCGAGTGGCGCAAATGCCCGGTTCATGATTGGCGCTCGCTGTTCGACGACGCCCGCAAGCGCGCCAAAGTGATTGATGCGCGCCACCACCGGCTCGACTTTCAGATCACCGATGACCTGCCGCCGATTGAAGGCGACCCGGAATATCTGGCGATTGCCGTCATGCACCTGCTGAACAACGCGGCCAAGTTTTCCGACGCCGGGCAGCCGATCATGCTGGGGGCGTATACCGAAGGCAGCAGCCTGACCATCTGGGTGCGGGACGAAGGCCGGGGCATTCCGCCCAATGAACTGGAGAACATCTGGGAAAGTTTTTACCAGGTGGATCGCGCCGTCCACGAGGATCAGGGGGCGGGTGCCGGGCTGGCCATCGTGCGCGGCGTGGCCCGCCTGCACGGCGGTTCGGTGGGTGTCTCCAGCGAGGTGGGCGTGGGCAGCACTTTCAAAATGGTGCTGCCGGTTAAACCGCAGGCCATGTGACGCGACCAGACCGAGCGGATGCTTAAAGTTGTCGCAGACGAATTTTCAGACGTATTAACGTGCATCGGCATCACATTTAGGTATACTGTAGAGGGTGATATCTGCCCGCCTTGTGTGAAATCAGGAGAGATAAAATGCCCCCTTCGCTGTTTGAAAAAATCAACACGCTGGTTAATGCCAACCTGCACGCTATCGTTGACCGCGCCCTGGAACAGAACTCCGTTCAGGTGATGGATGAATACCTGCGCCAGGTGGAAAAGAACCTGGAAGCCCTGGAAGATTCGGCGGCCACCGTCGGCGGTACGGTCAAGACGTTAAAACGCAAATATGAAGAGTTCGCCGCCGCTGCCGAAAAGCTCGACCGCGACATTGACACGCTGATCGTCAAAGGCAAGGATGATCTGGCGGCGGCGGCCCAGGCGGAACTGAATACCAAACAGCAGCTTTCGCAGGAATATTACCAGCAGTGGCAGGATCAGGAAGTGCAGTACAAAAAGATGCTGGAAATGCGGCTGAAGCTGGAAGCCCGCCTGACCAGCATCAAACAGCAGCGCGAGCAGCTTCGCAGCCTGATTGAGCTGGCCGAAGCCAAGAAGGTGACGACCAAGACGATCAAGAGCCTGGATGATCTGTCAAAGGTGGGCGACTCGGAGATCAACGCCCTCACCGACCAGATTCGCGCTCGGCTCGACCGTGAAGACGCCCGGCTGGACGTGGCGACCGTCAACCTTCAGGAACAGGTTGAGGATGCTGTGCGCGGCGGCGAAATCGAACGCCAGCTTCAGGAACGCCGCGAACGCCTGCTGGGGAAATCCGGCGGCGAATAAGTTCCCGCCGTTCCGCCAACGTTAATGTTTATCCCAGAGGAAAGGTTGTTCAACCTTCCTCTGCTCGTGTTTGCGCCGCAACTGCGCCCGGCCTTTGCGCGTAATAAGAATCGGGTAGATGCGGAAAAGGTGTACTTATGTCTAGAGATCAATCATCCGACGTGGTTCGGGAACGGGCGACCGGGGCGATTTTGCGGCGGGCTGTGTTAAGCTGGCAAACCGCCATCACCCTGGTTATTACGCTGGTGCTGTTTTTTGGCGTCCAGATCACCAACATCCCGTTCTGGCAGCAGTGGTTCTGGCTGGTGCTGGGCGCGCTGGCGGAAGGGGCGTTCATCGTCTCCAACCTGACCGACCCGGAAGCCACGCAGCAGGCCATCGCCAGCGAATTTGAAAGCCGGTACGATCTGCGCGGGATTAAAAGCGCGGTTTCGCGCCAGCGGTTGCAAAGCGCCCTGGAATACCGGCGCAACATGCTGTCGCTGGTCAAACGCCACAAGGGCGCGATGCGCCTCAGCCTTCAGCAGACGGTGGACGACATCAACGACTGGATCGGCCACATGTACGATCTGGCGCTGCATATTGACGCCTTCGACAACAACGAACTGGTGGAACGCGACCGCCGCATGGTGCCGCAGCAGTTGGATAAAGCGCGCATCCGCTTGGAACGCGAACGCGACCCGGACGTGCGCCGCGAGCTGGAACTGCAAATCCAGCAGTTAGAGCAGCAGCTCTCCAACCTGGACGCCACCGTGAACAGCGTCAAACGCGCCGAAATCCAGCTTGAAAGCACGCTGTCGTCGCTGGGGACGATCTACGCGCAGATGTCGCTGCTGGGGACGAAAGAAGTAGACAGCGCCCGCGCCCAACGGCTGCGGCTGGAAATTCAGGACGAGGTTGCCAGCCTGCAGGATACGATTGACGCGATGGCCGAAGTACAGACACAGCGTTTGACTCTGCGCTGATAACCATACGAATGGGTGAAGGGCGCGCGCGGCGCGCCCTCTATCGTTCAGCCGCGTTTTTCCTTTTCCTCATCGGGGCGGGAAATCCGGTAGCGCGGCGCGTCCACCACTTCCAGCGGGCGGTGGCTGCGGTTGATGGCCTGCCGGTGTTCCGCCACGATGTATTCCGGCACGACCGCCTCGAACAGGCGCATCCCGCCCAGGATGATGCCCAGGTCGTCAAGCTGCCCCAGGCCGATCAGCACGTCGGGGATTAAATCCAGCGGTGACAGCACATAAACGACACCCACGAACGGAATCACTTTCGTCCACAGCGGCACACGCGGGTCGCGCAGCAGCCGCCACGTCAGCCGAATCTGGTCAAGAATCACGCGCAGGACGTTTTTCATCAGCCACACACTCCCACTTACCCGGTCGAACAGCAGCGCGTCCTTGCACGCCGCTGTTTAAAGATACGCACGGCGCGGGTCAGGGTTGCGGGCGGGCGGCCTGGGCGGCGATAAAATCCGCCGCCAGCTTAAAGACGGTTTCCCGCTCGACATCCTGCACCAGAATATGGCTGCTGCGCCGGAGGACGTGCTGCTCCACCACCGCGCTGCGCACCTGCCCGGCGATGAGGGACTGGCTGTCAAGCGGTACGGTTTCGTCGGCTTCGGAATAAATCAGCAGCAGGGGCGCGGTGATGTCCGGCAGGCGGCGGCGGGCGGCTTCGACCAGGCGGTAAAGCTGGGCGACGGCGGCGCTCGACCAGCGGTCGTAACGCACGCGGCCTAACACGGGTTCGCCGCGCCGCGCCTGTTCTTCGCGGATGATCTGCGGCAGGTCGGTGCTGTCGCCCTGGTTGGTGTAGGGCAGCACGTAGCGGATGAGGTGGGCGTAGGTCATGCGCCAGTCGGTAAACTGCGCCGGCGCGGCCATCACAATCAGCCCATCCACCAACAGACTCGCCCCGACCAGCAGCGCCAGCGCGCCGCCCATCGAAAGCCCGGCCACGAACACTTTTTCGCAGCACCCGCGCAGCAGATGGCAGCCGCTCAGGGCGTCGGCGTACCAGTCCGTCCAGCGCATCCGGGCCATGTCGCGGGGGTTGGTGCCATGCCCGGCCAGGCGCGGGCCGTAAACGGTGAACGACTGCGCGGCCAGATATTGTCCAAACCAGCGAACTTCGGCGGGCGAGGCCATAAAACCATGCAAACACAGGCAGCCAACCGGCCCGCCCCGGTAAAAAAACGGCTCTGCGCCCGGTTGAACGATGGGGGATGGGTTCATGGTGGCGTCTTTGTCCTTTCGGGTTGATGTGTGGCGTTTAATGCGTCAGCGTTTTTAAGCCGCTGCCGGTCAGCGGCACGACGATGGTTGCGCCCAGGCCGGCGTGCGCCCGCGCGGTGGGCAGCGCCGCCACCGGTACGGCGCTGGTCGGCTCGGCCAGCAGGCCGTGTCTGACCAGAAGCGCCTGCGCGGCCAGCGTGGCCGCGTCGTCCACGCGCAGCGCCAGGCCGCCGCTTTCACGGATGGCCGCCAGGATTTCCCGCCCGCGCACCGGCTGGTTGACGACGATGCCGTCGGCGACGGTGTGGCCTTCCGGCGCGGGCAGCGGCTCGTCCAGGCCGGCCTCCCAAGCGCGCACCACCGGGTCGCAGGCCGCCGACTGGACGGCGTACAGCCGAGGCAGCCGCTCGATCAGCCCGGCATCCCGCAGCCGCTCGAAACCCAGCGCCAGGCCGAGGAACAGGCCGCCGTGTCCGACCGGGCATAAAATCGCGTCCGGTGCGCGGCCTCCCATCTGCTCCCAGATTTCCCAGGCGCAGGTCATCTGCCCGGCCAGGAAGAAGGGACTCCAGGCGTGGCTGGCGTACACCGAGGTGCGCGCCGCTTCGTGGCAGGCCGCCGTCGGGGCGGAGCGCGGGCCGTCCACTTCGACCAGTTCGGCATTGAGCGCGATCAGGCGTTTTTTGCCGGCGGGGGCGCTTTCCGGCACGAAGATGCGGGCGCGGATGCCGCTGGCCCCGGCGTAGGCCGCCAGCGACGCGCCGGCGTTGCCGGACGAATCCTCCACCGCGTCGCCGACGCCCAACGCCAGCAGGTGATTGACCAGCGTCACCGTCCCCCGGTCTTTGTAAGAGCCGGTGGGATTTAAATATTCCAGCTTCATCCAGACCACGCCGTCCGGCAGCCGCACCGGCGTCAGGGGCGTGCCGCCTTCGCCCAGCGAAACCTGTCGGGCTGCCGGCAGCACATCGGCGTAGCGCCACAGCGACCAGTCCTCGTGCCGGATGAAACGCGGTTTGAAGACCGGCAGATCGGCGAAAAACAGCGGGCCGCCGCAGGTGGCGCAGCGCCAGTCCAGCGGGCCGGCGGGTTGGCCGCAGCGCGCGCAGACGATCTGAACGGTTTGGTGGTTCACAGGCGTTCCCCTTTTCCGTCATGAGTGTTTAAAGAAAGTTCTGATAAGACCGGCGCGTCTGAGCAATAAACGCGATGCTGTTGCGTATAATTGAGTCATTAGTGCATAGTCGTTACTCAAAAGCTGAAGGCCGGTTCTGGTACATCAACAGGACATCAACAGAATGGGAATGCCTACCTGCGACAGTGGGCTTAAGCCCGCTGCCGGTATGCAGATTTCATATCCTACCGACTACCGACTAAAGACTATGGACTACCGACTACCACCGACCAAGTATACCGTTTGAAGAGACAGGCTGCATGGGATGATTCACGACTCGTTTGGACGCGCCCTGCGCGACCTCCGCATCTCCGTCACCGACCGCTGCAACTTCCGCTGCACGTACTGTATGCCTGCCGAAATCTTCGGCGAGGGGTATAAGTTTCTACCCAGGGCGGAAATCCTGACCTTTGAGGAAATCGCCCGGCTGGCGCGGCTGCTGGTAGGGATGGGCGCAGTCAAGCTGCGGCTGACCGGCGGCGAACCGCTGGTGCGCGAGGAAGTCGAAAAGCTGGTCGCCATGCTGGCGGCGGTTGAAGGCGTGCAGGACCTGACCATGACTACCAACGGCTTCCTGCTGCCGCAGAAGGCGGCGGCGCTCCAACAGGCCGGCCTGCGACGCATCACCATCAGCCTGGATTCGCTGGACGATGCCGTCTTCCGCCGCATGAACGGCAATCGTTCCGGTGTGCAGAAGGTGCTGGACGGCATCGCTGCCGCCGAGCAGGCCGGCTTCAGCCCGATCAAAATCAATGCCGTCGTGCAGCGCGGCGTCAACGACCACACGATTGTAGACCTGGCGCGCTGGGCTAAGGAACGCGGTTATATCCTGCGTTTTATCGAATATATGGATGTCGGCACGCTCAACGGCTGGCGGCTGGAACAGGTCGTCCCGGCTAAAGAGATCGTGGCGCGCATCCACGCCGAAATGCCGCTGGAGCCAATCGAGCGGAACTATCGCGGCGAGGTGGCCGCCCGCTTCCGCTACCGGGACGGCGGCGGCGAAATCGGCCTGATCGCGTCCGTCACCATGCCCTTCTGCGGCGACTGCACCCGGCTGCGGCTTTCGCCGGAAGGCCAGCTTTACACCTGTCTGTTTGCCACCGAAGGCACGGATTTGCGCGGCCCGCTGCGCGCCGGCGCCAGCGACGCCAAGCTGGAACAGATCATCCGGGAGATGTGGTCGGCGCGGGATGACCGTTATTCGGAAGTGCGCGCCGCGCTGACCGAAGAAGCCCGCCACCAGTCGAAGGTAGAGATGTACCACATCGGGGGATGAAGACTTACACCGGCGCGCCGGGCGATTTCGATTCGTCGCCGGCGGGACGATCTTTTGAAAGCGGAATCGGGTTAACCGGCCCCTGCTGCACGCCCATCATACGCCGGATGGCGCTTATTTCGGCGGTGGTCAGTTTGGGCGTGGTGGGGGTTTTGTCGTCTTCGCCTTCTGGCGCGGGTTTGCCGAAAGCCTGATCGAAGGCGATCCACATAAACTGTAAATCGGAGAAGTTGGAAACCAGGCGCGTCGGGTTGATGCCGTGCGGCAGCATGTCGCGGGGGCGGATCATCAGGATGCTGACCACCAGCAGGCCGACGCCGGCCATCTGCGGGGGCGTCAGCCGGTCGCCCAGGACGAAGAAAGCCAGCGTCAGCGCGACGCCGATTTCGGTCAGCGCCAGGATAGCGGTTTGCAAGCTGCCCAGGAATTTGACGCCCGCGAACAGCGCCACGCGCGAAAAAGCGGTCGTCAGCCCCAGGATGATAATCGGCGGCAGGGCGGCCTGTAAGGTTTCCGGCGTCATGGGCGTGCCGACCGCTGCCCAGACCATCGTCACCAGCACCGCCATCGTCGTCAGTGTGTACAGCGTCACCGTCGGGGCGGGCATCTCGTACAGCACATACTGGCTGAGGATGACCGTCCCGGCGAACATCAGCGCGTTCGCCAGCATCAGCCCCACGCCCAGCCAGTTGACGGGCGTGCTGCCGAACCCGGTCAGGATCACCAGCGCCAGAAAGGCCACCGCCACCCGCAGCGCCAGCCGCCGGTCTATCGGCTCGCCGCCCAGCCGCGACAGCAGCACAACGAAGATCAGGTACATGCCGTTCAAAAGCTGCCCCAGCGAAGCATCCAGCATCCCCAGGCCGCCGTAATAAAACAGCGAGCCAATGCCGTTGACGATGCCGATCACCACACAGCCCAGCAGCCCCGCCGGATAGATGAAGATATAACGCCGGATGAACAGGAAATAAACCGCCCACAGAAAAACGACCGCGACCACTGTGCGCCAGGCCGCCACCGTGAACGAATCGGCCCCTGCGTTGATGGCAAGTTTACCGAAGATGGGCGCCATGCCCAGGAAAAGCGGCGTCAGAAAAGCGGCGACGATACCCCGGTTGCTCCAGCGCATGATGCGTCAGCCCATCTCAGCCGACTTGCGATAGGGCGTGTTGATGGGCAGTTCCATGATGAAGGTGCTGCCGGGCAGCTTTTCCAGGTCGAAGCCTTCGCTTTCCACCCAGATGCGCCCGCCATGCGCATCCACGATGCCCTTGCAGATCGCCAGCCCCAGACCCAGCCCGCCGCCGCGAAACGCCACCTTGCTGGTGGAGTGAAGCTGCGTATCCCCGGCGGTATGGAAACGCTCGAAGATACGCCGCTGTTCCTCTTTGGCGACGCCGATGCCCGTATCGCGCACGCTGAAGCGGACGGTCTGCTCGTCGGCGCTGGCCGTCAGGTAGATATGCCCACCGTCCGGCGTGTATTTGACGGCATTGGTCAGCAGGTTGGACAGCGCCAGCGCCAGCAGTTCGGCGTCCCCGCGCATCCGCTCCGGCCAGCCCTGGCGGTCGAAGTGCAGATTGACCGGGCGCTGCCGCAGTACGTCCTGGAAGGCCATCACCACCCGTTCCGCCACCAGGCCGGGGTTAATCGGCCCGATGGACAGGTCAATCTGGTTGGTCATGATGCGGCTGATGGTCAGGATTTCGTTGATGATGTCCTGCATCCGTTTGATCGAATCCTGCAAGCCCTTCATTAGCACTTGCAGGTTGGTGTCGGTCTGCATCAGGGATTTGACCGACTCGGCGTCTTCGATCAGGCGGCTGTAACCGTAGACCAGGGTCAGCGGCGTGCGCAGTTCGTGCGCGGTAAGCTGGATGAAGGTGTCCTTCATTTTGTCCAGGCGCAGCAGCGATTTGTTGAGCGTCTCCAGCTCTCGAATCCGGTCTTCCAGCCGACCGACCACTTCCTGTGCGTAGCGGGTCTGCGCCTCGGAAAGTTTGTCCTGTTCGATGGCATCCCGCCCGCCCTGAAGATAAAATGCGACCCGCTCCGGCAGCAGTTCCACATCTACCGGCTTGGTCAGATAGCCGGTGACGCCGGCGGCCAGCGCCAGATCGCGGAATTCGTGCAGCGCCTGCGCCGTAAGCGCCACGATAGGCGTGCGCTCGAAACGCGCGTCGCTGCGGAGTTTGGTGGTGATCTCGCGCCCGGTCAGGTCGGGCAGGTTGATGTCGGTCAGGATCAGATCCGGGCGTTCCTGATGGGCAAGGTCAATGCCTTCCAAACCGCATTCGGCCACCAACACACGATAGCCGGCATGGGTGAGCGTGCGCTGCACCAGCGAGCGGCTGGCCGGGTCATCCTCGATGTACAGGATTGTGCGTTGTTGTGCCGACATGACTGCTCACCACCACGAAATAGGCATCGAAAGACGCTGATTGTACACGATAACGCCCGCCGGCCAAAACTCCCGCGTCGGGCCTCACGGCAGTTTATTCACCAGGCTTTCAATGAACTCCTCATCAATGAACGACCCCTTTTGCAGCAGCATCTCGATCTGTCCGCTGAGGCGCGCTTTTTCTTTGGCCGTCAGGTCTTTGGCAGTGACGACCACAATCGGGATGCGCGACATGGCTTTATCGGCCTTCATGGTGTCAATGACGGCGAAGCCATCCACATCAGGCATCATCAGGTCGGTGACGACCATATCCGGCATCACGTCGCGGATGAGCCGGATACCGGTCGCGCCGTCGTGCGCCAGATGCACATCGTAACTGCCGCGCGCCTGCAAAATGCGCTGGATTAAACGCGCCGCATCCACGTTATCCTCGATGACGACGATACGCCGCACCTGCGACTCGACCTGTTCCAGCGCCGACAGCAGCCCTTCTTCCGGCAGGGCAGGAATTTTTACCTGGCCGGACAGGTCTACCGAATGCTGCCACTGGTCGCCCAGGATATGTTTTTCGACCGTCATGGTATGGCCGGAGCAGTTGACGACCACCACATCGTCGGGTTTGATGACCCGCTCCCGCACCATCGTAATGAGGCCGGAGAAGGTAACAGCCGTGGCCGGTTCGACCGAAATGCCATCGGTGCGCGCCAGGATGAGCGTGGCCGTGAAGGCATCCTCGTCGCTGGCAGCGGTGAAGTGGCCGCCGTGCTGCCGGACATAATCGTACAGGATTTCGTAGGCGCGCCCCGGATTGCCGGTCGCCAGGGTGGTGATGAGCGTTTGCGGATTCTCGATGGGGGTAGCGATACGCTGGCCGCGTTTGAACGCCTCGACCATCGGCGCGCAGCCCGCCGACTGCACCATACCCAGTTTAGGCATCCGGTCTACCAGCCCAAAACGCATCATTTCCCGGAAGCCTTTGGCAACCCCAATCGGCCCCATGCCGCCGCTCACACTCTGCAAAAACCAGTCCGGCGCAACCCACCGCTGGCCGTTGGTCAGTTCATCGCCCAGGTCTTCGGCGATTTCGTAGGCCATCGTTTTCATGGCTTCGATGGCCGCCACGCTTTTGATGCCCCGGTCGAGGAAGATGCCTTTGGTATGAGCGAACCGGGCGGCCAGTTCTTTGGTCTGGTCATAGGTGCCGGTGATTTTGATGACTTCCGCGCCGTAGAGCGCCGATTCGCGCATTTTGTCGCCGGGCGTCAGGCTGGGGAAAAAAGCCCACAGTTTGATGCTGGCGCGGGCGCAGTAGGCGGCGTAGGAGATGGCGACGTTGCCGGTGCTGGCGACCACCAGTTCATCCACGCCCATCTCGCGCAGGGCGGAAATGGCGACCGTTGCCTGCCGGTCTTTGAAGCTGCTGGTCGGCTGCTGGCGCTCGTCCTTGATATACAGGTGTTTCAGCCCCAGGCTGGCTGCCAGCGCGTGGGACTTAATCAGCGGCGTGCCGCCTTCGCCCAGGCTGACGATATTGGCGGCGTCCTGGACGGGCAGCACTTCCCGGTAGCGCCACAGGTTGGGGCGGCGGCGTTTCACCGTTTCTACCCAGTCGGGTATGTTCATCCGGTCAAAGTCGTAAACGGCTTCCAGCAGGTTTTCGCCGCAGGATGGGCAGCCGATCAAAGATCGGTCAAGCGGGACGCGCGTATGGCAGTTGGTACATTCCAACTGAATCCGTCGGTTTGTTTCGGTTGTTACGTTCAAGAATGATTACTCCCCGTTTTGCCGTGATAAAAACGCCTTCACGCCGGCGATCAACTGGATGTAATTTTCGTAGCTCAGATCGCTTTTGTAAAGAACCGTCACGTCCGCCAACCGGTCTTTTTCTTTGGCGCTCAGCGTATCGGCGGTTACGATCAAAATCGGAATGGCCGCCGTTTCCGGGTTGGCTTGCAGTTCGTTCAACACGGCAAAACCGTCTTTCTCCGGCATCCGCAAATCGAGGATCACCAGATCGGGGCGGCAGCGGGCGACCATCGAAATGCCCTCTGCGCCGCCGCCGGCGGTGAAGATGCGGTAGCGCCCGTACTGGTTCAGCGCATCCTGGATCAGCCGCAGGCTTTCGGCCTGATCGTCAATAATCAGAATTCGCTCGGTCTGGCTGTCGCGCTCGGCCTCGCGCACCGCGCGCACCAACTGCTCAGGCGTGAAGGGCCGCCGGATGAACGCGAAAGCGCCGGCCAGCCGGGCGCGTTCTTCGTCGCCGTTAAGCGTGCAGACGATAATCGGGATGTCCTGGGTATCCTCGCGCTCGTGCAGCCGATGCAGTATGTCCCAGCCGGCGCCGCCGGCAAAATCCACGTCCATGATTATCAGCGTGGGGCGCAGGCCGCTCGCCATCGCTTCGGCTTCCAGCGGGATGGAGGCGGCGAAGATGTCGAAGCCCTCGCGCTGGAGCGCACGCCGGTACTGGTTGATCATATCCGGGTTATCTTCGACCAGCAAAATCTGGCGTTTGACCTGGATGACCGTGTTGGTAGCGCGTTTGTCGCGGTTGGTTTCGATGGTTTCCAGGGTGGGCGGCAGCGGGCCGGTCTTTTTCGGTTCGGTCTTGCCATTCCCGGAAAGTTTGTCGGTCTGCTTTTTAGTCTTCGCGGCGGCGGTCGGGTCGTTTTCCGGGGTTGGGTCGGTCGGTTCAAGTGGGATGAGGATGCTGAAGGTCGAACCGACGTTGATCTCCGACATGACCAACATGCGCCCGCCCTGCATTTCCACCAGCGATTTGGAGATGGGCAGCCCCAGACCGGTGCCACCCACCGTGCGGGTGAGCGACGAATCAATCTGCTGGAAAGCCTCGAACAGCAGCGGCAGGTCTTTTTCGGCGATGCCAATGCCGGTATCCTCTACGTCCACCCGCATCATTTCCTTGCCGGTTTCGGGGTCGTTATCCAGGTAGGCCTGGATGATGATGCTGCCCTGCTGAGTGAACTTGGCCGCGTTAGACACCAGATTCAGAAGCACCTGCCGGGTACGGAATTCGTCGCCATAGGCTTTCGGCAGCCCGGAGGCGATATTCAGCCGGATTTCAATCGGCTTATCCTTCACCAGCCCGATGCCGATAGAGCGCACGCCTTCCAGCACCGGCTTGACATCGAAATAGTCCTTCTGCAAGTCCATCTTGCCGGCGCTGATTTTGGCCTGGTCGAGGATATCGTTAATCAGCCCCAGCAGATGCTGGCCGCTGGTGTAGATGGTGGTGAGGTCCTGCTCCTGCATTTCGGTCAGCGGGCCGTCAATGCCTTTTAAGATCACGCGGCTGAAGCCGATAATCGAGTTGAGCGGCGTCCGCAGCTCGTGGCTCATGTTCGCCAGGAAGTCGTTTTTCAGTTTGTCCAGTTCGCGCAGCTGTTCGTTCTGCTTGCGAACCTGTTCGAGCAGCTGCGCGTTCTGAACAATCGCGGACAGGGTGGTGTTCAGCGTTCGCAGCAGCGTCAGCGTTTCCTGGTTGAAGCTGCCGGGGCGCGCGTCCTCGATGGCGATCAGGCCGATGATCTGGCTGCCGGCGGTCATCGGCACGACGATGGCCGAAGCGGCGGTGGCGGCGATGGGCGCGTACCGGTGTTCCTGCTGCACGTTGTTGATGATGGCCGGCTCCAGCGTGCGCGCCACCACACCCACCAGATTCGAGTGGTCGCCGGCGCGCACTTCCATAATTTCCGTAAGCGGCTGGTCGGAACCGGCCAGCGCCACCGGGCGCACGATGTCCAGGGGTTCGCCGTCTTCGTCAATGAAACGTTCGGTCATGTAGATGGTGACGGTCAGCGAGTTCAACTCGCTCAACACCAGTTCGGCCACGTTTTGCAGCGAACTGCTCAGGCTTTGGTCAGGCAGGGCTGCCGCCGAGGTGACAGTGAACAGGAAGCCCATGTCGCGGGCGCGGCGTTCCGATTGGGCGAACAGGGTAGCGTTGTCAATGGCGATGGAAATCTGCCCGGCCAGCGCCGACAACACGTCCACATCCTCGCGGGTGAAGGCGTTGGGCTGGTTGGACTGCACGTCCAGCGCGCCCACCACGCGCCCCTTGATGACCAGCGGCAGCGCCATTTCGGAGCGCGTCAGCGGCAGATACGGATTCGGCTTGTGGACGAACCGCGCGTCCGCTGTGTCCAGCGCCAGGGAGGGCTGCCCGGTTGAGGTCACGCTGCCAATGACGCTGGCCGAGCCTTTGGGCAGCTTGTGGCGGATCGCCAATAACTGCTGGCCGGCCTGGCCGGTGCTGGCGCGCAGTTCGGCATTCACGCCGGCTTCGTCCATCAGGAAGATCTGCACGTGATCGTAATGGAAAGCCGCTTTGATGAGGTCTACAAGCTGCGGCAGCAGCAGGTTCAGGTCGAGGATGGAACTGGCAATACGGCTGATTTCGGCGGACGTGGAAAGCTGGTTGGCGCGGCGTTCCGCCTGGGTCAGCAGTTGTGCGGCGTGGATGGACAGTGAAGCCTGTTCGGCCAGCGCCTGGTAAAGCCGCCAGTCTTCTTCGGTATGGCTGTAAGGCTGGTTCGAGGCCAGCCACAGCGTCCCGATCAGGCGGCTGCCCACGCGCAGCGGCAGCGCCGCCAGCGAGCGCACATCCAGGCTCTCCAGGCCGATCAGCTCGACTTCCGTCAGTGTCGCTTCGGTCAGGTCGTCCAGCAGGACGATGCTGGGCGAAACCATCAGCCGCCAGGCCGGGAACTGGTCTTCGGCCAGCATGATGCCGCGCAGGTTCAGCGCGCTGGCGTCCTCACGCTGCCAGAACGAGGCCACTTCCATCACGACCGGCGTTTGGTTCTGGTCGTAGGGCGGCGGCACGGCCAGGAATACCTGGGTCAGATGCCGACGGTTGGTCTGTTCCACCACCGCGCGCACCACGTCGTCGGGGTTGGTGGCGGTCGCCAGGGCGCGAGTGGTGAGGTAGAGCGTGGCGGCTTCCTGGTAAGCGCGTTCGGTCTGCATGAACAGACTGCGGTTATCAATGGTGACGGCAGCGCCATCGCCCAGCGTGTTCAGAAAACGTTCGTTCTCCGCCGTGAACTCGTGCGGCTGATCGTAGGTGACGATGATCCAGCCCAGCAGGTTGTCGCGCACGCGCATAGGAATGGATGCCAGGGCGAGGATACCCCGCTCCACCAGCATCTCGCTCAATTCAACATTCACGAACCGGCTGTCCCTGGTCGTGTCGGGGACAATCAACTGTTCCGTATCGAAGACCCCCTGCGGCAGATCGAACGTGTCTGGCGACGACAGCGCGCGGGCCGGTGTCAGGCTGCCGGTCTTCTGGTCGCGCAGGATGATGTAACCGTCGGTCGGCTCCAGCAGCATCATCTGCATGGTCACGATGTCCATCACCGCTTCCATGTCGTCGGCCTCGGCCAGCGAGCGCGAAACCTCGTACAGCGCAATCGTCTCGCGCAGGTTATCCTGCAAGGCGTTTTCCAGGCCGCGCAGGTTGCTGATGTCCTGGAAGGCGGCGACGATGGTGGTGACGCCGCCGCGCTCGTCTATGATCGGCGCGGCATTCAGCAGCAGGTCGGTGCGCGTGCCATCATCGCGGACGATAACCAGGTCGTCGCTGAAATACTGCCCGCCGGAGGTGGCCGCCACGTAAATCGGCAGCTCATCCGCCGGGTAATGGACGCTGCTGCCGGTGCGGTACAGGTTGTAGGCGGCGGCGGTGAACGGCTGGTCGAAGTCCAGCGGCACGCCCAACAGTCTTTGCGCCTGGGCATTGGCCTGAATCGGTTTGAAGGTCTGGCCGTCCAGCACCAGAATGCCGGTCGGCATGGATTCCAGAATTGACCCCAGGTATTGGCGCTCGGATTCCGCCTGGCGGAACAGGCGGCGGTTTTCGACCGCGATGCCGACCTGCGCCGCCAGCGTAGAAAGGAGCTGTTCGTCCCGTTTGTCCAGGGCGGCTCCATCCAGAGGACGCCCCGCCGCCAGCGACCCGACAATCCGGTCGCCGCTGAAAACCGGCAGGGCGATATATTTGCCGATGTCGTGCAGCAGGTCACCGCCGGCGGAAAAAGTGGGGTACGAAGCCGGGGTGTTGACCACCAGCGCGCGCCCCAGGCGAACCGCGTCTACCACCGCATTTTGGTCACGGGTCAGGTCAAAACGCACGCCTGACACAGTGGTTTGTCCCGGCGTGTGCCAGACGACCGCTTCGAGCTGGTTGGGGGCGCTCTCGTCCAGCAGCATAACCAGCCAGCGATCATAACCGGCGGGTTCGGCCACACGGGCGAATACTTCGTTCAGGTCGGCCTCAAAGTCTGTGCCGATGCGGGTCGCCAGCTGGCCGGCCTCGGCCAGCGCCAGCGCGCGCTGGGCTTCCTGACGGGCTTCGTCGAACAGCAGCCGGTTTTCGACCGCGATGGCAATCTGGTCAGCAACGGCGCGGGCGAAACGTTTGTAGGAGTCATCGAAACCGTGCAGCGATTCGCACTCGCACAGCACCACGCCAAAATAGCTGCGCTGTGTGCGCAGCGGCACGAGCATAACGCTGGCCGTGCCGCCGCGCTGCAAAACCTGTCGTAGACGCGGACGACCGGCCAGGTCGGTGTCCAGGTCGGCAAAATAGATCACGTCGTCGTATTCGGCCAGCAGTTCCCGCACCGGCGCGGCTTCGTTGGTCAGGCGCAGCCCGGCGCGGACGGCGGAAGCCGGGTCGGGGTGATCTTCCCAGACATGCACCGTGTCGTAGTAGGCGGCGTCCAGGCCGGGATTCGGCCCGGCCAGCAAAATCTGGATGCGGCTCACCGGCTCCTCGCCCGCCGAAAGGTGCGCGGCGGCGGCCTGGTAAACGGCTTTTAAGTCCGGCGCGCCGGTGATGGCGCGGCTGGCTTCGTACAGGCGGCGCGTTTCGTCAAGCGCCTGGGCGGTCTGAGTCAACAGCCGCCGGTTTTCCAGCATGGTACTCATCTGGCCGCTAAGCGCGTTGTACACTTCGTAGTCATCATCGGTCAGTTCGTGCGTCATCGCACTGTGCAGGTACAGCAGCGCAATTGGCTGGTTGGCGCTGAACATCGGGAAGATCGCCGTCAGCCGTCCGCTGTCCTGATCGCCGATCACTTCCGGCTCGCGGTGGCGCAGCGGCGATGCGTCTGGAATATGCAGGGTTTCGTAGCGGTCTTCCTCGACAGCCTGCACCATATCCCAGGTAGCGACTTTACGGATGCGCGTCGGCCAGCCGGTGTCGTCAAGCTGGCCTTCCAGGATGCCCAGTTCAAAGCCCAGGGCGGGGTCTTTGGTGGCGGCGGCGGCGGCGCGCACCAGGTCGGTGGGGGACTGGGCGCTGTTGATGATGCGGCTGGCGGCGTACATGCGCTCGATCCGGTCGAGGGTGGTTTCCGTCTGGCTGAACAGCAGGCGGTTATCTACTGCCACGCCGGCCTGGTCGGTCAGGGCGCTGTAGATGCGGCCTTCGCGCTCGCTGAAGTCACGCGGGCGGGCGAACTCGATGGTGATTAAACCGCGCCATGTGCCGCGCACGTTGAAGGGGATGAACACCGCCGCCCGCGTCCCCCAGGCCAGGAACATCTGCCGCAGGTCGCTGTCAAGCCGCTGGTCGAGCGCCACGTCCTGTACCAGTTTCACGCGGCTGTCCCGCAGCCCGGACAGGAAAGCCGATTCCACCAGCGGCAGCCGCAGGTGGGCGCGGCTTTGCCCGGCGCGTTCCATGCTCGACCAGTCGGCCACGATTTCGATCCAGTCCGGCATATCGCCATGCGGCGATTCATCCAGCAGCCAGACCTGGCCGCCGGTCGCGTCGCTCATGGTGGAGGTGATGATCGCCTGGATGATATCTTCCAGCGTATCGGCCTGGTTCAGATAGCGGCTCAGGTTGTACAGCAGTTCGGTGACGGCCAGCGCATTCTGCGTCTCGCTGAACAGCCGCGCGCCTTCGATGACCATACCCACGCGCTCGGCCACCGCTCGCAGCACCATCTGGTCGCCCATCGTAAAGGGATGATCCGGGGGGGCGGCGGCGTCAATCGAACCGATCACCTGACCGCGAATGCTGATCGGCGCGCTGATGGACTGCGGCGGCGGGGTTGTTTCGGCCTCGGTCGGGACGACATCAATCAGATCATAACGATAGGCCGGCTGCAAACGCGCCTGCTCCTGCACTTCGCTCCAGGCGCGGCGGGTGAGCTGCCGGTTGAGCGCGTCCATCTGGCGGATGCGCTCGTTGGACTGCATCAGCAGGCGGCCATCATGCACAGCGGTGGCGATCTGGTTGGCAAGAAGCTGGAAAATCGGGACTTCATCCTCCGGGAAACCTTTGACCACAATGCTGTGAATGTCCAGCACGCCGATTATGCGGTTGCCGATCATCAGCGGCAGCGCCATCTGCGCCTTCGTATCCGGCAGCAGCCGTTCGTAAATCGGCGACTCGGTGTGGCGGGCGTTCAGGTCGTTGACGATCACCGCCGTGCCGGTGTGCGCCACCATGCCGACCACCGACGGATGCCCGACGGGGATGACCAGCTTTTGTTCCAGAAGGCGCTGGCCGATCAGACCCCGGCTGTAGACCAGCACGGCGTTCAGGCCGATGTCGTCCAGCAAAAAAACCTGGGCGTGATAAAAACCGTACTCGCTGCAAATCAGCTCGATAATCCGGTTAACCAGATTATCCATACTGGTCAGCGCCACCAGCGCGGCGGTTTCCTGGCTGATGCGCTCGGCGATTTGCAGGCTGCGCGCCCGGCGCTGCGAACGTTCGTCGTTTTCAATCGTCAGGTCGCGCAGGCGGGCAGATACCCCCCGGAGCGCATCCAGCAGATGCCCCATCTCGTCAGCGTCACCGATCCTCAGCGTATCGTCCAGCCTGCCGGCGGCCATTTCCGTCACCATCGTATTGACAACCGTCAGCGGGGCCAGCCGCCGCCGCAGAATGCGGCTGATGATCGTCAGCGATACCACGCTGCCCAGCACGCTGACCGCGACAATCAAGCCGATGCCCTGGATGATGCTGCCAAGCGAATAACCGGAATAGTCTATGACCAGCAGCGTCCAGGGCATATCCGGCGCACTGCCAATGTTGATGCGCTGCGCCGAAATCAGGCCGTCTGTCGTCTCGGCCAACTGAATGTCGCCCTCCGACCCGGCCAGCAGAGCAGCCAACTGTGGCTCGCTGCGCTCCAGCGTTCCGCTGGAGCTGGGCATCAGGCTGTTGAGGTAGGCGCGGGGCGCGCTGCTGTCTGCCAGGTAGCGCCCGATATTATTCACCAGCACCCAGCGCTGGCCGTCGCCTTCGTCGGCCAGGTTGACCGGGGTGACGATCGGCTTGACCAGGACTTCCAGTTCGATGAAACCCAGGGCTGCGCTGCCAGAGCCGGTGTCGGCGCGGTTGACCGGCGCGAAAATACGAATGGCCGGCTCGACCACGCCGGGTGAAATCTGCCGCATGGTCACTGCCGAAAGCGAGAGGCTGAGGGTTTTCAGCGCGGCCTGGAACGGCGTGTCGTTCGCCAGTACCCCGATCTGCTGCTGCGTACTGCGCGACAGCAGGCCGTTGCGATAGGTGATCTGGCTCCAGACCGTGCCTTCCAAGTCTACGTAACGCACGGCGAAATAGGCGCCGTTGCTGGCATTCAGCACCGTGTACATCGTCTCCAGCATTTCGGGCTGGCCGTTGAGCAGCTCGCTGCCGGTCGGCCCGCCGGTGCGTTCGAGTTCGCTGGCGAAAACGCGGGCCGCAGCGCCCTGCGCCAGGCGCTGCGTCGCCATAATGGCTTCTTCCAGCGGGCTGCTGATCTGGTTGGCGTAGTCGGCCAGGCCGGCGATGTGTACCTGTGTGAGATGACTGCGAATGTTATCCTGGTACAGATAGCTGCCGACCAGAGCAAAAGCCACAAACGCCAGTATGATAACCGGCGCCAAACGGCGCATAATATCGGTCTGAATCGGGGGAGACGCTTTGGGTTGCTTCCGGGTTGTCATGGCTGCCGGTATCTCACCTCTGCTCATTTTTGCCGTTGGTCTGGTGCAGGCGAATGTTGACCTGCGGTGCTTGCAAAGCCTGACCGACTTCGCGCACGGCCATCTGCAAAATTTCGGCGATTTCCGTCTGCGGCGTGAGTTTGGCGGCGATGGTATTCACGATGCGCTCACGCTCGGCGGCGCGCTGGCTTTCCTCGAACAGGCGGGCGTTGTCCAGGCTGGTCGCCAGCCGGTTTGCCAGTTCCTGCGCCAGTTGCAGCTTGCTGCTGTCCAGGTGTTCGACGGGCAGTTCCCATTCGACCGCGCCCAGGATTTGCCCGGACAGTAAGATCGGTACGGCGATGGGAACTGTGCCGTGATCGGTGGCCTCGCCCACCACCACGCGGCCTTGTTCAATGGCGCGCCGGCGCAGGGTGGACAGGTCGCTGCCGGTCGGCACGCCGGCTTCACTGGCAAGCACACGCTGACGGCGGGTGTAGATGTATTCCTGCCAGGTCGCCAGTGTGGCTTCGCGGTTCGCGCGTTCGATGTCCGCCATGCGGCGCACCGACTCCTGGTACAGCCGCGCGTTTTCGATGGCGACGGCGAGCTGGTCGGCCATCGTTTGCAGCACCAGAATCTCGTCCTGGCTGAAGGCGTCGCGCTGCCGGCTTTGCACGTCCAGCGCGCCGATGACCTGATCGCCAATGCGCAGGGGGATCGCCAGTTCGGCGCGGGTGTCCGGCAAAAATTCGTTGCGCCGGTGAACCTGGCTGGCGGTGGTATCACGCGCGACCACCACTTCTCCCTGTTTCGTCACCTGGCCGATCACGCTGATGCTGCCCACCGGCAGCCGGTGGCCGCGTTTGAGCAGCAGTTGGCCGACTTCGCCGGTGCTGGCGCGCAGAACGGCGTAATCGCGGTCGGTGTTGAGCAGGAAAATCTGCGCGTGATAGATGTTCGGAAAGTGCTGGATGACCAGATTAACCACTTCGTCCAGCAGCATTTGCAGATCGCGCTGGGCGGCGGCGAACTGGCTGACCCGGTGGGTGGCGTTGATGTCGCGCATTCGGGCGGCGATGCGCGCTTCGAGGTCGCGCAGCAGGGTGTGTACCTGCTCGCGCATATCCACGAATGTTCCGGTCAGCAGGCCGATTTCATCCTGACGTTGGGGCGAGTCTACCGGGGCGTCGAAGATGCCCTGGGTGATAGCCTGCATGGCCTGGCGCAGTCGGATGAGCGGCTGCGTGATAATCTGGTTAAAGAGCAGCACCATCACAACCAGCACCATGCCGGCCCCCACCAGCAGCGGGAAAGGCTGCGCCCCGCCCCGGTAAAACAGCGACTCGCCGATGGTGGGCATGGTGTCGGCTTCGATTACCAGGGCGAACAGGGGCGTGTCCGGCTGAACCGGATTGAAGACCGGGCCGTAAAAACCCGTCACAGTCTGTCCCCGGTCAGTCCCCAGGCGGTAGCGGTCGGTGTCGGTGATGCCGTTGAAAGCGCGGGCGACAGCGGGCGAATTGGTCAGCGCGGCGCTGGCGATGTCGCGGAATTCGCGCCGGACGAACAAAACCGGGTTCATTCCTTCGCTGACCAGGTAGCTGTAGGCCTTGTAGATGTTGCCGTTCAGTGCCAGGTTATTCAGGATGGCGCGTTCGGTGTCCAGCGTGCCGATCAGATAGCCGAACACCTGCCCCTCTTCGACCACCGGACGCGCCAGTTCCACGATGCCGCTGGACAGCACCGTCACCAGCGCATCCGCGCCTTCATCGAACGCCTCGCGCGCCTGGATGAAGGTCAGCGACTCGGCATTACTGACCCCGGCAGGCAGGGTATCAATAGCGTTCGACTGCGCCACGATCAGGCCGTCGGTATTGAGCAGGCGCACCAGGGTATACAGGCCGGTGTCAAACAGGTTGTCGCGGAAGAGCGTCGCCACCACCCGGCTCTGGGCGGTGATGCCGGTAGCCTGGAGCGTCAGCACCATCTGACGGTTGGCGCTGACGTTGGCGGTGAATCTCTCCAGTTCTGCCGCCGCCTGCCCCAGCGCCACGTTGATGGCTTCCTGCTGGTGGCTGCCGTTTTCGGTGATGTAACGGCGCGCATTTTCGGCGTTAAAATCGTTAAAACTGTTCTGGGCAACGACGATGACCAGCAGCGCCGGGATGAAAATCGCCAGCGTGAAACCTGCCGACAGCTTAATCCACAACGGCCAGGACAGGGCGTTGAAGGTATGGAGCAGTGCCTTCATGACGCGGTTTCCTCTCTGCCGGGGGCGACAGCCGGTTCGGCCAGTAATTCGGGCTGAAGATAAATGCGGGTATGGACGGCACCCAGGGCTTCGTTAAATTGTTCGGCGGCCAGGTTGAGCAGCGCGCTGACATCCTTCGCGCCGATCAACTGACCGGTGATCTGCCCGGCCTTAAGCTCGCGCTGGGCCTGGGCCTGGCTTTGCTCGAACAGGCGCATGTTTTCCAGCGCCAGCGCCAGACGTTCGGAAACCACCCGCGCCATTTCGATCTGGCGGCTGCTGAGTTCCTGTTGGGCCGGTACGGTGAAGGCCATCGCCCCTAGCGTCTGGTTGCGGAAGGTGATCGGCACATGAATGATGCGTTCGTTCCCGCGCTCCTCGATATACGGCACGCCCCGTTCCAGCGTGCGGCGCAGGTCGTCGGGCAAATCCTGGGCCGGCACGAGCGGGCTGCCCTGGGCTTTCAGGTCGAAGCCGAGCGTGACCGCGCCGCGCTCCTGCAAATATGTCCCCCAGGCATCACCAACCCGGCGCTGCTCGCGCCGCTGAAGTTCGACAAGCTGCTCCTGAAGCCGATTGGTGATGTTTTCCTGCTGGGCCAGTTGGCGCTGTAAATCGGCCATCTGTTGGCTGTTCGCCAGCGCCGTGCCGAGCGTTTCGGCAAACAGGCCGGCGGATTCGATCTGGTTGGCGGAAAACGGCCTGTCGGCGGTGGTCTGAATATCCAGCACCCCGAACAGGCTGCCGGCGTGCTGCACCGGCACCGCCAGGGCATAGCGGCTGGTCGCCCGCAGGTGGGCGCTGCCGGGCGCGCCGGCGGCCACCATCACGGGCTTTCGGGAGCGGGCGCATTCGGTGAGCGCGCTGACTTCGGCCAGGTTCAGCCGTTCGCGCCCGGTGATTTCGTACTGGCTTATGCCGGTCGTCATAGCGCGGACGAGGTGATTCTGGTCATCGCCCAGCCGGTAAACCTGAGCAAAACTGTACCCGAACTGATCGCGCAGCATATTCAGCGCCCGCGCCAGGATGGCGCTCTGCGTTAGCAGGCTTCGCCCCAGTTCGATGCCTAGTTCCCCGGCCAACTGCCGGTGGCGAATACTCGCCAGGGCTTCTTCCGCCGTCTGCTGTACCCGGCTGGAAAACAGAGTGACGAAGGCAAACATCACAATCGCAACAGCGGCCAGGAAAACGGCGTCGGATGCCACCGTTTCCGCCGGCACCAACCGGATCGGGCGGTGATTCTGGCTCTGGCCGAGCGCCCCCAGGAAAATAAACAGGCCCAGAACTGCCGCGATGAAGATCGCCCCCGGTCGTTTAAGCAGCAGGCCGGCGGCCACCAGCGGAAGCAGCAGCGCGGTCATGGTGGTGCCATTCAGCGTCGGCTGATCGAGGTCGAGGAAGATCGTCAGGCCGATGACACTCATCAGAATTGCGCCGGTAAAAATCAGCGCCGCCAGCCTGAGCCTGCCGCTTTGAATGATCCGGTAGATGACGATGTGTAACACCAGCGCCACCAGCGGGACGTTCTTAAAAATCGGCTGCGCCTCGACTATGGACGCCGCGAAAGGCAGCGCCGCCGTTATCGTTAGCCACAGCGCCAGGCCGATAAGAATTATCCAGTTCATGGCAAACAGGACGCCGGCGCGGTGGCGTTCAATCGGGTCGGTATACGGGTAGTGGAGGCGGAAAAACTGCCGGTTCAAGCGGGTAATCATGAAACCGCGTCCTCCTGATCGGCCAGGCTGAGACGAATCGCGCCCCGTGTGGCCCCCAATGACTGGCTGAGTTCGGTCAGTGTGACGCGCAGCAGCGTATCCACGTCGGTGATGGTCTGGTAACGCGCCACGATCTCGTTAATGCGCTGTTCCTGGGCGGTCGCTTCCTGCGAGTCTTCGAACAAACGGGCTTTGTCCAGGCTGACGGCGAGCCGCTGGGCGACGGCGCGCATCATCTCGACCGTCTCCGCCTGCATCACCGGCTGCGGCGTTTCGATCTCAATTGCGCCGATCACCTCGCTGCCCAGCACGACCGGCAGCGCCACCAGCGAGCTGCCGTCCTCGCGGGCGGCCATCACCGGCTGGCGGTCGCGGGCGGCCTGGATCAGATTTTCCGTCCAGGTGTTGTCGCTGACGATTTGACCATCTTCCAGGGTGACACCGCCGACGGTGTGTTTATGATGCAGATAGTCACTCCAGCCTTCGCGCGTAAGCTGCTGGTTGAGGCGCTGGATTTCGCGCAGGCTGGTTTCACTTTCCAGGTACAGCCGTTTGGTTTCGGCGGCGCTGCGGGCTTGCAGTTCAAACAGGCGCGCATTGCGGACAGACGAACCGAGCAGGTTCGCCATCACCTGAAGCGCCCGCACCCGTTCCGCATCGAAGGCGTTGGCATCGCGGCTTTGCACATCGAGCGCGCCGATGATACGCTCACCGTCCATGATCGGCACGGCCAGTTCGGCGCGGGTATCCGGCAGCAGTTCGTTGCGATAATACACGGCGTCGGTGTGCCGCGCAATCACCGGGCGGCCTTGCAGCGTGACCTGCCCGATTACACTTTGCGAGCCGACCGGCAGTTGGTGGCGGCGTTCCAGCAGCCGCTTGCCGATGTCGCCGGTGCTGGCGACCAACCGCGCCGCGTCTGCCTCGACCAGAAACATCTGCACGTGATAAAACCCCAGCCGGTCGCGGATCATCTCGACCGACCGGTTGAACAGTTCGTCCATGTCCAGCAGGTTGGAGAGTGACTGGCCGATTTCCGCGACTGCCTGCAACAGGTTGGCGGTCTGCCGGGCGCTGCCGGCGGCGCGCGCGGCCTGGTTAATCAGAAAGCGCGTCGAAAAGCTGATGACCACCAGCGACAGAAAAAGGATTAATCCGTCGCTCACACGCGGGGGCAGCGGCAGGCTGAAGCCCGGCCAGGCGAGAAGGGCATCGGCGGCGGTTTTGCTGAGGATGATGATGTTGGTGAGGATATAAACCCGGCGGCTGCCGAGGGTGGCCGCCGTAATCAGCGCCAGCGCGCCCAGCACCGGTATAGCGGTCGGGCTGCTGACCGCGCTCGCCACGAACAGAATGATCGTCAGGTTGGCGGACGCCTGAATGCGCCCCTGCCACAGCAGGATGAGGGCGATGATGCTGACCACCAGCGCGACACTGGTCACAATCCTGGCGTATGGTGAGTTGTTGGTGAGAAACAGAGAGATAAAACCGGTGCCCATGGTGACGATGCCGATAATGACCAGCGCCAGCAGAAAACGCCGCCGCAGCTGGTCGGCAAAGTCGAAAACCGAAACGGGTTCGGCAAAAACCCCCGACTGCGCGCTCATGGCTGTTCATCCTCTCCAACGCCGTTTTTAGCCCCCGGCGGCGCGCCTAACCGGATCGCCACCCGCGAGGCTTTCATCGTTTCCTTCAGGCTGCGGGCCGCTGCGTTCAGCGTCATCTCGACTGTGCTGCCGGCTTGCAGCCGGGCGGCGATTTCGTTCACCAGCGCCTCGCGCTGAGCGGCGCTCTGGCTGGCCTCGAACAGGCGAACGTTTTCGACGGCCAGCCCCAGTCGGTCGCCAACTTCCTGAATGAGGCTGATCTCCTCCGGCGTCAGCGCCTCAGCCGATTCTAACTCGAATTCCATCGCGCCGATCACCTGGCCGCGCACCCGCAGCGGGATGGCGATCACCTGCTGATCTTTTTCCCGGCGCTGAACCAGGCTGTCTACCCGCACCGCTTCGCGCAGGGTGGGCGTCCATTCGCTTTCCGGCACGCGCCGCTGCGTCACAAAGTCCATCGTCAGGGCCGGCGGCGCGGTCTGCTGCGACAGGTAATCTGACCAGAAGCGCCCGGTAAGCTGCCGGTTGAGGCGGTCTACCTGCTCGACTGCCTGATTGGTCTGTTCCACCAGACGGCGGTTTTCCTGCAAGCGGCGTTCGGTTTCTTCAAACAGGCGGGCGTTATCAATGGCGATAGCGAGATGATCGGCCAACGATTGCAGAATGGGCATATCTTCGTCGCGGAAGGCAGTTGCCACCTTGCTTTGCAGGTCAAGCGCGCCGATCACCTGATCGCCGATACGCAGCGGGAAGGCCGCCTCGACGGCGGTTTCCGGCAGAAATTCGTTGCGCCGGTGGACGCTGTCCGACAGCCCGGCGCGCGAGATGATCTGCTGTCCGCTGCCGGTCACCTGGCCGATGACGCTGAGGCTGCCGACCGGAAGGTTGTGCTTGCGCTCCATCAGCAGCCGACCGACCTCGCCGGTGCTGGCGACCAGTTGGGCGTTCTGCCGGTTTTCGTCCAGCAGGAAAATCTGTGCGTGGTAGATCAGGGGGTACTCGGCGCGAATCTGCTCAACCGCATTGTTCAGCACGTCCCGAAGCGCCATGCGGCGTGAGATGCGCTGCGCAATCTGGCTGGTGATTTCCGCCAGCCGCAGCCGTTCGGCGCTGACGATGCGCGCCCCTTCGACCCGGCTCTGGTAAGCGAAACGCAGGAACAGGTACGTCAGGCTGGCGATGCCGGCCAGCATCAAAATCACGGTGATAAGTTCTTGCTGGCCGCCGGAAGGGGTGGCGAACGTGCCGGTCGCCATCACGTTGCTGGCTGTCCAACTGAGGATGGCGATCACCAGCCCGGCGACCAGCCCGCGCCCGCGCTTGAGCAGCCCCGCCAGCACGACAAACGCCACCAGCGCGATGCCGCCGCGCGGGTCACGAAAGGCGTTCGCCCAACTTATCACCACGCCGCCCACAAACCACATCGCCAGCGGCCCGAACTCGGCCAGTTCCAGGCGTCCCTGCCGGATGGCGTAGTAGGTGAGCGCGACGCAGGCATAAAAGCCCAGGATCGCCACCGTCCACAGCAGATCGAGTCCCACCAGCTTGATCGGCAGATCGGGGATATACTCGATGCCCACGAAAGCGATAAAAAGGGTGTACAGGATCACCAGCGTCGTCGAGATGCCGTAAACGATGCGCGCCCGTTCCTTGTCAAAGTCGCTGGTATAGGCGGATATATCGAATATATTGTCTAAAAATTGGCGCATCCCTCGTCTCCGCTACGACTTTTGCTCGGCTGAAAAATCGGCCCCCAACCGGATGCGCGCCCGCCGCGCGCCGATGGCGCGCCCCAGCTCGCCGACCGCGATTTCCAGCATTTGTTCGATGTCCAGCTGGTTCTGAAGCTGGGCAGAGATGGCGTTGAGCAGCGCCTCACTTTGAACGAGGCGCTGGCTCTGGGTGTAGGCTTCCACGTTCTCGATGGCGACGGCTAACTGCGTGACCATCTGCCGGAACAGGGCAACGTCGGTTTCGGAATAGACGTAAGGCTGCGCGCTGCCCACGCTGACCAGCCCCAGGATACGCCCGCGCGCCACGATGGGCGCTAAAATCCAGGAACGCAGGCTGCTGTTGGGGTTGGTGCGTTCGCGCAGGCGGTGTAAATCCGGGATGTGCAGCAGTTCCCAGTCTGACCATACTTTAGCGATGTGGCCGGAAATGGGGATGAGGTCGCCACTGCTGGATTCGACCGCGCGCGCGCTGCTGTTACGTTCGGCGACTACCCGCAGCGCGCCGGCTACCGGGTCGTACAGGCTGATGCTCATCTGATCCTGCGGCAGCATCCGGGCGCTTTCGGCCAGCATGTTGTCAAAAACCGTCGGCAGTTCCAGGGTGGCCTGCACCGACTGGCTGAAAGCGGTGATGCGCTGGAACTGTTCCGCGCGGCGCTGGGCGTCGGCCAGCAGGCGGATGTTCTGCAAGCCCAGCGCCACCTGCGAGGCGATGGTCTGTGCGATGTCCATCATGTCGGGAGTTGGGGGGCGGTCAGCCGCGTAAATGTCCAGCCCAATCGAGCCGACCAGCTTGCCGGAAACGATCAGCGGCAGGAAGGCCAGCGCCTTCACGCCCATACGTTCCAGCAGATGCCGCGACGCAGCCGGCAGGCGTTCGTCCATCTGGATATTGTCGACGACCAGCGGCAGCCGGGTATTTTGCAGAATCCCGAAAACCGGGTTATCGGTCAGCGGGATTTGCACGCCGATGGTGCCATGCGCCGGGTACTCGCTGACGACCTGCGAAACCGTTTCCGAAGGGTTGACAAGGGCAATCCCGCAGTGATCCACGCCGGTGGCGGCGACGATAACCTGGCTGCTCTGGTCGAGCAGCAGCTTTTCGTCACGGGTGGCGCTGATGCTGATCGCCAGGTCGTTGATGATTTGCAGCACGCGCACCTGTTTGCTTAAGCCGTGCGCCGCCTGGCGCGATTCGCGCAGCAGCCGGTGGGTTTGCAGCACGATGCCGATGGGGTCGGCCAGCGCCTCGTACAGCCGGCGCTCCTGCGGACTGAAGCTGCGCGGCTCGGCAAAGCCGATGCTAATGCCCTCGCGGATCAGGCCGCCCTCGCGGACGGCGATGGCGATGTAGCTGTTCACGCCAGACTGGCGCGAGAAATCCGCCAGCGGGTCACCGGTGGGTGACGTCTCGAAATTTTCGATCATGGACACGGCAGATAGGTTGGCGTTCCAGATCACATTCAGCCGCGCCAGGTTTTCCGCCCCGATCATTTCCCCGACCGGAATTTCGATGACCTGCTCTTCGTGCGGCAGGCTGATGGTATCAATCGTCACCCGGTTGATCTGGTCGCCGGCTCCGTAACCGACCGTCAGGTGGCCGATGATAATCGCCTCCGGGGCGAGATGCTGGCGCAGCGCCCGCAGCACATCCAGCGTATCCTGCGCGCCGAGGATGGCGCGGTTGACTTGGTAGAGCAGGCGGGTTTCGTCCAGAGCGGCCTGCGTCTGGCCGAGCAAAAAGCGCGACCGGACGGCCACGCCGATCAGGTCGCAGATGGTGATGTAGGCGTCAATCTCTTCGGTGCTGAAGGTATAGGGCTGCGCGTTCAGCACGTCCAGCGTCCCCAGCACATCGTCGCCGCTGCGCAGGGCGAAGGATGCCACCCAGGTCGTTTGCAGCGACTCCAGTTCGCGGCGGGTGGTTTCCCCGACTTCCTGCACGTTCCAGACCACCGGCAGGCCGTGCCTCAGGGCGTCGAGCTGCACGGGGTCAGGCAGCAGGTCGGCACGCGGCGTGGCGTCGGGGCTGGCGACCGTATCGCTGGTGACAAGCGCGGCCAGCGTGCGTTGGCGCGGGGGGGCGGCATCGTACAGCGAAAGCGCGACCGCGCTCATCGGCTGCGCGACCGTGTACATCACACCCAGCGCCATATCGGAATAATCGCGCGCGGCGGTAATCATTCGGCTCGCCAGCACGAGATCGCCGGCGAAATCACGGACGGCGGGGGAACTGTTGGGCGAGCCGCTTACCGGGGGTTTGCTCATCGCGTCACTCGAATACACTCATACTATTTCGGACGATAGTCGGCTCAATGTGTGGGTAGGTGCGGGACAGGCGGTCTGATACCGCCTGTCCGGGTGTCCTGGTTTATTTCCACTCCCACACTTCTTCGCCGGAGAGCAGGCGTCGAATCTGGTTGGGGAAGCGGTCGGCGTCCAGGGGTTTGCCCAGGAACCCGTTGAAGCCGGCTTTTTTGGCGCGCCGCATCTGGTCTTCGCTGGCTTCGGCAGTCACAGCGCAGACGACGGTATCACGCAAGCGGGGATGCGCCCGCACCTTTTGCAAAGCCTGATAGCCGTCTTCATACGGCAGCCGGATGTCCATCAGGATCAAATCCACGCGCGGCAGCGTATCGGCAAACTGAACGACCTGCCAGCCCGACGTTTTCCATTCACAGCGCTGCACGCCCATGAAAGCCAGCATTCGGGCGATCAACACAAAATTCGGCACGTTGTCCTCGACGACCAGAACGTGCGCTTCTCCCGGTTCAATCGGTGTATGGGTTGTCTGGCCCTGTGCCTCACTCATTGACGACGGCTCCTCAGATAATACAGAATTTCGTCCGGTAACTTGTCCACGTCAATCGGTTTTGGGATATAGCCATCACAGCCCGCCTGGAGCGTGCGCTCTTTATCACCCTGCATAGCATTAGCCGTCAGCGCCACGATGATCGTATGGCGAAGTTCAGGTATTTCGCGGATCTGCCCGGTGGCAGTCAAGCCATCCATATCCGGCATACTCACATCCATCAGGATCAGGTCGGGCGGATTGCGCCGCGCCAGCTCAATCCCCTGTACGGCACTTTCGGCTTCTTCCAATTCAAACGCATAATCCGACGCTAACAAAACGCGGCGGACAAGCAGCCGGTTTTCACGGTTGTCCTCGATATACAAAATGCGTGGCATATCCATCCTTCTCCCTGCACGCAATTTTTGGGCATGACCCTTGTTTGGATTGCCACCTTAATTATATCCACAAACACAAGTCTTCATTAATGAAGATTATGGGGCAGAGCCGGGATTCATGCCACTATTGGTCAGATAAAGCGAGAAGATTCTAACCGAAAATTCGTAAAATTCTTACGCGCACCGCGCCTCCTCTCTGCTGCTGGCCGCCAAAAAGATTTCCCATCATCAGGCAGCATATAACAAATCCGTGCTGCCGTCCAAGTTACATCTTCGTGATACGCTTTTTGATACGCTTTTTGTTCGGTTCGGCGAAGCCAGCAAAAGCCTTTTCTGCTAAACTGAATATTCCGATTTCGGGTTCACAATAAGAAAGGAAATGTCATGCCTCGCCAGACTTACAGCAGCCCCCCCGCCATGACGATTGACCCCAACAAGAGCTACACCGCGCACTTTAAGACCAGCCGGGGCGAGTTCGACATCAAGCTGCACGCCAAGGAAGCGCCCATCACCGTCAATAACTTCGTCTTCCTGGCGCGGGACGGGTTTTACGATGGTTTGAATTTTCATCGCGTCATCAAAAGCCCGCCCTTTATGATTCAGGGCGGCTGCCCGGAAGGCAGTGGGCGCGGCGGCCCCGGCTACCAGTGGAACGATGAGCCGTCCGCCCTGAAGCTGAAACACGACGGCCCCGGCATTCTGAGTATGGCGAACGCCGGTCCGAACACCAACGGCTCGCAGTTTTTCATCACGCATGTGGAAACGCCCTGGCTGGACGGCAAACACGCCGTTTTCGGCAAAGTCACCGGGGACGGCATGAAAGTGGTCAACGCCGTCGAGCAGGGCGACCGGATTGAGTCCGTCACCATCGTTGAGGCGTAAGTCGGTGCGCGCATCCGACTTACCGGGCAGCGCGCTCAGAGGCCGTTAGTTAAAAAGTGGGCGGGTTTCTCAACCCGCCCGCAGACTGAAGGTAGTGTGACAATTGAGGTGGAATGAGGATGATGTCTGATGGCAGCGCCATTGTGATCGGCGGCAGCCTGGTCGGCCTGATGGCCGCCCGCGTCCTGGCCGATTATTTCGAGCAGGTGACGATTATCGAACGCGACCGTTTCCCCGCCGGGCCGGAGCCGCGCGCGGGCGTTCCCCAGGCGCGCCATCTTCATGTGCTGCTGGCGCGCGGCAACCAGATCATGCAGCGCCTGTTCCCCGGCCTGGATGCCGAACTGGACGCCGCCGGCGTATCCCGCGTGGAACTGGGTTATGACACCGCCATCTACACGCGGGGCGGCTGGGGGCCGCGTTTTCACAGCGGCATCTTCACCCGCTCGATCAGCCGGGCGCTGCTGGAACATACTGTGCGCGCCCGCCTGCTGGCTTACGGGCGGGTCAGCATCCTGGAGGGCTGGCAGGCAGATGGCCTGATCGCCCACCCGGACGGCCTGCGCGTGACCGGCGTCACGATCCAGGCACGCGGTGGCAGCGCCGAAACGCGCACACTCGACGCGGCGCTGGTGGTGGATGCCAGCGGGCGCGCGTCTCGCGCGCCGGAGTGGCTGCAATCGCTGGGTTACGACGCGCCGCAGGAGACCATTATCAATGCTTTTCTGGGTTATGCTTCCCGCTGGTACGAAAAACCCGCCGGGTTTGCGACCTTCTGGAAAGACCTGCTGATCGCCAGCCTGCCGCCCTATAACGCGCGCGGCGGCGGCCTGTGGGAAGTGGAGGACGGGCGCTGGGTGGTGACGCTGGCCGGCGCGAACCGCGATTACCCGCCGACCGACGAAGCCGGTTTCATGGACTTCGCCCGCAGCCTGCCCGTCCCCGACCTGTACGACGCCATCCGGCAGGCCAGGCCGCTGGGCGAGATTTACGGCTACCGGCGCACCGAAAACCGCTGGCGGCACTACGAGCGTCTGTCCCGCTGGCCGGAGGGCTTCGCCGTCCTGGGGGATGCGGCCTGCGGCTTCAACCCGATCTACGGCCAGGGCATGACAGTCGGCGCGCTGCAAGTCGAGATGCTGGAAAGCTGCCTGCGGACAGGCGACCTGCCGGGCGTGGGGTGGCGCTTCCAGAAAGGGATGCGGGCGGCGGTGCAGGCAGCCTGGCTGATGGCGACCGGCGAGGATTTCCGCTATCCGGCCACCGAGGGCGGGCGGCCAGACCTGGCGTCCCGGCTGGTGCAGCGTTACGTGGATCGCTTCCAGGTTTTGCTGGCCGATGATACGAAGATGGCGCGCGCTTTTCTGGAAGTGACCAATCTGATGCAGCCGCCGGAGTCGCTGTTCCGTCCGGCGTTCGCCTGGCGCGTGCTGCGCGGGGGATCGCTGGATGGCCGGCGGGCCGCCGCTCACCGGGCTGCGGGGTGAAGGCGGCTGTAAGCTGTCCGATCCTGCCGCGCTGCCGCAACCGGGTGCCTGCGGCGCCCCTGCATCACGTGACAAGGCTGGTCTGGTTTAAGAAGTTGTCGAACATCACCAGGTCCTGAATGGCGTGGCGCGTCATCATCCACAGGTCGCCGTTCGGCACGCGGGTGAGGTTGGGGTCGGGGCGCGGCACATCGAAGATGAGCGTGTACAGGTCGTTCAGGCGGCGTTCCTGGTGTGTGCGCATCCGGGTAAAACGCGCCAATGCCTGGTTGATGGCCGTATCGTCCTGCACCATACGTTTGGTTTCAACCGATTCGTAATAATAGCTGTAGCGCCACTGCCGGTGTTCTTCGGTCATGGCTTCGATCTGCTCGCGGGCATAGTTCAAGACGGCCAGGGCATGTTCCTGGTTGGGGTCGTTCTGCATCAGCAAAAGCTGTTCCAGCAGGTTTAAGAGCGTTTGCGCCTGTGAAAGCCGCTTGCGGTATTCATTGTTTACCCGCCATAAAAGCTGGTTAGCAGCGCTCATGCTTACCCCGCCGATCATTATCCGAGCTATCAGAATTGTACCATAGATTTGAGCAGGGAGGGTGAATTTCCAGCTTAGAACACTCGTGCTATTGTAACACAAAACTGCTAAAATTGTGGTAAGATGTGAAAGTGGTATATCAGCCTGATTTTCAGGTTGAAGCCGATCTGATGATGAGTGTGGTATTGGGAAACGGTCATGCGTGAATACGGCGACGAGTACGACGATCTGCAAGATGACGAGTACTACGACGAGTTTGATGAAGATGAAGAACTCGATGATGAGGAGGAGGAAGAGCCGAAAAAGGATGCTGGCAGTTCATCTTCGTCGCGCGTGAATCCATTTTCCGGCAAACCTTCCACTCCCGACACGCGCGCGTCCGGCTTGCCGGGCGCGGGGCGTTCGTCCGCTTACGACAGCGCCTCCCGCCTGCCGGGGACGGTCGGCCCGAACCGTCCGGCCAGCAGTTCGCCGCCCCCCGCCGGGACGGGCAGCGGCGCGCGGCCATTCGGCAGCGGCAGCAGTTCGCCGCCCCCCGCCGGGACAGGCAGCGGCGCGCGGCCATTCGGCAGCGGCAGCAGTTCGCCACCCCCCGCCGGCAGCCCGCCCAAAAAAGACGAACCGGACAAACCGGCATCGGCGGGCAGCAAGCTGCTCGGCGGTCTGACCTCACGGATTGGTGGCGATAAAGGCTCCAGCGACAAAAAAGACAATAAATCCGCCGATGCCTTTAAAGGCAGCCTGGGGCGGTTTACGTCCGGGCTGGGAAACCGGGGCAAAGACGCCGGTTCGTCGGCTAAACCCGCCGCGCCCAAAGGCGATCAGAAGGGCGGCAACTTGCTGTCCAAACTGCCCTTCGGGAAGTCCGGCGACAAAAAGCCGGCCTCGTCTCCGCCACCCGGTTCCGGCAGCAGCTCGCTTTATGGCCGACCGGCTTCGCCGCCCAGTTCCGGCAGCAGTTCGCCGTTCGGCAAACCGGCTTCGTCTCCGCCGTCATCGTCCGCCAGCGCCCCGCGTTTCGGCAGTGCGGCCAGCCGTCCGGTCGGCGGCGCTCCCGGCGCGGCAGCTAAGCCTGCCGCCGCGCGCAGCGGCCCGTTTGGTTTCCTCCAGCGGGGCAAAAAGGACGATAAAAAAGCCGCCAAGCCGCGCCAGAGCAAAGCGCCCAAAGTTGAACAGGGCGCGGGGCTGACGCTGGATAACAAACTGGACATCCTGGGCGTTTTCCTGGTGTTAGGGTCGCTGGCGCTGTTTTTCAGCTCACTTTCGACCACCAAAGGCGCGCTGACGGAAGCCGTGAACACCTTCCTTGCCAACCTGCTCGGCTGGGGAGCAGCCGCCATCCCACTGGTGATGCTGGCAATCGGCATCTGGCTGATCGCCCGCCACTTCGGGGACGAAGCGCCGGTGGTGGAGCGGATGCGGATCATCGGACTGGTGATGCTGTACCTGGGGGTGCTGATTTTCCTCCAGTTTATCGATTCGTTCAGCTACGAAGGCGTCACCAACCTGAACCAGCTCCGCGTGCAGTTAGAGCTGTCCTGGACGTTTGGCCGGGGCGGCGGCTGGCTGGGCGCGCAGGTATATTTCCTGATGGTATCGAATATCACCGAAATCGGCGCGTTTTTCGTGGCGCTCGGCTGGCTGATCGTCAGCATCATGCTGACCGCCGACGTGAGTTTTTACCAGTTGGCGGCCTTTTTCATCAGCGCCGGGCGCAGCTTCCGGGATGCCCGCCAGCACCGCGCCCAGGCGCGCGCGGCTGAAGCAGCGGCTAAGGCGCTGGCCGCGCAGCAGGCCCCGCCTCAGATCAGCGTGGCCGCCCCACCGCCGGAGGCGCTGCCTGCCGGAGCCGCGCCGGCTCTGCCGGTGACGGCTGCCCCAGCGCCCGGCGCGCCTGCCCTGGTGGAAGCGCCGCGACCGGAGCGCAACATCCCGATCACCATTGGCGGGCGCACGATTTCGGCTTTTAACAGCGGCGAACTGACCGGCGCAGAAGCGCCCACCGTTCCGGTGCTGCCGCCGCCGGAGACGAAAACCCGACCGGACGAAACCGCGCGCGTCGGCGGCCTGGGCGGACGCCTGGGCGGGCTGCGGCTGCCGTTGGGTGGCAAGCCGACCGAAGCGGCGGCGGGCAAACCGTCCGAGACGCTGCCAAAACCGGCGGCAGCGCCCAAAGAGGAAAGCACATCCGGCGGCGGCCTGCGTGGACGGTTTTTTGGCGGCAAGTCGGAAGCGCCCAAAGCGCCATCTCCTGCTGCGCCGGCTGAAGTTTCCCAACCGCCCGCCGCCAGTGCCGCGCCCGCGTCGTCGCCCCCGGCGGCAGCGCCCGCTGCGCCATCCGGCGCTGTTGTTCCGCCGCGCCCGGATGACGCCAGCCGGTGGAAACGCCCGGAAACGCCGCCCAAAGCCGCCGAAGAACCGGCGGCCCGTTTAGGCGATCTGGTGCGCCCGGCGACCCCGCCACCCCCGGCAGCCGCCGCACCCAAAGCCGCCGAAGAACCGGCAGCCCGTTTAGGCGATCTGGTGCGCCCGGCGACCCCGCCGCCCCCGGCCAGGGCGTTTACCGCGCCGGCGGAAAGCGCGCCCGTCCGACCCTTCGGCGAGACTCGCCCGTCCGAACCGGCCTCAAAGCCGCCCTTCGATCTGACGATGGACGACGATGAGGACGATCTGGATGATCTGGACGACGATGAAGAACTGACCGAATCGGAAAAACTGGCGAACCTGCCGCCCGCGCAGCCGAAAGGGTACGTCGAGCCGCCGCGCCGCCCGGATGAGGCGCGTTCGCGCTTTGGCCCGACTGTGTTCGGCGCGCCCCGCCCGGCGGAAACCACGCCTAAACCCGACGCGGAAAGCAAACCAGAAGCAGAAAAAGTGCCGCCCCTGGCCGAGCGTCTGGAACGGCTGAATGCCATTCGCTCCGGCAACCTGAACCCGCCCAAACCGGAGGACGGCCAGGCCGCCGCCCCGGCAGCGAAGACCGAGCCGGAAAAACCGGCTGCCGCCGCCAGACCCGAAGGCGACAAACCGGCTTCCCCGCTGGGTTCGACGCCGCGCCCGTTCGGGGTACAGCCGTTTGGCAGCCGCTCGCCTACGCCGGACGACGCCGAAAAACCGAAACCGGTGGTCAAAGCTGCCGAAACACGCCCGGATGGCGGCGCGCGCATCAGCCCGCCGCCGGCTGCCGAACGTCCCGACAGCGGCGCGCGAATCGCCGGGCCGCCTTCGACGCCGCCGGTCGCCCCGCCGCGCCCCACCCCGGTCATCAATCCGCCGGGCGCCTTCACCGAAGCGGCTGCCCCCGCGCCGATGCCCGTCGCCGGCGCCCGCCCGCGCCG
>JACAES010000108.1 GCA_013388735.1 Chloroflexota bacterium | reverse complement strand
GGCAGACGTTGAATTGAATTCCACATCTGCTGCCCCGCATTTATCCTCTTGAAGTGCGAAAGTACGAGGCCCACATTGTCGAAGGATTTTGTGACTACTTCGACTGCGATATAAGTGATTTGCGCTATTTCGAAATCGCCGAAGTTAAACCCGATGCTGAATAGACTGTGAATCGCGCCGGCGGAGGGCTTTGGCATCGGCCAGAACGAAGCGCAGCAGATAAGCGGCAGCCCGTTCATGCCGGTCAGCCGCGCGGCGTGGCGCGAGATTGTATTTCTGCGCAGCAGCGTTATCCGTCCCTGTGCCTCCAGAGCAGTCAATGCGCTAAAACGCCGCTCACTCACCGGCGGGGTTGCTGTGCCAAAGCCCGTTTTGCGCCGTTATCCATCGCTGCTCTGAGCGGTTCAATCGGGATGGAACGAAAGTGTGTTGGCCTTAATCCAGATAAAACACATTTTCTAACTCAACGAGCATCTGGTCGGGGCGCGCGCCCGGCGGCAGCTCAAAATACGGCGACATCATCGCCTGCCAGCGGGCGTTCACCTCGGTTTTTTCCATTTGAGCGACCGCGTCTTGCAGCGAAACGGGGGTTTCAAAATAACCGAACAGCAGGCCATCTTCGTGCAGGAACAGCGAGTAGTTGTGCCAGCCGGCTTTCGACAGGGCTTCGAGCATCTCCGGCCAGACCTTGCGGTGATGCTCTTTGTATTCCTCGATCAATTCCTGCTTCACCTTTAGAAGGAAGCCGATGCGTTTCATAATCGAATCTCCCGGTTCCGAATCATCAGTCTACGACAACCAGTTCGATGTTCATCAGCCGCGCCAGCTTGCGGATACGCGAAAGCTGATGCCCGACGCCGAGCGCGCAGTGATGCGTTGGCCCGGCCTCGCTCCAGCGGTTCATGAACGCCGCCGGGTCTACCTTGAACTTCAGCCGCGAGTTGGTGTTGCCGATTTGCAGCGTTTCGCCCGGCAGCGACTCGCCCTCGGCGGCCAGCATTTTTAAGCGCCCCTCGGCGGTCTGGGTCATACCCAGGATCGTGATCGGGCCGGTGCGAACCTTAAACTCGACCGAAATCCCGTAACCGCGTTTGCCGTGATACAGCCCCAGCCCGCGCAGCACCGGGCGCGTATCGCTGATGGCGACATGGCCGGGGCCGTCATGCCCCATCAGGACAAAATCCTCGTTGAAGTCCATCGCGTAAAACTCGGTGTACGAACCGCCGGCGCCCAGGCGATCCATCATCATCATCGCCACGCAGGTTTTCAGGTCGCCCTCGCCGGAAGCCGGGATGCCGCGCGCCGTCAGCAGCGAATTGCCAACAATCAGCGATGCGCCAAGTTCTTCGTTGGGGTTGCCGTTAAGCCCGCGATAGTAATACGTCAGCCCATGCAGGTTAAAATCGTTCACAAGTTTGTCCAGGCCAACCGCCACCCGCGCCGTCCAGCGCAGCGCCTCGTCGGTCACCGATTTGGAGATTTTGTCGCGGCCTGGTTCGGCAATATCAAATACGCGCCTGATCTCCGCGATTTTGTCCGAAAGCTCGGCTTCTGTCACGGACTCCACACGCGCATGAAGATCGTCCATCTCCAGTACTTCGATATGCGCGCCAAGCTGCGCATGGTGCATGGTGAAGTCGCTGTACATGTCCAGCATACCCGGATACGTGTGGCCCAGAAAGCCTATCCGGCTGTAGTTGATGGCGCGCATCACACCGGCGGCGACCACCCAGCTTTCGATCTCGCGCCAGGCGTTCTCATAATATTTATTGGCATAGCCGCCGGTTGGGGACAGCAGGCCGGAAACCACATTAAACTGGATGCGGGCGCGGGCAAAGGCATTTGAAATTTCCGGCACGCAGCAGGCGCAGCAGTTCGCCAGCCATTCGCCCGTATCGGTATCTGGATAGTCCAGCGCGGCAACCGGCTGCAAATTCAGGATCAGCACCGGCGCGTTCCGGCGCTGTACTGCCGGCAGCACCTGTGACGAAGTGGCATAGGTGCCAACATAACACACGATGAAGTCAACGTTTTCGCGCGTGAACAGATCGCCGGCGGCCTGAGCGCCGGGGGCATCATCCACCAGACCGGCGGAGATCACCTGCGCGCCCATCGCGGTAATGCGCGCTTCGACCTGACGCTGATAACCTTCCAGTCGTTCTTTCAGCCCTTCAAACTGCGGCCAGTAGGCGGCTAATCCAATTCCAAAGACGCCGATCTTGGCTTGTATTTTTTGCTCCATGTGAAAACGCTCCTCAACGTACAAACAAAGATGAGTTTTTAGCCGGTGGATTTTCGCTGCACCCACCGCCGCAGCGTACCCAGGCCAAACATAACGCGCCCCTGGCGCACCTGGTCAATTGCCACCGCCAGCATCAGCACCAACCCCTGGGCGATATTCTGCATTTCGGTCGAGACACTTTGCAGTTTTAAGCCGTTCAGCAGCGCCCCGATTATCAGCACTCCCAGCAGCGTACCGAACAGATTGCCCTGTCCGCCGCTCAGACTCGTGCCGCCCAGCACCACCGCCGTGATGACCGTCAGTTCGATGTTCGGCGCGGCGCGGGGATCGGCGGCATACAGGCGGGCGGTCAGCAGGATGCCGGCCAGCGCCGCGCTTATGCCGGACAGGATATAGGCCGTCATACGGTAGCGTTTAACGCTCAGCCCGGCCAGAACCGATGCTTCTTCGTTACCGCCGATGGCGTACAGCGCCCGCCCGTAGCTGGTAGAGCGCAGGACGATCAATCCGATCAGGAACAGCCCCAGCATGATGAGGATGGGATAGGGGATGCCGGCGGCGCGCCCCTCGGCAAGCTGAGCGAATGCCAGATATTCGTCCATGCGCTGGCCGGTTAAGTCGAATACGGGAATGGTCAGGCCGTCCGACAGCACGAACGCCAGGCCGCGCAGCATGGATAACATACCCAGGGTCGTAATCAGTGGATTGATGCCAACATACGTCACCAGAAAGCCGTTTATCAACCCGATCAGCCCGCCGGCGCCAATCGCCACCACAGCGCCGGCCCACAGCCCATTCGTCTCCTGCATCCTGCCGATGAGGATGCCGCAGAACGCCGCCGCTGCCGCCACCGACAGATCAAGCCCCCGGCTAATCATCAGCATGGTGGAAAAAACCGCGATGATGCCGACGGTCGTCGTATCCATCAGAAGATTGGTGAGGTTGCGCGGCGTCAGGAACAGATTCGATGCCTGCGACATCAGCAGCATAATCAGCACCAGCATGATGACTAAAGCCAGCACTTCCTGAACATCGGTCGAGCGTAAGCCGCGTTCGAGCCATCTGCGGCGCGTGTTCATGACCCACCTCCCGCGGCAGCCTGGAGCAACCGCTCTTTGCTGGCTTCAGCCCGGCTAAATTCGCCGGTCAGCCGGCCTTTATAAATCGTCAGAATACGATGGCTGATGGACAGGATTTCCTGAATATCCGACGACACAATCAGGATCGCCAGCCCTCTTTCCGCAAGCTGCTCCAGTTGGTCGTAAATGTCGGCGCGCGCGCCAACATCCACGCCCCAGGTCGGCTCGTTTAAAACCAAAACTTTTACATTGGCTTCCAGCCAGCGCGCCAGGATGACTTTCTGCTGGTTGCCGCCGCTGAGAAACCGCACCGGCACTTCCATATCGCCGGTGATGCGGACTTCGAGCTGTTCGATCCAGTGTTGGGTATGCTGCCGTTCCAGCCCCTGCCGGAAGAATCCGGCGCGGACGAGGTTGCGCCAGTTCGAGAGGGTGACGTTTTTACGAACGCTTAGTCCCAGCACCAGGCCGTTCACTTTACGATCAACCGGCACAAAACCAATGCCGGCGTTTTTGCCTTCCTGCGGGTGAGCAATGGTGTACGCCCGGCCTTCGACCCGGATGATGCCCCGGTCGGCTTTTTCCGCCCCGAAGATGGCGCGGGTCAGGTTGAACTGCCCCGAACCCAGAAGGCCGAAAATGCCCAGGATTTCGCCCCGCCGGATGGTAAACCCGATGTCTTCAAATGCGCCCTGCTTGGTCAGGCCGCTCACTTCCAGTGCCACCGGCTGACTGCCGGCGCTGTCGGCAGACGACGGGATACGCTCCTCGATTTTGCGCCCGACCATCAGTTCAACCAGTTCAGCGGGAGTAACTTCATCAACGCGGCGCGTCGCTACGTGTCTGCCATCCCGCAGCACCATCAGGCGCTGGGCGACGCGGAAGATCTCGTCCAGACGATGCGAAATGTAGATGATCGCCACATTCTGGCAGCGCAGCCGTTCAACAATCTGGAACAGCCTGTCCACCTCCGGCGGTGTGAGCGCGGCAGTCGGTTCGTCCATCACGATGATACGCGCCTCGCGGGAAAGGGACTTGACGATTTCCACAATCTGGCGCTCGACAACCGTCAGGTCGCGCATCAGGGCGTCCGGTGGGATGCTCACATCCAGCAGTTTTAAACTCTCGGTTGTAAAACGTCGCGCTTCCTTCCAGTCAATGAAAAAGCGCCCGGCGCGGCCTCGACGCCTGGGCAGGCTGCCGACCAGCAAATTCTCCATCACCGAAAGATCGGGCGCATAGTGAAGTTCCTGGTAGATCATGCGGATGCCCAGCATTTCGGCGTCGCGTGGCTCGTTGATCGCCACCGGGCGGCCTTCGATCAGGATGTCGCCGGTATCGCGCTGGTAGTCGCCGTTGAGAATTTTAATCAGGGTGGATTTACCCGCGCCGTTTTCGCCCAGCAGTGCCAACACTTCGCCAGGGTACAGCGTCAGCGGCACATCGTCCAGAACCTTAACGCCGAAAAAACTCTTGCTGATATGCTGCATTTCCAGGAGCGGTGTATCCGCCATCAGACCGCTCTCCTTTTCATCCGGCCTGTCAGTCGGGCGCGAATCTGGTCAAAACCGACGGCCAGCACCAGCACGAGGCCGCGCGCGAAGTCCTGCCAGAACGACGAAACCTGGATCAGAACCAGACCATTATCGAGCGTTCGCAGAATGATGACGCCCACCAGCGTGCCGATGAGCGTCCCTTTACCGCCGGCCATGCTTGTGCCGCCCAGCACCACCGCCGTGATAACCGTGAACTCCAGCCCGGTCGCTGCCCGGGGGGCGCTGGAAGCCAGCTGTGACACGCTGATTAAACCGCTGAAGGCCGCCAGCAAACCGCTGACCGTATATACCACCAGCAGATGCCGCGTCACCGCAATCCCGGCCAGGCGGCTGGCTTCGGCGCTGCCGCCGATCATGTACAGGTTGCGGCCAAACGCCGTATGGTACAGCAGTAAACTGAAAACTGCGTACAGCGCGATCATGCAAAGTAACGAAAACGGGATGTTCAGAATCTGGCCGCGCCCAAGAAACTGAAAGGCCTCATTGCTCAACAGGTTGGTCTGCCCTTCGCTGAATACGAAGGCCAGCCCGCGCACAACCGAGAACGTGCCAAGCGTGGTAATCAGCGGGTTGATCTTTAACAGGGTTACGAGCGAGCCGTTGATGAAACCAACCAGTCCGCCGCTCAACAGGCCGATGAGGGCGCTGATCCCCAGCGGGATGCCGTATTGCAGCCATAGCAGGCTGGTGACCACCCCGGTTAATGCCGCCACCGACCCGACCGAGATGTCCACCCCGCCGGTGATTAAAACCAGGGTCATGCCGATGGCCGGGATACCGTTCACCGCCAGCGTGCTGATGATGGTTTGCAGGTTTCCACTGGTCAGGAAAAAGGGGGTCTGCGCTGCGAAAAACAGGCACATCACGGCAAAACTGGCGAACAACGTCAGAGTCGTGATGTTGGAGCCGCGTAATACCTTCAGAGAGTTCATGGAAAACACTTTCAGAAAAAATGGGCGAAGGCATTAGTTCGCAAGTCTTCAGTCAGGGGCGCAGACGCAGACGCCCGCGCCCCTCTCGGCTGCAATCGGACAGAGTGAACGTTAGCCGCCGGATTCAGGGGTGGCCTCGGCGCCACCGCAGAATTCGGGCCAGTTGTCCGGGTAGAAATCGCACACGTTGTCCTTCGAGATGAAGATGTGATCCACGAAGATCGAAGGCGGAACCGGGCGACATTCCAGGATGTCAATCATCGCCGGGATGATTTTATCGCCATACTTTTCCGGGAAGTAGGCCGTTGCGCCCAGGTAGCGGCTGTTGGGTTTAATCATTTCTTCCTGGCCGGAAGTATCGGCGTTCTGCCCGACGACGATGATGTTTTCGGCGCGGCCAGCCGCTTCGGCTGCCGCGATCACGCCCAGCGCCGTGCCGTCGTTGATGGTGATGGCGACGATCTTGCTATCTTCAGGGATGGCGGGCAGCGTATCGCTCACCACGCGGAAGGATTCTTCCTGGGTGTTTTTGCTGTCCAGGCGGTAGATCTGATCTTCGGCTACCGGGGTTTGCACGTTGGCCTGGTAGGACTCCAGCATACCCTGCATACGGGCTGCCGGAACCGGGCCGGACTGCGGCAGTTCCAGCACCAGCATCGCGTCGGCCTGGCCTCCCCAGTTTTCATTCACCCAGGCCGCCAGCGCCTCGCCGGCCAGCTGGCCGGCATAATAGTTGTCCGCGCCGAAGAAGGTCGCGCCCGGCATCGGAATATCAATAGCAATCACCGGGATACCTTCGGCGCGCGACCGGGCCATGATGACATTGCCGAAAGCCGCGTCAGTCTGAAAATGCACGATCCCATCCACGCCCTGCGTGATAAAATTCTCGGTGTTGGACAGAGCGGTCGCGCCGTCCAGCTTATTGTCAGCCAGGATAAGTTCGACATTACCGGCTGCTTCAGCGGCGCTGACCATGCCTTCCCGAACCAGTTTGGTAAAATCAATGTCTTCCGTCAGGTTGGCAAAACCGATAACATAGCTATCCTTCTGGGTAGGGCAGCTATCCTGCGCGACTACAGCGGCGGGGCGCAGCGCCAGCGCGCCGAATGCCCCGAACACAATCGCCGTAATCAGGAACACGGTAAGCAGTCTTTTGTTAAACATTTCTGGTTCTCCCTGGATAAATAAACGGGCCTTTCGTAGCGGGATGATTCATCGGGCAGATCACGACATGCAGCTTTTCTCCTCATCATAAACTCATAAAACTTGTCGGATTTTGTCGAAACTTGTTATTCTTTGTTGAAAGCATAACGCATCGCACAAATTCTGTCAACCGAGTGAGCCGTGTGGGTGTATTTCACTTCAGTGCGATGTAGCCCTCATCCCCCTGACCCCCTTCTCCCGACCGCTGCTCCGCAGCTAGGAGAAGGGGGAAGCGACAGCGACGGGGCTGATTTTCGCCCCTCTCTCAGTGCCGAAGGCCCGTTCGGGAGAGGGGACGGGGGTGAGGGCTGTCCCCTGAGTGCGAGGGGGCGAGGGCAAAAGGACTCTGCACCAACTTGAAATGCACCCAGCCGTGTTGATCGAAATGGGATAATGGGAATGGATAATGAACAGCATGATGACCACCTACGAACGCCAACAGACTATTCTTCGTCTGGTACAGGAACGCGCCAGCGTGCGCGTGGCGGAGCTGGCCGAACAGCTTGATGTTTCAGAAGGCACGGTTCGCAACGATCTGACGGCGCTGGAAGAAGCCGGGCAGCTTGTCCGTGTGCGCGGCGGCGCGGTGGCGCGGCGTGATGCCGGCTTCACACCGCTGTTTCGCAGCCGCGCCCAGGTGAATGCCCTGGCGAAACAGAAAATCGCGCGCTGGGCAAGCGAACTGGTGCAGGATGGTGATTCCATCGTGCTGGATGCCAGCACAACGGTGCTGCATATGGCGCAGTATCTACAGGATCATCAAAACCTGACGGTGTTTACCAACCAGATTGATGCTGCGCGGCTGCTGGCGCGCGACATGACCAAGACGGTGATCCTAATCGGTGGTGTGTTACGCGCCGATGGGTCTGCCGTCAACGGGATACTGAGCGAGGAACTGTTAAAAGGGCTGCACGTCAGCAAGGCTTTTCTGTCGTGTGTGGGTTTTTCCCTGGAAGCGGGACTGATGGAAGCCGACATTCAGGAAGCCGCGTTGAAGCAGGCCATGATCCGCTCGGCAGGAATGGTGATCGCGCTGGTGGATTCATCGAAGTTTGGCAAAACGGGGCTGAAGCCGTTCGCAACGGTAGACCAGATCAACCACATTGTGACGGATGACGAGATTCGACCGGAAGTCGTCGAAAAGCTGCGGCGTTCGCGGGTGACACTGACGGTATGCGGGCAGGATACGGTGCAGTCATTGACGGCGTTTGACGCCGACACCACCAGCTACAAAATTGGATTCGCCAATCTGAGCGAGGAAATCCCGTTCGCGGTGGATGTGCGACGCAGCCTGGAGACCGCCGCGCGCCGCCATCATATGATTGATCTGATCCTGGCCGATAATGCGCTGGACGTGGAGACTGCGCTGCAAGCTGCCGATAACCTGATTGCCCAGGATATTGATCTGATGATCGAATACCAGATCAACGAGTCGGCCAGCACGCTTTTGATGGACAAGTTTCACCAGCGCGCTATTCCCGTGATTGCGATTGATATTCCGATGGTGGGGGCGACTTACTTCGGGGTGGACAATTTCCGCGCGGGCTATCTGGCCGGGACGGCGCTGGGGCGCTGGCTGCAAACTCACTGGGCAGGGGACTTCGATCAACTGCTGGTTCTGGAGGAGCAGCGTGCCGGGGCGCTGCCGGCGGCGCGTATCCAGGGGCAGCTTCACGGCCTGCAAACGGTGGTGGGCGTCATTCCGCCGGAAAGAATCGTTTATCTGGACAGCGGCAACACGGTGGACGTGAGTCGCCAGGCGGTCGCCACCGCTCTGCATAGCCTGCCGGGCGGAAGCCGGGTGGCGATTATTTCGTTTAATGACGATGCGGCGCTGGGGGCCTGGGAAGCCACCCGCGCGCTGGGGCGTGAGGCTGAAGTCGTGATCGTTGGGCAGGGGGCGGATCGCCGGATTCGGAGCGAAATCCGGCGGGGCAATCCCTGCATCATCGGCTCGACGGCTTACCGTCCCGATCAGTATGGCGAGAAGATACTCGACCTGGCATTACGAATTTTGCGCGGCGAGCCGGTGCCGCCGGCGGTGTATATCGAACACACGTTTATTGACGCGGGCAATATAAACAGCTTCTACAGCGATTAGCCGACCGGCTGAGGTTGACCCGCTTTTACGCCGATTTCACAATCTTTTACCGTTTTCTGACAACTTCGAGCGCCAACCCCGGTACAATCAGAATACAGGCCGGAACCACCTCATTTGTTTTAATCTGCTTAGGGTGGTTGTGAAGGTCTGGTGGGGAAAGCGATGAACAAGCGCCGTCAGACAACCGATCTGGAATGCCTGACCCGCGTCGGGCGGTGTCCGACCTGCGCGCAGGTCGTCCGGTTTACATTCGTCGGTGAGCAGCACTGGCCGCCGCAGGTGGCGAAAGCCGCCGGACTCGGCCCGCTGGTACATCTGTGGGTATGCAGCAACTGCCAGACCACGCTCACCGAAACAGCGGCAGAACAATCGGCCTGAGGCCGCCTGTTCCCCGACTCGTCCGCCATCCGGCCAGGGGCGCTGCCGGATTCGCCTGCCCGGTGCAGGCTGAGTTTTGATACCCCACAGCCCGCGTAAGCTCATGATTTCAAAACCCACGAACGGCGCTACAATAGAATCGTAGAAGCTGAAACTGCTCGCCAGATAAAGGAAAACATCATGCTCCGGCGGTTAATTCTGTACCTCTCGACGGCGGTCTGGGCGCGGCGCATCGTCACCGGCTGGGGGCTGGCGCGGCGCGTGGCCCGGCGTTTTGTGGCCGGGGAAACGCTGGACGAGGCCGCCCGCGTCACCCGCGCGCTCAACGATAAAGGGCTGGCCGTCACGCTGGACTGCCTGGGCGAAAGCGTTAACAAAGCGGAAGATACCGCCGAGGTGGTCAGCGCCTATCGTGCCGTGCTGGCGCGCATCAGCGCCGACCGGCTGGAGGCCAGCATTTCGCTCAAACTCACGCACCTGGGGCTGGACATCGCGGAAGACCTGTGTATGGGCAACCTGCGCGGCATCCTGGGGGATGCTCAGGCGCGCGGCATCCGGGTCACGATTGATATGGAAAGCAGCGCCTATACCGAGAATACGCTGCGCCTGTACCGCACCCTGCGCGACGAATACGCTTTCGACAATGTGGGCATCGTCATCCAGTCATATCTGTACCGCAGCGAAGCTGACATGGCCGCGCTGGCCGCCGAGGGCGCGCACGTCCGGCTGTGCAAGGGCGCGTATCTTGAACCGGCGGAGGTGGCCTTCCCGCACAAGGCCGATGTGGACGCCAGTTACATCCGGCTGATGCGCGCCTACCTGGAAGCGCCGCCGCCGGCCTATCTGTGCATCGCCACCCACGACGAGAAGATGATCTCCAACGCCGAGAGTTTTATCCGCCAGCGGGGCATCCCCACCGACCGTTACGAGTTCCAGATGCTCTACGGCATTCGTTCGGCGCGGCAGGAAGAACTGGCGCGGGCGGGTTACACCATGCGCGTCTACGTGCCGTTCGGCGCGGCCTGGTATCCATACTTCATGCGGCGGCTGGCGGAGCGCCCGGCCAACCTGTGGTTTTTCGTCCGCAGTATGTTCCAGCGGTAGCGGCTAACCGCGCACCTGCGCCCAGTAGCCGGTTTGGCTGCCCGGCACCAGCGTGATGGCATAAATAATGCCGGACACCCCGCCGACGTAGGTCGTATACGAATAACGCCCGGCGGCCTGCCATCCGGCCTGATAACCGCGCTCGTCGCCGGTCGCCCAGCCCAGGACGCTCTCCGGCCCGCCCAGTTCCGCCCACAGGCGGCCAAAGCCGCGTATCGGGACGGCCAGCCCTTTCGGCGGGGTGGCGGTCGGGTCGGGGTCGCCTTCCTGGTAGCGGTCGGCGTACACGCGCAGGTGGCCGTCGTAGGTCATCACCCAGATTTCGCGCCGGTCGCTTAACCACATCATCACGCCATTTTCAAACGCCTGCCAGGCTGCGAAGATGTACCGAATCGGCTCGTCCGGGCAGGTCTGATACCCGGCCACTTCACCCATCGCGTCGTGCGTGCAGACCACTTCTATCACCACATCCTCAACGGCGTAGGGGTCGTCGTAGCCGTCCCCGGCCAGCACTTCCAGCCGGTAGCGCACCGGCCCGGCATAGTGGAAGCCGCCGATGGCCGGCGTGGTGTATTCCAGCGGCACGGGCCTGGCGTCCAGCGGTCGCTCGCAGGTTTTTTCCGGCTCCGGCGGGCAGATGTAAAAATAGGCCGTCCGCCCTTCGGCCTTCCAGCGGAACGAGATGCCCGGCCCATCGTTCTGAACCTGTTTGGCGCTGGCGGCGAATTCAATAATAGTCGCCTCATCCGTGAATGTCGCGTCCGCTTCGGCCTGCGCGATGCCGGCAGCCGCGCCCGGCGGCAGCCAGATAACCCCGCCCACCGGCAGCGCCGCCGGGTCGTCCAGGCAGTTGAGCGCCGCCACCTGGGTGATGGTCAGGTCGTCCACGCCCACCAGCAGGTCGGCCAGCCGGTCATGCCGGAAGACGCGGTAGGGAAACCAGCCGCGCTGGAAAGGCGCGCCGCACACCGCCAGGCGCGGATCGTCGCCCTCCGGCGAGGGTGTGATACCCGGCGTGGGCGACGGCGTGAAGGTGGTCGTCGGGATCAGAATCGCGCCGACCGGGGTAGCTGTCGGTACAGCTTCCTGCGCCAGCGTCCCGCCGGCGGCCAGCAGCGTCACGAACAAACACAGCACAATCAAACGGCGCATGGTGTTTTTCCTTCGCGTCTAACGTTCGGTAAAACGGTTGCCTGTCCCGCAGCCATCAATTTACCGGATGCAGCGCCGCCCTGCCTGACGGCTTTACGACGACTCCTCACCGGCCAGCGACAGGCAGAACTGAATTTCCGACTGGCGGCGGCGGTAGCCGTGCGGGCGCAGCGGCATGGGGTTTTCGCTGTAATAACGTACCAGCCGTCCCAGGTATTGGCGCAGCGGCGTGTAGGTCATGCCTAGTTCGGTTTTGCTGCGCGTATTGTCCAGTTCCGACATCCAGCGGTCGCTGAAGGGCGAACAGTCCGGCAAAAAGCCGTTGGCTTCCAGCAGGCTGCGCCGCGCTTTGACCACCTGCGGCTCGACGTGGAGCAGGTCGCCCAGGATACGCAGAAACTTATCCAGCGAGATGGTTTCGTCCTGCGCGATATTGTAAGCCTGTCCCTGACCGCCGCGTTCCAGCGCCTTTTTGATGGCCCGCACTGCATCGCCGCTGTAGATGTGCCGCAGCGGATAATCCGGCGTTTCCGGCACCAGGATCAGCCCGCCGTCCTGTAAGCGCAAAACGTAGCCATACAGCCGGTACAGGGGATCGTGTTCGCTGTTCACCATCGGCAGCCGCAGCGACGTATACGGAAACGCCTCCGCCGCCCAGGCCGCCGCCAGCACGTCTTCGGCCTGGCGTTTTTCGACGCCGTACAGCCATTCTTCGTAGCCGTAGGTGTTGGGTTTAGGCGCGGGCATCAGACGGCCTTCATAGTCGGATTCACGGAAGGGACGTTCGATGCCTTCCCGCACCAGGTAGACCTGCCCGGTGCTGACGAAAATGTAATGCCCCACACGCCCTTTCAACAACCGGGTCATGGCTTCTGCTTCAACGCCCCGGTACAGCACCATATCCACCACCGCGTCGAAGCTGCGCCCGGCCAGCGCGGCTTCCACCTGCGCCGGGTCGGTGCGGTCGCCGCGCAGCCGTTCGACGGCCTCCGGCAGGGTGTCGGGGGTTTTGCCCCGGTTGAAAATCGTTACCTGATGTCCCTCGGCCAGCAGGTCATGGGCGAGCAGAAGGCCGATATTGCGCGTCCCACCGATGATTAAAATACGCATATGAGTTTTAACCGATCCTTTATGTCACCGTATAGCCTTATTCTAAACCCGCTGTACCGTTAATTTGACTATGCAGATTATAAGAATCGCGGGTCACAAAGTATCTGAGAAAACAGCTTTGGCGTACACGTCGGCCATCGCCGCCGCCTGATGCCGCAGCGTAAAGCGTTCCAACAGGCGCGCCCGCCCGGCCTGCCCCATACGGCGGCGCAGATCGGCGTCCAGCAGCAGGCGCTCCAGCCGGTCGGCCAGCGCCGCTGTATCGAACGGGTTGACCAGAAAGCCGGTTTGACCGTCTACCACCGACTCCGGCGCGCCGCCATAAAGGGTGGCGACCACCGGCCTGCCGGCGGCCATCGCCTCCAGGATAACGGTCGGGAAGCTGTCGAAACACACCGACGGCACGGCGAACACGTCCGCCAGTTGGTAAGCCGCCGCCAGATCTTCCCCGTCTAACCAGCCGCCCGCCCGCACATAGCTGTCGCGCAGGTGGGGGGGCACGTCCGCCAGTTCACCCCGCGTCAGCGCCAGCAGCAGCACATCCGGCACGCGCGCCGCCAGCCGGTCGAGCGCCGCCAGAAGCTGCGGGCTGCCTTTTTCCCGCGTCAGCCGCCCGGCGAACAGGATCACCCGGCGGCCATCCAGCCCCAGCCGCGCCCGCATCCGTTCGACCGCTTCCGGCGAAACCGCCCAGCGTTCCGGCGCGACGCCGTTATGCACCACGCGGAAGGGCGGCAGGACGTTGGCCTCCAGCGCCGCTCGCAGCGCCTCGCTGACGCAGGTGCGGGCGTTCGCGCCGCCCAGGATGCGCCGGATGGCCGGATTGCGCAAGGGGTTATACCGCAGCCGCG
>JACAES010000007.1 GCA_013388735.1 Chloroflexota bacterium | reverse complement strand
TGGAAACTGCCGCCCAGGTGAGCGCGCAGATTTCCACCATTCTGGACACCGACCGTCTGCTCCAGGACGTGGTAGACCTGACCAAAGAACGCTTCGGCCTGTACCACGCCCATATTTATCTGCTCAGCGAGGACGGCAGCGAACTGGTGCTGACCGCCGGCGCCGGCCACGTCGGGCGGCAGATGGTGTCCGAAGGACGCCGCATTGACGTGCAGAATGCCAGGAGCATCGTGGCGCGCGCTGCCCGCGCCCGGCAGATCATCACCGTCAACGATGTTTCGACATCCCCGGACTTTTTGCCAAACCCGCTGCTGCCCAACACCCGCGCCGAACAGGCCATCCCGCTGATCGCGCGCGGCCAACTGCTGGGCGTACTGGATATTCAAAGCACGGGGGTTGATTACTTCACCCAGGATATGCAGTCCACGATTGAGGTTCTGGCCGGTCAGATCGCTACCGCCATCAGCAACGCCCGCCTGTACGAAGTGGCCGAGCGCACCAGCCGCCACGAACGCGCGCTGGGCAGCATTGACCGCAAAATCCAGGAAGCGGTGAACGTGGACGAAATTCTGCAAACAACCGTGCGCGAACTGGGCAAGGCGCTGCGCGTGCCGTACACCGCCATTGAACTGCAACTTCAGGGCGAGGATGAAGCATCTCAATGACACACCCTGACCTGCAAAAACGCTTTATCAACAACCGCTACGACTTGGACACGATGACAGGAAGGTTGGTTCGCATGTCCCCTCAAATACGCCTGTATGTAACGCTGACGCTCATCCTGGCGGCTGTTCTGGCCGCTTGCGGCAGTCAGCCCGCTTCGCCGACTTCCGCTCCGCTGACTGAAGTCAGCATCCAGTTAGCCTGGACGCCCAATATTGAATATTCGCCCTTCTTTATGGCTGAAGAGAAGGGGTTTTTCGCCGCTGAAGGCTTAAAAGTCACCATTCGTTCCGGTGGCTATGACGACCAGGGAAACTACATCAGCGCCACCGAGCAGGTCGCTTCCGGCAAGGCTGACTTCGGCATCACTGATGGGACCGACCTGTTGGTCAGCCGTGCCGCCGGCAAGCCGATTGTCGCCATCGCATCACTTTTCCAGCGGCATCCCAACGCTTACGCTTCGCTGGCGGACAAAAATATCGTTCGCCCGCAGGATTTGGTCGGTAAAACGGTCATGGTGCCACCCAAAGGTAAAATTCTGCTGCTGGCGCTGCTGGCAAGCCAGGGTATAGACCCAGCCGAGGTCAACATCGTTGACCGCACCGATTTTTCAATCAACCCACTGGTTAAAGGCGAAGCCGACGTGATTGATGTATTCATCACCAATGAATCCGTCCAGCTTCAAGCCGAAGGACATAAGTTCAACCAGATGCTCTCGGCAGATTATGGCATTGACACCTATCCCAACATAATCTTCACCACCGAGGACACCATCAAAAACCGACCGCAGGTTGTTGAGGGTTTTGTGCGCGCAACCGTGAAAAGTATCGAAGCAGTGATAGCAAACCCGCAGGAAGCGGCTAAATTGGCCGTCTCGCGCAATCCCGAACTCACGATCGAGGCGCAGGAAATGGGAATGCAGGCCGCCCTGCCGCTGCTCACCCCGGCAGACGCCAAACCCGGCATGATGACCGCACAAACCTGGGAATTTACGGCTAACATGCTGCTCGAACAGGGCCTTTTGCAGCAGATGCCAGAACTCAGCCAGGTTTACACGCTGGAATTCCTGAACAAAATCTACGGCTCGTAGGCGGCAGTAAACAAGCAGCGGAGATTCGATTATGAAACAACCACCTGGAAAAGCATCGCTTCCTTTCTGGCGACAGTTTCGCTGGAATCTGACCCTCTATTCGCTTTTGCTGGCCGTCATACCCGTGCTGCTCGTCACCTACATCGCGCTGGCGGGCGAATACCAGCAGGCGGTTGGGTCGGTCACGAACCAGCTTGAGTCGGTCGCTACCCTCAAGCACAACCAGATTGAGTTCTGGCTTGAACATGTCAACGCCGGTATTGACCGCACTGTCTCTGGAGTGAAACGGCTTTCAGCCGAACTGATTGCCACCGACGCCGACTCGTTTGCTGAAGCTCAAAACCGCCTGAACGGCATTTACAGCCAGGTGACGGCCACCGGCAATCTCTTTTCTGAGACCTTCCTTTACAACCTGAACGGTCAAGTTCTGGCCGGTTCTAACCCAGCGCGCCTCGGCCAGCGCGTGACAGTGCAGCCCTATTTCCAGGCCAGCCTCAGCGGCCCACACATCGAGCCGCCTTATTACGAGCTGGGAACGAACGTCCTGACGATGATGGCGACACGGCCAATCCACGATACTGACGGCAATCAAGTCGGTGTCCTGGCCGCGCGTCTTAATCTTGATGTTCTCGGCGAAATCATGAGTGAACGCGCCGGCATGGGAGAAACGGGCGAAACCTATCTGGTCAGCAGCCAGAGCAACTATCTGCTCACCCCCAGCCGGTTCGAGGGGTACATTGAGACACGCGCCTACCACAGCCAGGGCATTGATGCGGCACTGGCGGGACAAGACGGCGCAGGCGCATACCCAGACTACCGAGGCGAACCGGTCATCGGTGTTTACAAATGGATACCGCAACTCAACGCCGGCCTGCTGGCCGAAATAGACGAAGATGCAGCGCTCGCCACTTACTACGAAGCGACGTTCGCCAGCGCATGGGCAACGGCGGTAGCAGGGCTGATAGCGGCTTTCATCGCACTGTATTATGCCAACCGCATTGCGAAACCCATCGTGGCGCTGACACGAACTGCCGAGCAGATCGCCAGCGGCGACCTGAGCCAGCGCGCTCATCTTCGCTCAGGCAATGAAATCGGCCTGCTGGCCGGCGCATTTAACAGCATGGCTGACCAGCTGCAGGATTTCATCGGCAGCCTGGAAAGCCGCGTGGCCGCCCGCACGCGCGACCTGGCGCTGACGCTGGAAGTTGGCCGTCTGGCAACCAGCCTGTACACAAAGAAAGACCTGCTCACCAGCCTGGTAAACTTCATCCGCAGCCAGTTTGATCTGTACTATACGCAGATTTATCTGCTGGACGACGCAGGGCGCTACGCCATCCTGCGCGCCGGCACGGGCGAGGTTGGACAGCAGCTGCTGGCACGCCAGCACCGCCTGGATTTAAGCGAAACCTCGCTGGTTGCGCGCGCCGTCCAGACCAACCAGCCGGTGCTGGTGGCCGATACCCAGACCAGCGACATCCACAAAACCAACCCACTGCTGCCGGATACCCGGTCGGAAGTCACCATTCCGTTGGTTGTTGGTGGCGCGATCATCGGCGTGCTGGACATGCAGTCGAGCCGCGAAGGGACTTTTAACCTGGAAAACCTGCCCGTTTTTCAGGCGATGGCAAGCCAGATCGCTTCGGCGCTGCGCGGCAGCCAGGCGTTTGAGGAAGCGCAGGCCGCCATTCAGCGCGCCGAGATGGTGAACCGGCGGCTGACCGAAGAAGCCTGGGAAAGCTACCTGGGGCAGCTTGGCAAGGAACATTATCTGGGCTACCAGTACGACCTGGAAGCGCCGCGCCCGCTTGAACCCCATTCCAACGGGCAAAACAATGCCGACCAGATCGTGCAGCCGGTCGTGCTGCGCGGCCAGCCCATCGGCAAAATCGTGATCGCCGAGGATACCGAACGCCGGTGGCAGCCGGAAGAAATGCTGCTGGTTGAAGATGTCGCCAAGCGGGTGGCCCAGGCGCTCGACCAGTTCCGCGCTTTCGACCAGATTAAACAGGCCGAAACCGAAACCCGCAAGCGCGCTGCCGAACTTCAGACGGTGGCCGAGGTGAGCGCCGCGACCACCACCCTGCTCGACATTGACGACCTGCTGCTGGCCGTTAGCGAACTGACCAAAGAACGGTTTGGCCTCTACCACGCCCATATCTACCTGCTCGACGAGGCCGGTGAAAACCTCGTCCTGGCCGCCGGCGCAGGCGAGGCCGGGCGCATCATGAAAGCCGAAGGCCGCTCCATCCCGCTCAACCATCCGCACAGCCTGGTCGCCAGCGCCGCCCGTCAACACAAAGGCGTGGTCGTCAACGACGTGACCCGCGCGCCGGACTTCCTGCCCAACCCGCTGCTGCCCGACACCAGGTCCGAAATGGCCGTGCCGATGCTGATCGGCGATCATCTCATCGGCGTGCTGGACGTGCAGGCCAGCGTCACCGACCGCTTCACCAGCGAAGACGTGCGGGTGAAAACCACCCTGGCCGCTCAGGTGGCCGTCGCCGTCCAGAACGCCCGCGCCT
>JACAES010000094.1 GCA_013388735.1 Chloroflexota bacterium | reverse complement strand
GTTGGGCGTCAGTCAATGCGCCTAATGTCTCGGATGCACCCGCCATCACTGCTGCTGTCACCGGAGCGGCGGGTGCAGCGCCAGGGACAAGCCTCCCGCTTTAGCGGCTGGCCGTTGACAAGATACATCCTCATCACCGGGTTTCTCTGGTTAAATCCAACGGCTGTTCAGATAGCCGCATTTGGGCTTATCGCAGTCTGACCACAATCTAATGTTACATTAGTCAGGAATTGCTAACGAAGCCCTAAAACGGGCAAATGTGAAGAATTTGTAAGAAATGAAGGGGCGCGACCAGGCCGCGCCCCCAGGCGGTGTAATCAGGAAGCGGCGTCTTCAGCCGTTTGCGGCCAGCGTCCATAGGTGCGGGTCATGTGCGCCAGGCGGTCTTTGGCCGGGTTTTCCAGCCATTCCGCCGTAAAGCGCCAACCCCAGTTCCCGGCTTCGCGCCCCGGCGTGTTCATGCGCGTGTCCATGCCGAAGCCCCATATATCTTGCAGCGGCGCGACGAAGGTATGCGCCACCGACATCATGCCCACCCGGATTAAATCCCAGTTGATTTCTGTCACCGAATGGCCGATGTATTCCTGCAAAAAGCTCTGGATGTCCGGGGTGGCTTCACCGCTCAACCACCAGCCGAGTGTGGTATTGTTGTCGTGCGTGCCGGTGTAAACGACCGAGTTGGGTTCGTGGTAGTGCGGCAGGAAACGATTTTCGCCGCCGGAGCCGCCAAAGGCAAACTGCAAAATCTTCATGCCCGGCAGCCCCAGGCCGTCGCGCAGTTCGATCACCCCCGGCGTAATCAGTCCCAGGTCTTCGGCGATAATCGGCAGTTTATCGCCCAGCGCCTTCTGCACCACGTCGAAGAACTCGAAGCCCGGCCCTGGAACCCAGCGTCCCTTGACGGCGGTCGGCTCGCTGGCCGGGATTTCCCAGTAGGCCTCAAAACCCCGGAAGTGGTCAATCCGCACGATGTCCACTACCGCCAGAGTCGCTTTGATGCGCTCAATCCACCAGCGATAACCGTCTTCGGCCAGCTTGTCCCAGCGATAGAGCGGGTTGCCCCAACGCTGGCCGGTCGGGCTGAAATAATCCGGCGGCACCCCGGCGATAAAAACCGGCTGGCCGGTTTCGTCCAGGGTGAAGAAGTCGCGGTTGGCCCACACGTCGGCGCTGTCGTGGGCGACGAAAATCGGGATGTCGCCGACCAGACGGATTCCCTTATGGTTGGCGTAGGTTTTGAGCGCCATCCACTGGCGGAAAAAGACCCACTGCCGGAATCGCTGTTCAGAAACAGGGTGAGCGAATTTTTTATGCGCTTCTTCCAGCGTATCCGGCTGGCGCAGCGCCTCGCCCTGCGGCCACTCGACCCAGGGACGCCCGTCGAAATGATTCTTGAGCGTCATGAACAGGGCGAAGTCTTCCAGCCAGAAGGCGTTTTCGGCGGCCCAGGCGCTGTATTCCTGACGCTGTTCCGGTGTGGCGTGGGTTTCAAAACGTTGGTAAGCCAGGCCGAGGATGCGATTGTGGTAGTTGATGACAGGGCCGAAATCCACCAGGAAAGGCGAAAACTGCGGCACATGGGCCAGATCATCCGGCGTCAGCCAGCCGTCCTCTACCAGCCGGTCGAAGCTGATGAGCAGCGGATTGCCAGCGAAGGCTGACAGACACTGGTAGGGCGAGTCGCCGTAGCTGGTCGGGCCGAGCGGCAAAATCTGCCAGATCGTCTGTCCGGCAGCTTCCAGCCAGTCAACGAAACGATACGCCCATTCGCCCAGGTCGCCGATGCCATAGCGCCCCGGCAGCGAGGTCGGGTGTAAAAGGATACCACTCGAACGAGGAAAGATCGGGTTATTGGAGGCCATCATCCCATCCATCATTGATGTGCGTTTCCGGTTTGCGAGTTCATTTTACCAGACACACCCCGCTGCTGCCGGGGTGGAAACACAATCAGGTCAACGCCAGCGTCTCGATGGGTGTTTCGCGCAGGATGCTGCGTGCCGGCAGCCAGGCCGCCAGCGCCGCCACCACCGGCGCAGCGATCAAACCCGCGAAACCGGTCGCCAGCGCGGCCTGCGCCGATGCCAGCGCAATCGGCAGCAGATCAGCCTTAAGGCCGATGCTGTTCAGGCCGTAAGTCAGCACAATAATCAGCACCGCCCCCAGCCCCGCCGCCAGGCCAACCACCCCGCCGACCACCCCCATAAAAACCGCCTCGCCGATGATGATGCGCCGCATCTGGGCGCGGGTAGCGCCCACCGCCCGCAGCAGGCCGATCTCGCGCCGGCGTTCGTCCACGCTCATCAGCATGGTGTTGACCACGCCGAAGGCCGCCGCAAAACTCGCCAGCACCAGCATGGCGTTGAATGCCACATTGATGATTTCGCCCGAATCGTCCAGCGCGACCGCAAAATCGGAAACCCAGGTCAGCCGTATTTCGGGGAAATCGGCGCTGAGGGCCTGGATGCGGGCGGCCAGTTCGGCGGGGTCGGTATCGAGGCGCGGCAAAATCAGCACCAGCGACGGGTTCATATCCGTGAGCTGGTCATGTTGGGTGTCGCTGATGATGGTCGCCCCCGCGACCGACGTGCCGAGGCCGGCAATCGTGCAGTCCAGCGGCCCGCTGCGCCCGGTGACGGTGAGCGTATCGCCCAGGCCGACGTTATTGCGGGCGGCCACCGCCGGCGAAACCAGCACCCCGCAGCCGGCTTCCATCACCGGCAGCGCCGTGTCCCAGTCGCCTTCCGAGAACGTGAACATGGCGTCGCCCACCCCGCGCAGCAGCACCGGGTCAATCATGTACGAAAAGTATCCGCTGCCAAAAAATGACAGTTCCGGTACGACGACGAAATAATTCAGGGTGTAGTTCGCGCTTCCTTCGACCACTTCCACCAGCGCGTGCAGTTCGTCGTCGGCCAGCATGACACTCTCCAGGCCGCGCCCGATGACTTCGCCCCAACCGCTGGCGATATCAAGACGCGATACGAAAAGCGCATCGCGCTGCTCGGCGGCCTTCAGGGTAGCGCCGACGCTGTGGTTAAGGAAAAATTCCATAAAGCCGTTCAGCGCGATGATGACCAGCAGGGCAAAAGCCAGCGTCAGCACCGTGAGCAAAACCCGCCCGCGCGCCCGCCGCAGATTGTCGGTCATCAGGCGGCCTGTCGCGCCGGGCAGCAGCCAGCGTCCCAGGCGCGCCGCCAGGCCGATCACCCCCGGCAGCAGCAGCAGCACCCCTGCCAGCCACAGCAGGATGACCAGCGCCGTTAGGGGGGCGTCCAGCGGATACGTCACCCATTCACCCGGCGGCATCAGGATGACGTAAGCCAGCAGCCCGGCCATCAGCAGCGTTCCCAGCACCGTTTGCCCACGCCGCGCCGGTTCGATCTGGGCGGCTGCCGGCTCGCGCAGGGCATCCAGCGGAGCCGCGCGCGCGGCCCGGCGCGCCGGCAGCAGCACCGACAGCAGCGTAATCAGCAAGCCCATCACCGCCGCGAAGATCACCACCGGCAGCTCCGGCGCGGCATCGCCAAAGGCCACCATGCGCTCGGCGAACGGTTTGATGAAAGCGATCAACACCTGTCCCAGAACCACGCTGAAGATCACACCCAGCGCCACGCCGACCACGCCCAGCAGCAGCGCCTCCGCCAGAATCACGCGCATGGTCTGGCCGCGCGTCAAACCTAATGCCCGCAAACCGCCGATCTGCTGGCGGCGGCGGGTGATGGTCATGCCGAAGGTGTTGAAGATCAGGAAGCCGGCTGCCAGCATTACCACCATGCCGATGAACAGCATGGCCGGGTCGAGCATGGCGATCATGCCTTCCAGCAAAACGCGCAGTTCGTCTGACCGCAAAATGCCCTCGCGCACCGATCCGGCGATCATGCTGCCGGAGATGGTCACGGCCACGCCCAGCATCACTGCCGCGACACTTAACAGCGAACGCACCCGGTTGGCGAACAGGTAGCGCCAGGCCAGCCCGTAAATGGATGACATCAGCGCACCCCCTACAGCCCGACTTCGGTCATGACGGCGGCGACGGTCTGGGTGCGGGTTTTGCCGCCGGTGTCGTCCAGGCTGACCATATTCACCGTCTGCCCGTCCTTGAGGAAAACCACCCGGTCGGCGCTGGCGGCGGCGCGATGATCGTGCGTCACCATCACCATCGTCTGCCCCTGCTCGCGGCTGGCGCGGCGCAGCAGGTCGAGAACCGCCTGCCCGGACTGGCTGTCCAGGTTGCCGGTGGGTTCGTCCGCCAGGACGATTTTAGGCCGCGCCACCAGCGCCCGCGCAATCGCCACCCGCTGCTGCTGCCCGCCGGAAAGCTGGTGCGGTTTGTGGTCTTTGCGGTCGGCCAGCCCGACCTGCTCCAGCAGGCTCATGATGTGCGACGGGTTTGGGTGCTGGCCGTCAATCGTCAGCGGCAGCGCCACGTTTTCGGCAGCCGTCAGCGTGGGCAGCAGGTTGAAGAACTGGAAGATGAAGCCGATCTGGCGGCGGCGCGTGATGGTCAGCTCGTCGTCGGACATCTGCGTATAAGACCGGCCATCCAGCAGCACATCGCCGCCGCTGGCGCTGTCCAGGCCGCCCAGCAGGTGCAGCAGCGTGGACTTGCCCGACCCCGACGGCCCCATGATCGCCACGAATTCGCCCTGGGCGGCGGCGAAATCCACGCCGCGCAGGGCTTCAACCGTCACATCGCCCAGATGATACTGCTTCCGCAGGCTGCGCGTTTCGATAACGACGGCCATCGCTCCCCCTCTCCGAAAAACGGTCTGTAATGTAAGTGATTACAGTATAGCAGTAATTGAGGCCGTTTTCCGTTGATGGTGGCGAGGCGCAGTCCGGCTTATGTTTCGTCTGCCAGTAATGCCTGCATGGCCGCCACGACCGCTGCCGGGCCGGGTAGTTCCGCTGCCCACAGCGTCGGCACGTGCAGGCCGAATCCTGCCCTTATTCTACCCCAACATCTCGCGCGCTTTTGCGCCGGTTTCGCCCCGGCTGACCATGACTTCCGCGCCATCGCTCAGGCGTTTAAGTTTGACCACGCCCGCCGCGATTTCCTCCGGCCCCAGGACGGCCACCAGTGGGATGCGTTTTTTGTCGGCGTAGTTCAACTGCTTGCCCAGGTTTTTGTCCTGCAAGTAGAGTTCGGTCTGGATGCCCGCCGCGCGCAGTTCCGCCGCCAGCCGGGTCGAGTCGCGGCGCGTGTCCTCGTTGAACACGGCTACCAAAGCCTGTACGACCGTGCCGCCGATGCCGTTGGGGTACAGGCCGAGGATGTCCATCAGGTCAATGATCCGCTCGATGCCCAGCGACGTGCCGGTGGTCGGCAGGCTTTCCTTGCGGAACAGCCCGACCAGATCATCGTAGCGCCCGCCGCCGGTGACGCTGCCCAGGTTCGGCTCGGTGATGACCGTCTCGAAGATCGGGCCGGTGTAATAACCCAGGCCGCGCACCATCGTCAGGTCGAACTCGTAAAAGGCCGGCGGGATGCCCGCGTCGTCCAGGTGGCCGGCCAGTTCGCGCAGTTCGCGCAGGCCGGCCTGCGCCGCCGGGATGCCGCCCATGATCTCGTCCAGGTAGTCCAGGCTTTCCAGCCCCGGCTGTTTAGCCTGAATCAGGCCCATCATCCGGGCGACAGCTTCCTGGCCGATGCCGCGTTCCAGCAGTTCGTTCCGCACGCCATCCGCGCCAATTTTGTCGAACTTGTCCACGCTGCGATACAGGTCGCCAAGCTGCTCGTCCGGCACGCCGGCATAAATGCCGATGGCCGTCAGCAGTTTGCGGTTGTTGATTTTGACGCTGAACTGCGAAAAACCCAGCCGCCGCAGCGCCGTAACCACCACGCCCAGGATTTCAGCGTCGGCGTTCATGCCCGCCACGCCCACGATGTCGGCGTCGCACTGGTAAAACTCGCGGTAGCGCCCGCGCTGAGGGCGCTCTGCTCGCCACACCGGCGACAGTTGGTAGCGTTTGAACGGCAGGCTGATCTCGTTTTCGTACAGCGCCACCACCCGCGCCAGCGGAACGGTCAGGTCGTAGCGCAAGGCGACTTCTTCCTTGCCGCCGGGGTGCTGGGCATGGTAGATGAGCTTCTCGGCGTCCTCGCCATATTTGCCCATCAGCGTGTCTTTTAGCTCCAGCACCGGCGTTTGCAGCGGCTCGAAACCGTACAGGTGGAATACGTCGCGCACCACGCCGAACACGTAATCGCGTTTGAGCATATCGTCTGGCAGGAAGTCGCGCATTCCTTTAGGCAGACGGGGTTTAATTTTGGCCTGGGACATCCCTGAACTCCTCGGTAGAGAATAAAAAAGCGTGGACTGACGCCCACGCCGGCTAAAACAAAGCGGTCTGGGGTCAGCTAACCACGCTTCCGGGACGAATGATGGTGAACGGTATTAAACATAAAAACCCCTCGGATGAACGTCATTAGTGTAGAAGAAAACCGGGCTGATTGCAACCGGCCTTGCCCGTTCGGGTGCATTTCACTTCAGTGCGATTTAGCCCTCATCCCGCTGACCCCTTTCTCCTGAACGCCGCTGCGCGGCTGGGAGACAGGGAAAGCCAAGGCGACGCTGCTGATTTTCGCCCCTCTCCCAGTGCCGAAGGCACGTTCGGGAGAGGGGCCGGGGGTGAGGGCTGTCCCCTGAGCGTGAGGGGGTTGGGGTCATAGGGCAAAAGCGCGTTTATTAAGACGAAGTGTCTTCATGCGATAGCCCTTTCCCGTTCACCCAGAGGGGCGATCCGACGTTTCGGATAGTTAGTGGGGGGCGTTTACCTTCTCGCCGTTGGCGAACTGCTCGGTTTCGGTCGAGTGTTTGAGGGCGACGGTGGACGCCAGGCCGCCGGTGATGGCGTCCTGCAAGGCGTCGAAGTAACCCGTGCCGACGAAGGTCTGGTGTTTGACGGCGCGGTAGCCATATTCGCGCTCGGCATCAAATTCGGCATCCTGAAGTTCGGCGTAGGCGGTCATGCCCTGGGCCTGATATTTGCGCGCCAGGTCGAACATGGCGTAGTTGAGCGAATGGAAGCCGGCCAGGGTGATGAACTGGAACTTGTAGCCCATCGCGCCCAGTTCGCGCTGGAACTTGGCGATGGTGGTTGCGTCCAGGTTGCGCGACCAGTTAAAGGACGGTGAGCAGTTATAAAACAGCAGTTTGTCCGGGTACTCGCGGTGGATGCCTTCGGCGAACTTGCGGGCTTCGTCCAGATCAGGATGCGAGGTTTCGCACCACAGCATGTCGGCATAGGGTGCGTAGGCCAGCCCGCGCGCAACAGCCGATTCAACGCCGCCGCGCACGTAGAAAAAGCCCTCCGGCGAACGTTCCCCGGTGATGAATTCCTCGTCGCGCGGGTCAATTGTATTGGCGAGCAGGGTAGCGGATTCGGCGTCGGTGCGGGCGATAATCAGCGTCGGCACGTCGCATACGTCGGCAGCCAGCCGCGCTGCCACCAGCTTGCGAATAAACTCTGATGTCGGCGCTAACACCTTGCCGCCCAGGTGGCCGCACTTTTTGGCGGACGAAAGCTGGTCTTCATAATGGATGGCCGCCGCGCCGGCTTCGATGAAGGCTTTGGTCAGTTCGAAGGTGTTGAGGATACCGCCGAAACCGGCCTCGCCATCGGCGATGAGCGGCACCAGCCAGAAGGGGCCTTTTTTGCCTTCCAGATGCTGTATCTGGTCGGCGCGCAGCAGGGCATTGTTGATGCGCCGCACCAGCGTCGGGCCGCTGTCCACCGGGTAAAGGCTCTGATCGGGGTAGGTTTGCAGGGATGTGTTCATGTCGCCCGCTACCTGCCAGCCAGAAACGTAAATCGCTTTCAGCCCGGCGGCGACCATCTGGACGGCCTGCGTGCCGGTGATCGCGCCCAGGGCGGCCACGTAAGGCTCACGGTTGAGCAGGTCCCACAACTGCTCCGCGCCCATCTGCGCCAGCGAGTATTCGATGTGTACCGAGCCGCGCAGGCGCACGACGTTATCCGCCGTGTACTCGCGGGTGATGCCTTTCCAGCGGGGGCGGGTGTTCCATTCCATCGTGATCTGTTCGGCGTTCCGTTGGCGCTGCATATTGGCTTTACTCCTCCTCACGTCAGACAAATGTAAACTCATCATTGAATACAGCAGGGGCGCGCCCACTGGCGCGTCCTACAGTCCCGGCACGTGGCCGGACGTTAAGGCTTACGGTAGATGTTCGTAGGCCGGCAGCGTCAGAAACTCTACGAAGTCCTGCGCTTTTACCATGTCGGTGAACAGGCGGGTCGCCAGCGGAAAGTGGCCGTTCTGGTAACGTTCGTCGCCGAGTTCGCCGCGAATGGCTTCCAGTTCGTCGGCCAGGAACCTATCGTACAGCCCCGGCGTCAGACGACGGCCATCTTCCAGAGCGGCCTCGTGGTGCAGCCACTGCCAGATCTGCGTGCGGCAGATTTCCGATGTGGCGGCATCTTCCATCAGGTAATACAGCGGCACGCAGCCGTTGCCGCCCAGCCAGGCTTCCAGATATTGAATGCCGACTTTGATATTCCAGCGCACGCCGTTTTCGGTGATCGGCCCCTGGGGCGGGGTCAGCAGGTCGGCGGCAGTCACCTGCACGTCGTCGCGCTGCCGGTTAAGCTGGTTGGGCTGCGGCATGAACTCATCGAAAATCTCCGTCGCCACCGGGACGAGGCCGGGATGCGCCACCCACGTTCCGTCGTGGCCGTCCTGGGCTTCGCGCAGTTTGTCGGCGCGCACCTTCGCTAAAGCCTGTTCGTTGACTTCTGGATTGCTCTTGATCGGAATTTGCGCGGCCATGCCGCCCATCGCAAACGCGCCGCGCCGGTGGCAGTTTTTGATGACCAGCAGCGAGTAGGAGCGCATCATAGGGACGGTCATCGTCACCAGCGCCCGGTCGGGCAGCACGAAATCCGGCCTGCTGCGGAACTTTTTGATGAAGCTGAAGATGTAATCCCAACGCCCACAGTTTAACCCGGCAGAATGGTCGCGCAGTTCGTACAGGATTTCCTCGGTTTCAAAAGCCGCCAGGATGGTTTCGATCAGAACAGTAGCTTTGATGGTGCCGCGCGGGATGTTCAGTTCGTCCTGCGCCATATTAAAAACGTCGTTCCACAACCGCGCTTCCAGGTGGCTTTCCAGTTTCGGCAGGTAGAAGTACGGCCCGCTGCCGCGCCGCAGCAGTTCATGAGCGTTGTGGAAAAAATACAGGCCGAAGTCGAACAGGCCGCCGGGGATAGGCTGGTCATCCACCAGCATGTGTTTTTCGTTTAAGTGCCAGCCGCGTGGGCGCACCATCAGGACGGCGGTCTGCGGGTTGAGCCGGTAGTGTTTGCCTTCCGGGCTGGTGAATTCGATGACGCGGCGGATGGCGTCGCGCAGGTTGATCTGGCCTTCGATCAGGTTGTCCCAGGTGGGCGAGTTGGCGTCCTCAAAATCCGCCATGAATACCTTTGCGCCGGAGTTCAGCGCGTTGATGACCATCTTCCGGTCGGTGGGGCCGGTGATCTCGACACGGCGATCCTGCAGATCGGGCGGGCAGGGCGCCACGCGCCAGTCGCTTTCGCGGATGTGCGCCGTTTCCGGCAGGAAGTCCGGCAGGCTGCCGGCGTCAATTTCGGCCTGGCGCTGGACGCGCCGCCGGAGCAGGTCGTCGCGCCGGGTGGTAAACGCGCGCGCCAGTTTAGCGACGAATGCCAGCGCCTCCGGCGTGAGGATGTCGGTGTACTCTGGCGGGATGGGCGCCGTGATCTGCACGCCTGCCACCTGGACGGCTGAAGGGGTCATAGAGGGCTTCACCTTTCTAACACAAAGCATGAACAAAAAAAACGGTTGAGATGATGGATTGCGATGGCTCGTATAATCAAATCTGCATTTGATTAACAACATGTTCAGTGTACAGAATTTTTGCCCGGATGGGATGCGCACTTATGTGAAATTTCGCACAGCCTTTTCCTACACGGTGTACGAAATTTTCGACGGCGGTCGTTTCCCCTGTCGCTGATTTGTTCGACCGGTCAGGTTAAGTGTCTCCAGAGGCTGTGTGTGCTAGAATCGTTTAAAACCGCTGCTTCCACTCATCTCTTAAATCAGCTTGATTGGGATCGTATTGTGAATCAAAAATGCGGCTACCACGAATGAGGCAATGCTGGAAATTTCTGACCGGGCCTGTTCCTGCCGTTCGCCAGCAGGAAGAGCGGCGGCAGGCCGAACTGCTGACGGCGCTGCTGTTGTTTATCGCCCTGGCAGGCATGGTCATCTGGCTGCTGCCGTTTCTGACGCACGGCGGCGCCCCCTGGACGAGTCCTTGGTTTGCAGTCGGCTTTCTCAATATGGCCGTACTGACGGTCTGCTTTGTGCTGAACCGGCGCGGCTTTTACCGGTTGTCTGCTGTACTGGTCATCCTTTATGGGTTTGGGACGATTATGGTCATGTCTGTCCTTGACGGAGGTGACAGCGCGCTGCGGACGCTGCACTATTTTATCGCGGTCACGGTTTTCAGCAGCCTGATTTTTTCCCCGCGCGTGGGCGCAGTTCTGTACATCATCCAGATCGCCGGGATGGTGCTGCTGGCCCTGCTGTCGCCGCCGTCTTTTGCGCGGGAAATCATCGCCGGGCCGCTGGCGTTTAATATCCTGCTGGGCGTGCCGATTTTGCTGGTCGTACATTTCTACCGGCAGCGAGAGATCCAGCGGCAGGTGCAGTTGACGGAAAGCGAAACCCGTTATCGCAGCCTGGTGGAAAACCTGCGCGATGTCGTGTACACCCACCAGCCGGACGGCACCATCACCGGCCTGAACAGCGTGGTTGAGCAGCTTGTGGGCTGGCCGCGCCAGGCGATTCTTGGCCGCTCGGTCATGGATTTCATTCATCCCGATGACCAACCGCTGGCGGTTTCGCTGTTCCGGCACATGCGCAAGGGCGAATCGCCGCCGCCGTTTGAACTGCGCCTGCTTACACAGTCTGGAGCATATGTGTGGACGGAGTTAAAAGTATCGCCGGTGATGGAAGACGGACGCATGGTTTATGTTTCCGGGGTGGCGCGGGACATCAGCGAACGGAAGCAGATCGAATCCATCCTGCGAGAAGCAAACCAGATGATCCAGGTCGTGGTTAATCACTCGCCGCTGCCGATTGTGGCGCTTGATCTGGATGGAGTGGTGACGCTCTGGAATGCGGCGGCGGAGCGCACCTTTGGCTGGAAGGAGCGGGAAGTCCTGGGCCGGCCCTATCCGATTGTGCCGGAGGAAAAGCAGGCGGAATATCAGGAATTTCTGCACGAGATGATTGAGCATGGCCGCGTGCTGATCGGCAGGGAGACCTACCGGAAACGCCGGGATGGTTCGCTGGTGGATGTCGGCATTTCCGGCGGCCCGCTGCGCGACGCGCAGGGGACTATCAGCGGCGCGGTGGTGCTGTTTGAGGACATCACCGAACGCAAGCGCGCCGAGGCCGCCCTACGGGAAAGCGAGGAACGCTACCGCATCATCTCCGAGTTGATTTCTGATTATGCCTATTCGCTGCGGGTTGAACCTGATGGCAGTACAGTCATGGACTGGATTACCGATTCGTACCGGCACATCACCGGCTTTAGCTGGGAGGATGCCAATGCAATCGGCCTGCACAACCTGTACCACCCGGAGGATGCCGACCGCGCTTTGCAGGACATCCGGCAGGTGGCTGAAGGGCAGGCCAACGCCGGCGAGTACCGCCTGCTGACCCGCAGCGGCGCGTACATCTGGGTGCTGCTTCACCGCCTGCCGGTATGGGATGCCGAACAGAAGCGCGTTGTGCGCATCTATGGCGTGGCGCAGAACATCACCGCGCACAAAGAGGCCGAGGCGCAAAAGCTGCGGCTGGCGCTCCAGCGGGAGCGGCTGAAACTGCTCGGCCAGTTCGTGCGCGCCATCTCGCACGATTTCCGCACCACGCTGGCGAACATCGAAACCAGCCGCTACCTGATCGAACGCGCCCTGAACGACGAAACACGCCAGGCTATGCAGCCCCGTCTGCATCGGATTCATGAGTGCGTGGAGCGGTTGAGCGGCCAGTTGGATAATCTGTACACCGTATCCGCTGTGACCGACCCGAACACCGTACCATATGACCTGAACCGTCTGATCGAAGGGCTGATGCATGATCTGGCCGCGCGCGCCCAGGAGAAAGAACTGAATTTTGTCTTTAAAGCGCATCCCTACCTGCCGCTGATCGCCGTCAATGCGACGGAACTGGCGCGGGCGATCCGTCACCTGATTATGAACGCGATCACCTATACGCCGCCGGGCGGGGCGGTCACAGTCGGCACGCGGCTGGTCGAAGATAACATTGAGATCGAGGTGCGTGATACCGGCACCGGTATCAGCCCGGAACACCAGCCGCACATATTTGATCTGTTTTACCGGGCCGATGCGTCGCGCACGATTGATTCCGGCGGCATCGGGCTGGGGTTGAGCATTGTGAAGATGGTTGTTGAGGCACACGGCGGGCGAATCGATCTGGAAAGCACGCTCGGCAGCGGCACCGTTTTTGTGATCGGCCTGCCGCTTGCGCCGCTTGAGACAGCTTCGCCGCCAACCACCTGAAAGGGAACATCCGTGCAGCCGATTACCGATCGTGTTTACGCCGTACCTGGCATGTCTGTGGGGCGCATTTATGTCATCACCGGCGATGATGGGCTGGCGCTGGTGGATACCAGCCTGTCGCCACAGACGCCGCAGCGCCTTCTGCCGCAGCTCCGGGCGCTGGGTTATGACCTGGAGGACATCCGGCATATCCTCATCACCCACGCCCACCCCGACCATACCGGCGGGCTGGCGGCTTTCCAGCAGGTCGCCAATCCGCGTACCTACATTCACCGGCGCGATGCCCCGGTGGTGCGCGGCGAAGGGCAGATGGTCAGACCCCGGCGCGAAGATGTGCGTGGTTTGGCCCGGCTGATGACTTATACGGGCGGGTTTGCGCCGCCAACCCCGGCGCGCGTGGACGTTGACCTGAACGGCGGCGACACCCTGGACGCGATTCTGCCGGGGCTGCAAGTGGTGGAAACCTTCGGCCACAGCCCCGGCCATGTGGTGTTCTGGTGGCCGGAAAAACGGCTGCTGTTCGGCGGTGACGTAGTGATGCACATGCCCTGGGGACTGACGCTGCCGATAGCGGCCTTTACGCCGGATATGGCAGAGGCCAAACGCTCGGTGTTGAAAGTCGCCGAGTTAAACCCGGACATCCTGTGTCCGGGGCATGGCGCGCCCATCGTCGGCGGCGCGGGGCAAAAACTGCGCGCCTTCGCCCGGCGGCTGAATCTGTAACGTACAGATCAAATGCAGCAGGGGAGCGCCGATGTGCGCTCCCGAAAATCTTATTCCTGTGCCGATTCTTTAAAGAGCATTCATCCTTCCATTTCCCCTGAATCGGCGCGGGCAATTGATTTGCCACAAAATTTCGATTATGCTTATAATGCTAAAAAGTAAATAAAAAGCTGGGAGGGGTGGGTGATGTTACGTCGTCTGCTGATCGTCGTCGCTGCCGGTTTTTCCCTTTGCGTGGGGGTGTCGTCACTGCGCCCGTCGGTGGTTTTCGCTTCCGGTAACTGGAACGGTCAGGACACCTACCACGTGCCGATCTCCTGGTGCGCGGCGCAGGGCAGCCCGGCAGTAAACAACCCGAACGTTGCCGGGGATACGACCACCAATAACATCCTGTGGCGGCGGCACGAGCGCCCGACCGATAACATCTACGTTAATCCCACCGGCATCACTTTTCGCTCGGCCATCAACAGCTTCGCCCAGCAGGGTTTCAGCTTTCCCACCTTCGCCGATATGACGCCGACACCTGGCACCGGGCGGATGGGCGATCTGCGCGACATCACCGACAACCCGACCGAATTTAATACCATGCTTAACCTGTGCGGGCAGGCCTGGAATAACCTGGGGCGAGCAGGGGTCGGCATCATGGCGATCAACGTCAACCTGTTTCATAATGCGGCGGGCGATTACCTGAACATCCCCGGTTATGGCGGCTGTGTCGAGACGGCAGCCGGAGTCTGCGCGCTGCCCATCAACGGGCGGGTAGCCCTGGCCGACAACCACTACCTGTATCCCGGCGTGCCAAACCCGAACTGGCCGCCGACGCCCGGCGACCCCGGCGGCAGCCGGCGTTTTACATCCAGCGGCCAGCCGATCACCGATCCCTGGGACATCGCCGCCGGACACGCTTTCGGGCGGGCGTTGGGCCTGCCGCAAAGCACGTCCATCACTGCCCTGATGTTATCCTGGCTGCGTGATAACAATGGTGACGGCCAGGCCGATAACCGCGCTCTCACTGCCACCGAAGTGATCGCCCTGCGCAGTGCCGCCGCCCATGTGCCGCACGTCGAAGCCGACCCGCAGGGCGAGTTTAATCCGGGCGCATTCGTCGCCCATGAGCAGTATGACGGCGTGGCCGAACTCGACGGCCAGCCGCCGCACCTCGACCTATCGCATGTGACTGCCGGGCTGGAACTAGAAACCAACCGGGTCTTTTTTGACCAGCATCTTTTGGGGCTGCTGCCGGAAGAAGAACAGATGGAATTCTGGTTTTTGCTGGATACCGACGGCGTGGACTCCGGCGCTGACGCGGGTCTGCTGGCCGAGTCTGGCGTGCCGGAAACCAATTTCCAGGGCGTCGAACTGGTGGCGCGCGTGGTCGTGCAGGATGGCGTGGTCACGCTGGCGGAAGTGAGCCGGTATGCCGAAGGCGGCCTGTTCCCGGTGGACGGCCACAGCGCCGAACTGCTGACGCTGGTGATGCACCCCATCGTGCTGCCGGAAGGCGAGGGAGATGCCGAGGCCGCGCCGATTCCCGTCAGCCATTCGGTGCGGCTGGAACTGCCGGACGACCTGCACGACATCGAAGCCGGGCAGGAATTTCGTCTGCACACCATCGTCACCAGCCTGACGCGGGAATTTGCAGATCACCTGGACGACGCGGAAGGGCGGCATGGCCGGGGTTTCACGCTTGAACCGCCGGTTTTCCCGCACTGCGCGGCCCAGGCGGATGGTCTGCCGGGCGGCAGCGTGCCGGTGGCGCTGGACGGTCTGACGCCGGATGCGCCCATTCACGGCCTGCTCGGCCCTGATCTGGTTTTTACCGGCCAGAGCGACGAAGCCGGCGGCGGCCTGATAAACCTGCCTATCCCGCAGGAGACCGAGCCGGGTTATCATCTGGTTACGGTCGGCGTGGATGATACCGCCCTGACCGCCGACTGCGTGGTATACGTGCAGGAGCAGACGGGCGACATCCGCACGCCGCCGGTGGAAGTGACCGTCCCGGTGGAACAGACGCCGGAAGTCACGCCGCCGGTTGTTGTCTCCACACCGGAGTCGGGCGCGACCTTGGCCCTGCTGACCGGCTACGAAGACCTGCTGCGCTGGCAGGAACGTAACCTCCACCATCTCGGCATCCTGCTTGAAATTCTGGCGCGCCGGCGGGAAGTGCGTCCCGCGCTGCTGGCGGAGCTGATCGCCGGTTACGAGATGCTGCTCTACCAGCAGGCCGAACGTCTGGCCGATTTTGAAGCATTGATCGAGAACTATCTCAACGACTGAGCGCCGCCGGTGTATGATGGAGTAATCGGTCATGCCTGACTCCTTTAATCTCTCTGATGTGATGATCTCCTATTCCCGCAAGGATAAGGATTTCGTCCAGCAGCTTGCGGGCGCGCTGAAGCAGGACGGGCGCGAAGTGTGGGTGGACTTCGACGACATCCCCTACAGCGCCGAGTGGTGGCAGGAAATCGAGGCCGGCATCGAAGGCGCGAACGTATTTATATTCGTCGTTTCGCCGGACTCGGTTAATTCCGACGTGTGCCGCCGCGAGATTGACCACGCCATCAAACATAATAAACGGCTCGTCCCTATCCTGCGGCGCGAACTGACCGAGTCGGCAGATCGTAAGGCCGTGCATCCGGCGGTTGCTTCGCGCAACTGGATATTCTTCCGCGAGACGGATAAATTCGAGGATGCGCTCAGAACCCTGCTGCGCACGCTGGACGCCGACCTGTCGCACATCCAGCTGCATACCCGACTGCTGGTGCGCGCCCGCGAATGGGATGGCAAAAAACGCCGTGGCAGCCTGCTGCTGCGGGGCGACGATTTGCAGGAAGCCGAAAAGTGGCTGGCGGAAGGCGTCCAGCGCGACCCGCCGCCGACCGAACTGCAAATCGGCTACATCACCGCCAGCCGCCGGGGCGCAAACCGCTTCCGGCAGATCATCGGCGGGGCGATGGCGGCGGCGCTGGTCATCGTCAGCATCCTGGCGGTGGTGGCCTACAACCAATCGCTGGAAACCGAAAAGGCGCTTCAGCAGGCCAACGTGGCGCTGACGCAGGTGGCGATGGAAGCCGATGCGCGCGGCACGGCGCAAGCCGAAGCGATCAAAGAGGCCGACGCCCGCGCTACCCAAGCCGTCATCGCCCTGAACAATGAAGCGACCGCGCGCGTGGCCGAAGGCGTGGCGAAGGAAGAAGCCGACAACGCCGCGACGGCGGCCAAGGACGCGCAGGAAAACGCGGCTACTGCCACCATCGCGCGCGGCCAGGCGCAGATCGAAGCCGGGAACGCCCGCAACGCCGCCGCGACCGCCCAGGCCAACGCCACCCGCGCCGCCGAAAACGCCAACGAAGCCGCCACCCGCGCCGTTGAAGCCGCCCAGAACGAACAGACCGCCATCGCGGCGGCAGCCACCAGCGCCCGCCGCGCCACCGAATCGGCAGAAAACGCCAATGCCGCCCTGACGGCGCAGTTTGAGGCCGAACAGAACGCGGCCACCGCGACCGTCGCCCAGGGCGCGGCAGAGCAGGAGTCCCGGCGGGCGCGCGCGCTGGCATTGGCGACCGGCTCGAAAACCGCCCTGGCCGAAGGCAACCGCCCGCTGGCCTTGCAGCGCGCGCTGCTGGCTTACAGCCTTCAGCCCGATCTGGCCGAAGTGCAGAGCGCCCTGTACGAAGCCAGTTTTTCTTCCGGCCTGCGCTACCGCTTTTCGCTCGATGATACGCCGGCTGATTTTATGTCCTTCAGCGCCGACGGCGCGCGCGCGCTGGCGTGGAATCCGGTTGCCGGCCAGCTCATGGCCTGGAGCCTGACCAGCGGCCTGCCCGTGCCGCCGGAGCCGGGGGACGCCTCCCGAACCGCGCGTCTGCTCACCACCGACGGCCAATATGAACTGGCTGATAACGGCATGAACCTCGTCCTGATAGATCGGGTCGCCGGCCAGACCGTCCGCACGTTTGAACACTCACACTTCATACTCAGCGCCGAGTTCAGCCCGGATGGCCGGCGCATCATCGTTGGTCTGGAAAACGGCGCGGTGCATCTGTGGGATGTCCAGACCGGGCTGGAATTGCAGCGTTTTACCGGCCACACCTCGCATATTGAGAGCGTGGCTTTTAATGACGATGGGACGCTGGCGATCACCGTTTCGTTTGATGGCAGCGCCCGTGTCTGGGATTTGCGCTCGCTGTCACCGTCCAACTTTTCCTCGGCGGATACACCGTCCGGCTTCGGTGTGACGCTGGCGCTCAGCCCGGATGGGCGGCTGGCGCTGTCCGCCGTTCGATCAGCGCCTTATCAGGTGTACGTGTGGGAGGTGACGACCAATACGCCGCTGCCCGGTTTTCCGGCGACCGCCGACGATTGGGTGCGGTATGGCTTGTTCAGCCTGGACGGGTCGCGGGTATGGTATGGGACGGCCACCGATGCCGTCATTAAAAATCTGAACACCGGCGATATGCTGCCACTGGCAGTCGAAAAACCTTATATTCTGTCCGCAGCAGCCTGGAGTCCCGATGGCCGCTGGCTGCTGACGAGCGGCTATGATGATGTCATCCTGCTGGATGCTGCTACCGGCGCGGAACGCCACCGCTTCCCCAACCCTGCGTCCCCGGCACAGCATGTGGCTTTCAGTCTGGACAGCCTGAGCGCGTTCATCGTGCGTGACAATCGCCTGGAAATCTGGGATATTTCCACCGATCCGCCGCGCCAGGTTAACGGTTCAGAGGATGCGATCCGAAACGAGCCGGTGGTCGTATACGAGGGCAGCCAGATTTTTGTCGGTCAGCGCGACGGCGTGGTGCGCCTGTGGGATGTCGTCACCGGCCAGACCATCAGGACACTGCTCGGACACCAGGAAGGCATTGCCAGTCTGGCGCTCAGCCCGGATAAAACGCTGCTGGCCGCCGCCGCCCTTGACCGCACCCTGCGCGTGTGGGACGTGGAGACGCGCCAGAGTATCCTGACCATCACCAGCGCCGAAGCCCTGTTCGACATCGGTTTCACGCCGGATGGACGACAAGTGTACGGCCTTGATTCGGTTAATAACACGCTGCTGCGCTGGACGGTGCCTGACCTCAGCGGCGGCATCAACAGCCTGATTCAACAGACCTGCTCGGAATATGCGCTGCCCCCGGTTTCAGAAGAAGAACAGGCGCAGTTCAACCTGGACGACGGCGAAGGCTGCGAGGCGCTCGGCTTGGCCGACCAGGGTGGCGGGCCGGAAGCGGTGGCGCTGGCCGCACCGCCGCCGGAAGCCGGTGCGGCGGTTTCATCCCTGCCCGCCGGTCTGGAAGCCGAAAGCGCGGCGTCCTACCCGCCGGGCGGCTGGGAACGCCGGGATGACCCGGCAGCCAGCGGCGGCGCATACCTGGTCAACACCGGCGCGGACAGCAGCGCGCCCCTGTCGCTGGATTTCGCCGGGACGGGCGTGGTGGTGACGTTCGCGCGGGATGCCGGTTTTGGCGCGTTCGCCGTCGAGATAGACGGCGCGATCATCGAAGCCGGGAACGCCGCCGGTCAGCCGTCCACCTTCGGCCAGATCGCCATTACCGGCCTGGAAGATGCGCTCCATGCGCTGCGGATTCTGCCGCTGGCAGCACAGGTGGGCATTGACTCGTTCACCATCCAGGCCGCGCCTGTTCAGATCGCGGCAGCGCCGCCAGCCGAAACATCGCCAGAAGCGACTGCTGAAGTTTCGCCGGAAGCGACCGGCGATGTGACGGCTGAAGCCAGCGCCGAAGCTACGCCGGAAGTGACGGCAGTGCTTGATCTGACGCCGGAAGTGAGCGCGACGCCCGAACTGACGCCGGAAGCCTGGCCGGAGGCGACCGCCGAACTGTCCGGCACGAGCGGCTGGGTGCTGACCGGCGACGGTTGGTACATCTCTGCCGGGCCGGGTTTTAATGCGCTGGACGTGGAACAGCCGGTTGACCTGAGCGACGGTTTGCCCCGACAGTTAACCTTCCGGTCGCTGCTGCGCGTGGCCGATCTGGGCGGCTCGGTGGCGGCGGTGCAGGTCAGCGCCGACGGCGAAAACTGGACGCTGCTGCATACGGTTGCGCCCGCCGAAGTGTGGGCGGAGGTTGTGGTTGATCTGCCGGCCTACATCGGGCAAACGCTGTGGCTGCGGTTTGTGTGGTTCTTCACGCCGCCGGATGCAGAACAGCCGCCGGATTTCTGGCTGGTGGACGCCATTCAGGTGCGCGAGGCCATACCGCCGACCGAAACGCCGACCGAGACACCTTCGCCCACACTGGAGATTGCCACCGTCACGCCGTCGCCGAGCGAAACGCCGACTCTGCCGCCGCTGCCGCCCGAACCGCCCCCGCCGGAACCGCTGCCGACCGCACCGGCCCTTCCTACGCCGGTTTTCACCGAACCGTACTTCGCGCCGGATGGCAGCACCTGGATTGGGGAAGGCGGCTGGGCGCTGGCCGAGGGCGTTTTTGTCGCCGGCGAGGCTTACGAACTGTCCGCCATCACCCGCCAGGAGGCCATCGGCCCGACCGAGGCCGGTTGGGAACTGCGCTTCCGGTCATGGCTGAATGCGCCAGAATTTGACGGCTCGTTTGCAGCGGTGGAAATCAGCCTCGACGGCGGCGTATGGCAGCCGGTGATCGCCGTGCCGCCGTCGCCGGACTGGACGCCGTTAAGTTTCGATCTCAGCCTGCACAAAGGGCAGTCCGTCCGTCTGCGGCTGGCGTGGTACTACGTGCCGCCGCCGGAAGGGCAGCCCGCCGACTCGTGGTCGGTGACGGGTTTTGAGGTTGTGCCGGTCGCGCCGACGCCGGAGCTGACCCTCGAGGCAACGCCGGAAGCGACCGCCGCGCCCGTCACCGAATTCACGCCGGAGCCGCTGCCGTTTGATACGGTTGAACCGGGGCCGCTGGTAGAAGCCGCCGCGCCGCCTGCCGATGCGACGCCGGAAGCGACCGCGCCCTGAGGCGGAGGCGGTCGCTGCTCCGGTTCGTCTTGTGACTGACGGCTATGGACTGAAGGCTACCTTAAGGCAGCCAGATGCCATCAATCAGTTTGCGTCCCTCGACCTCTACAACTTCCACGCGGATGACGTGCGGTTGTGCCATGCCAAAGTCCATACTTACGGCGTAGATAGTACTGTGGCGCGGCAGCGAAAAGACGTGTAAATCTACACTGAAGCTGTTCGGTGTGTTCTGTGCCAGCAGGAAAGGATCAAAACCAACCATCGGCTGCCGGTAATGTTCGTCCAGCTTTTGAATCATCTGTGTTGTAAACGGACCTTGACGATACCAGCCGTCGGGCAGCGCCACAAAGGATTCTACCAGCCGGATGTACCAGTCGTAGAATTGTCTGACCATCTGTTTGCCGGATGCATCGGGCGAAATGGCCGGTAGTTCAAAGCCGGTCGCGGCGGGCGCACTGCTCGATGGGCCATCATTGCAGATGACATCATTAATCTGCCAGCCGCGCGCGCTGTCATACAGCATATATACCTGACCCACAATGCTGGTCTGGTTCGAACCGGGGCCGAATGAGACGCCCAACTCAATGTCGAACACTGCTTCACCGCCGACGACTGCGCCGCCCACAGCGGTCACGCTGCTGGCATCTGCCATCGCGCAGATGACCGGATCAACGTCGTAACCGTCGCGGTGAGCGGCCCAGAAATTGTCCAGTTTGCCGTTAAACGCAGCGGTTATGGTGGTGCGGTTTTCGTGCCAGCTCTGGCTTGGTGGGCGCATGTAATACCCGCGCAGATAATCGGTCAGGATGCCCGTTGCGGCATTGGCGACATCGGCGCGCGAGAACTGCGGCACGGGCGCGGCGGTGGCTGCTGCCTGAACGATGGCGGTCGGCTGGGCTAACGGGACGGCTGCCCCGGCTCCCCGAAACGAAGCCGCCATGTCCATCAGCAGTTTTTCGCCTACCCGCTCAAACTGACCGACTGCCGTGTACAGGCGGATCGCTCCAAAGCCGCCGTCGCCCAGTTCGACGACCAGCACCTTACCATCCAGCTTTAATGCATTCAGTCCGCTGGTTTCGGCAGGCACGGCTTCCAGCTCAAAACGGATCGCTCCCCAGCGGCGGCCATCGTTTAATGTGCCATATTCCGGCTGATACTGGGTGACGGTGGTTTTTTGCAGCGCGACCTGAGTCTGAGGGGCAGCGCCGAAAAATCCGTTAAAGGCCGGGTTTGGCCGGCCCATCATTTCGCCCAACGATCCCACAGCGGAGGAAAGCTGGAAGTTGTCGCGCAGGCTGTTCAGATTGATATTCTGCGGCGGCGCGCTCTGGAAGGCGGGTCCCATCACGCGCATCACGACCTGATCTGTGCCGGTCGCCTCGCTCCGCACGATAAAAACCGAACCATCTTCTGCGCTCAACGTTTGCCACGAGCCGGTCGGCAGCATCAGCGAAAAGCTGCCATCCGGCGACACATACAGGTTATCGCCAGTATCAGATGGGCGGGCGGGCGTCGGCGCTGGCGTCAGTGTGTATATAAGCGTGGCAACAGGAACACTTGTTGGGGCCGGCAAAACCTGCTGATCGGGTGTCGCGCCGGCTTCAACGCGGCAGGTACCCAACAGGACGCGGGCGCTGGTCAGCAGCGAACGCATCTGGTCGGTGGTCGGGGCTGCGCCTGTTGGGGTCAGAAGGGTGCTGACGGAGAGCAGCGCCGGGCAGGCGTTTGCGCGTTCCGGCGTTATCAGCGCGGAAGCTCCGACCATCAGGGCTTGAGCGGTGGCAGGGTCACTGCTGTCGAGCGCAACAAGCGCCTGCTTCAGCAGAAGGTCAATGTCGTTATACCCATCATCCTGTGCCGCAGCCGGCAGCGTGCAAAGCAGCAGCGTCACAGCCAGAAGCAGAATATACTTCATATTAACATCCTCAGAATGAACCTTACTTTTAATTATACAAAAGATGTTCGGAGAAAAACTTGCGTTTTGTTTAACTGAATGTTATCTGTGCTATTAAGCATAGGAAGTGTCCGGGCATATTGTGATTGGTCGCCGGAAGCGACCGCGCCCTGAGCCGCGCGGTTGGCGGGCTTAACCGCGCGCGGTACAATCCGCCGCACGTAAAAATACCGTCGGCGGAGGGGCTGTGCCGGACGAAACCTTTGAACTGGAACTGACCGATATGGCGCACGGTGGAAGCGCCATCGGGCGGCACAGCGGGCAGGTGGTGTTTGTGCCGTACACCATCCCCGGCGAACGCGCCCTGGTGCGCGTGACCGGCGAAAAAGGCCGCGTCACCTTTGCCGAGGGCGTCCAGCTGGTCGAAGCGTCTGCCGACCGGGTATTCCCCCGCTGCCCGCATTTCGGGCCGGGGCGCTGCGGGCGCTGCCAGTGGCAGCATATCGCCTACCCGGCGCAGCTTTTGCTCAAACAGGATGTGCTGGCCGACCAACTGGCGCGCATCGGCGGTTTTGACGAGGCCGACGTGCGCCCGGTGAAACCGTCCCCGCTGGAATGGCACTACAACCATCACATGACCTTTGACGTGACCACGCCGGACGGCACGCCCCGGCTGGCTTTGCCATCCGCCGAGACCATACGGCTGGTGACGATTGACGAGTGTTTTATCCTGCACCCGGATTTGCTGGCGCTGAAAGACGCGCTTGACCTGAACGAACTGGCGGGGGTCGAACGAATCAAGTTACAGATCGGCACGGGCGGCGCGCCCATGCTGATCCTGACGATGGTGAACGAAGACGCGCCGGAGCTGCTGGCCGACCTGCCCGCCAGCGTCAACCTGCTGCTGCCGGATAACGAGCCGGTTAACCTGATCGGCGAGTCGCACGTGCGTTACACGGTCGGCGGGCGGAATTTCCGCGTGACGGCGGGCGCATTTTTCCGCCCTAATGTGTCGCAGCTTGAGGGGCTGGTTTCGGCGGTAATGGACGCGCTCGACCTGGGCGACAGCCCGGCGGTGCTTGACCTGTACGCGGGCGTCGGCCTGTTCGCCGCTTTCATCGCGCCGCGCGCCCGGCTGGTAACGCTGGTCGAAAGTTACCCGCCCGCCGCCAGCGATGCCGACGAAAATCTGGCCGATTTCGATAATGTGGATATTTTCGAGGGCGCGGTCGAGGATGTGCTGGATGCGCTGGACGACCGCTACGACGCGGCGGTGCTGGATCCGCCCCCCGACGGCCTCAGCCGCGCGGCGCTGGACGGCCTGCTTGACCTGAACGTGCCGCGCCTAGTGTACGTCAGCGCCGACCCGTCTACGCTGGCGCGCGACGGCAAGCGTCTGGCGGCGGCAGGCTACCGGCTGCTGTACGTCCAGCCGGTTGATCTGACGCCGCAGACGTATCTGGTGGATGCCGTCGCCATGTTTGAGCGAAAGTGAAGCATGGCCGATTTTGACCCCGCCCCGCTTGAGCCGCTGTCGGCGGCTTCTGCCATGCAGATGGCGCTGGATATGCCCTGGAAGGCGGTTAACGAACTGGAACGCCGGCTGCTGCTGCCGCTGGCGCGGCTGCAATTTGCGCTGGCGGGGGTGGCCTGGGGCGTGGGCTGGAAGCTCTACGGCCTGCCCATCATCCAGAAGCACCGCCGCAGCACACTGCTCATCGGCGCGCGGCTGGAACTGCGCTCGACCGTTCGCAGCAACCCGCTCGGCCCGCAGCATCCGGTCATCCTTAGCACCCGCCGTCCCGGCGCGGTTCTGCGTATCGGCGACGACTTCGGCATGACCGGCGGCGGCATCATCGCCGAAGAACGGATCATCATCGGCAGCCGCGTCACCGTTGGCGCAAACACGATTATCGCCGATACCGACTTCCACCCGCTTGACCCGGCGCGCCGCCGGGCCGCCCCGCTGGACGGCGCAACCGCGCCCATCACCATCGAGGATGATGTATTCATCGGGATGCAGTGTTTAATTCTGAAAGGAGTCTCGCTCGGCGTGGGCTGTGTCATCGGCGCGGGCAGTGTGGTCACGCGGGATGTGCCGCCCGGCGTGATCGCGGCAGGAAACCCGGCGCGGGTTATCCGGGCACTGTAGGCCGGCGGCAGGCGGCAAAAACGAAGCAGCCCGCCGGGGGCGAGCCGCTTCGGTCGTTCTGGCGAGGCGGGCATTTACGCGGTCGGTACGGCCTGCGTAATCTTGGCTGCCTCAACGATGATGTGCGCGGCGGACTCCATGTTCCATTTGCCGGTGTTGATGACCAGGTGATAGAGCAGCGGATCGTCCCACTGCACCTTGAAGTTCTGCCGCAGGTAGCGGGCGCTGGCCTGGTCGTGTTCGTCTATACGCTGGCGGGCGGTGATTTCGTTCACCCCTTCCGCCTGCTGTACCCGCTGGATGCGCGTTTCAATCGGCGCTTCGATGCGCGTGTGTAACACGCCCGGTTTGTCTCTGAGGATGACCTGGCCGCCGCGCCCGATGATGATGACGCCGCCCTGCTGGTAGGCGCTCAATACGGTCGCGTTCACCAGTTCGACAAACCAGTCGGCGTCCATTTGTGCTTCCAATCCACCCCAGGATAGTTTGGGGGGCGCGCTTTTATGGCTGAGAACCGGCCCGAAGATGAGTTCGACCAGACGGTCACGAAACCCCTTGACTTTAAATTCCTGTTCGGAAATGTCCACAAAGCCCTGCTCCGGCAGGCCGGCTTCGGCAGCCGCCTGCATGATGAGCCGCCGATCCAGAATCCGGTAGCCCAGGATTTCACTCACCCGCACGGCAATGACATTTCCACCGCTGCCATATTGACGAGAAATGGTGATAGCGGACATACCGCACCTCCCAATACCAACAAGCGGTTATCTTTATTATAATTCAGATTTGGGCGCCTTTAACCAGGACAGGTGTTTATGTCCCACATTTTTATCAGCTACAGCAAACAGAACCTTGCCTTCGCGCGCTATCTGCGGGCGCTGCTGGAAGGCGAAGGTTTTGCGGTCTGGATGGATGAAGCCCAACTGCCGCCCAGCGCGCGCTGGTGGAAAAGCATCGAGCAGAATATCGAGAACTGCGCCGCCTTCGTGGTCATCATGTCGCCGCAGGCTTACGAGTCTGACTGGGTGGAACGCGAAATCCTGCTGGCGGAAGGCCGCAAGCGCCCGATTTTCCCGGTGCTGCTGGCCGGCGAACCCTGGTCACGGCTGGCCAATATTCAGTACGAAGACATGCGCGGCGGGCTGCGGGCCACGCCGTCGGCGCATTTTCTGAACGCGCTGGGCAGCCGCGTGCCGCGCTCCGGCAGAGGCCGTGTGTTAGACTTCGCCATCATCTGCGGCGACCTGCTCGCCATCGAAGCCGATGTGGTGGCGTTGCGTTACAGCGTCGTTCGTCAGACTCACAGCGGCCCGGCGCGGGCAGTGGCCGAACGGCTGGTTAAAATCGGCGTCCCGATTGAACAGCTGTCGCCGCCCCTGGGCGAACACAGCTTAACGCCTACTCAGGGGACAATCGGCGCGCGGCAGGCGCTGTTTGTCGGGCTGCCTCGGCTTATCCAGATGGGATACACCGGCATCCGCGAATACAGCGCCCATGTCCTGGCAGCCCTGAAGCAGGATACACCAGATGCCCGACACCTTATCATGAATCTGAACGGGCCGGGCGCAGGTTTTGATGAAATCGAGGCGCTGGCTGCCCAGTTCGGCGGTTACGTGGACGCCATCCGCGCCGGACACCTGCCGCCCGCCCTCGACCGGATCACCCTGGTCGAGCATAATCCCGACCGGGCGATGCACATGCGCGAGGCATTACAGGCTCAGTTAGCCGGGGTGGATTATGCCGAACGCCTGGAGGACGGCCTGTACCGGCTGTCGCTCGTCCACATGCGGGGCGACCGGCAGACCGCCGCCGAAGCGCGCATCGAAGCCGCCGGCGCTCAATCCGAAACCAAGCCGTTTGTATACGTGATTATGGCGGCAGATGAAAGCCTGGATGACTTTTATCACTACGGCATTCAGGGGGCGGTTCATGCGCGCGGGCTGCTGTGCGTGCGCGTGGACGACGACATCCTGCTGGAAGAAGTGCTGGAACAGGTCAAAAAGCGCATTGATGCTGCCTCGGCGGTGGTGGCCGACCTGACCCATGCCGATCCGCGTGTGTACCTGCAGCTGGGTTACGCCTGGGGCAAAGGCCGCCCGACGATTCTGATCGCGCAGGTCGGCTCGTCGCCGACGCTGGAACTGAGCAAACCGGCCCCGATCCGGTATAAAAAGATCAAAGATGTAGAAACCGCCCTGGCGCAGGCGCTCGACGCGCTGAAAGCGCAAAAATCATTATGACCCCAACGGCAGCCCGTTCGCCCGAAGTGAATATCATCCTCTCCACCCTGGCCCGTCTGCTCTTTCGCCTGCTCGGCTGGCGTCCTGAGGGCAGCGTCCCTCCGCGGGCGCAGTTCGTGGTGGTTGCTGCGCCGCATACGTCGAATTGGGACGGCCTGATCGTGATTCTGATGGCGCTGGTGCTGCGCGTCCGGCTGCGCTGGATGGGCAAACATACGCTGTTCAGGCCGCCCTTCGGCTTCATCCTGCGCGCGTTGGGCGGCGTTCCCATCAATCGCAGCGCCAGCCACAACGCCGTTCAGCAGGCGATCCAGAGCTTCCACGATCACGAACGCTGGGTGTTGGTGGTGGCGCCGGAAGGCACGCGCAGCAAAGCCGCCCGCTGGAAAACCGGCTTCTATCACATCGCGCTGGGGGCGGGCGTGCCGCTGGTGCTGGGCTTCATTGACTACCCGCGACGGTCAGCCGGGCTTGGCCCAGTGATCGAACCGTCCGGCGACATCGAGGCCGACATGGCGATCATCCGCGCCTTTTATACCGGCATCACCGGGCGACATCCCGAAAAAATGAGCGACATCACATTATAACACTATAAAGCAGGCTGCGTGTGCGCCTGATCGAAAATGACCGCCTGCATCCAGGCCGACTACCGGACGCTCGACCTGCCGCCGTACTGATCTGCGGCGACCTGTGCGTGTTAAACGACGCCGACCGGGACGCCGTGCTGCAAAACTTCCGCGGCGCGCTGCGCCCCGGCGCGTACTTCTTCTTTGATGTGATGACGCCGCAGCATTCCGAATATCGCCGGCCCGCCGCCGGTTGGTCGGTGGACGTGGCAGGCGGCTTTTGGAAACCGTCGCCGTACCTGGCGCTGTACCGGCATCACCGATACCCGGAACACAAAACCGGCCTGGAGCAGTACCTCGTGATCGAGGACTCCGGCGATGTGACCGAATATCGCATCTGGTCGCATTATTACACCCCGGAAGCGATCAGCGCGGTTTTACAGCGGCAGGGATTCGAGGTGGCCGGGCGTTACAGCGACCTGGCCGGCGCGCCGTGCCAGCCGGATTCCGAATGGCTGGGGCTGGCCGCGCGCCGGGTATAAAGGCTGTTGTTTAGCTTGCGGGGTTTCAGGCTTCCGGCTGTTCGGCTTCCTCGCGTGCGCGCGCCAGTGCCACCGCGCGCATCACCTGGGTGCGCGTCAGCATGACCGACTGGTCGTCCTCTTGGCGCAGATCGTCCGGCACGGGCAGTCTGGACTTAACCAGAAAGTCCTCCAGCGCTTTGCTGAAGCTGCGGGTGGGCGCTTCCTCGCCATATTCCTCACGCACTTCCCGCAGATGATCCACCATCCACAGGTACAGGTCGGCCTCGGTGCGTTTGGGCAGGTGCGACAGCACATCGTACTTACGAATGAGCGTGACCGCCGGACGGTACACATTATCGTACCAGTCGGCGGCGGCTTCTTCAAAAGTAACGCCCTCGCCGCGTGTGTGTTCCATGATGTTCTGGTGCAGGTAGATATGCCCCATCAGATCGTTGTAGCGCGACGGCTCGGAAAGCAGCATAGACTGATGATGCGGGCGTGTGTTCTTCAGCCCGGTTTCTTCCAGGAAGGCAGCATGGGCGGCGGCGGCGTCAAGCTGCTCGCGCGTCATGCCCGGCTCCAGGTCAACCAGCGTGCGCAGTTCGGTCACGTGCGCCTGGATGGTTTTGGCCCCAAGCTGCCGCGCGACCGATACTCGGTGGTTGCCATCCCGCACGAAATACACGTCGTCCACTTTGTACAGTTCAATCGGCGGCACGCCCTCCATGCTGTGAACCTGGGCGTAAACCCGGCTCCAGCGATCCTGGGATGTGCTGCTTTTGGGTAGAAAGCTGCTGGTGAAATCGCGGTAGCGTCCCACGCTGCCGACGATACGATCCAGGGGTACGTCTTGCAGCCCTTTGTAGCTTTCCTCGCGCAGGCGCAGGCGCGTTTTGATGTCATCGAAACTCAGCAGTTCCGCCGGTTTATTCCGCAGCAGGCCGATCACATCCTGCCAGAAGGCGCGACGACGCGCGCTCTGATAGACGTTGATTCCCTCGCTGTAGTTCATTTTAAACGAGTCGTCGGACATTCCGATTCCTCTCACTCATACGTTACGTCGGCGGGTTCAGGCCGGGCGCGTGTTATCATGCCCCTGCCATCCCATTCGACTTTTGCTTTCCTCCCAGATATACTCTGCAACCAGCTTACAATACATTATCCAGAATGCACAGAGCAAAGGCCTCAATGCTTGTCAACGTTTAGCCTGCGCTCATATGGTCTATTATGCCCCTGTCCGGTTATGGGCAGGTTAACCCAACGCCAAAAGAGGTGGAAGAAGTGACCTATATCCTGGTGACCAACGACGATGGTGTAACCGCGCCGGGGCTGTTTGCGCTGACACAGGCTATGCGACAGCTTGGCACGGTGGGGGTGATCGCGCCGCTGCGCAACCAGAGCGCCATTGGCCACCGTAAAACGCTCTTTCAGGACATCCGGGTGAGCCAGGCGGTTTTGCAGGATGGCACGCCGGCGACGGCGGTGGACAGTTCGCCGTCGGACTGTATCGCGCTGGCCGCGCTGGGGCTGGTGAACTGGCCGCCCAATATCGTCGTATCCGGCATCAATCGCGGCGCGAACATGGGGCAGGACATCACCTACAGCGGCACGGTGACGGCGGCGCTGGAGTCCACCATTCAGGGCATCCCGGCGGTGGCGGTATCGCTGGCGTCCCGCACTGCCGATACACTGGCCGAATACGAACCGGCGGCAGAGATGGCCGTGCGGGTGGTGCGGCGCGTGCTGGAAAAAGGTCTGCCGCCCTTCACCATCCTCAATCTGAATCTGCCCGCCGGGCGGGGCATCAAAGGGCTGCGGCTCACCCGCCAGGGCGTGCGGATTTATACCGACGAGATGGAACGTGATGGCGATATTGTACGCATCGTTGGGCCGGAGCCGGGCGGTCGAACCGAAGAAGAAGGCACAGACCTGTGGGCGGTGCATAACGGCTACGCCAGCCTGACGCCCATCCACCTCGACCTGACCGCGCATCGTTTCCTGGCCGACCTGGCCGCCTGGGACATCGCCCCTTAGAGCCGTCCGCATAACGTAAGGTTGATTTATCTTTCGGGAGCAGCCGATCATCATGACCGTTTCAATCTGGCAGGCCAACGATTTACAGCCGGTTCGTGAGGTGGATTTTCTGGTGGTTGGCGCGGGGCTGATCGGCTGCGCGGCGGCGTTTTTCGCGGCGCAGGCCGGGCGGCAGGTGGTCATCACCGAAAAGGCCGACGTGGGACTGGGCGCCAGCAGCCGCAACGCCGGCTTTATGATTACCGGCCTGGACACCTACTACCACCGCGCCGCCGAACGCTACGGCCTGCCGGTCACGCGCGAGATATGGGCGCTCTCGAAAACCACTCACGCTTATTTACACGAATTCGCCCGCCAGGGCAGCGTGCCGCTCGACCCGTGCGGTTCGCTGCTGCTGGCCGAATCGCCGGAAGAAGCCAGCGAACTGGAACAGGCGGCGCGGGCGCTCAATGCCGACGGCATCGGCGTGGAGTTCCACAGCCGTGATCCGTTAGGGCGGGGGTACTACGCGGCCATCCGCCAGCCCTGGGACTGCGCCGTACAGCCTTACGATCTGGTGCAGGCCATTTTGCAGCAAAGCGGGGCGGAACTGGTCAACAATAATGAACTGTACGCGCTGCGCCAGGACGAAGCCGAGACGGTCACGGTTTACACGCGGCTGTTCGTGTTTAAAGCCCGGCACGTGCTGTTATGCACCAACGCCTACTCGCCCCTGATTGACTCCTACTTCATCGGCAAGGTCATCCCCACGCGGGCGCAGTGCCTCGTCACCGCGCCGCTCAAAAATGGCCCGGTGGTGGGCGCAATCGGCTACAGCGACTACGGCTATATGTATTACCGTGACACCTTCGACGGGCGGCTGCTGATCGGCGGCGGGCGCAAGCAGAACAAACCGCTGGAAAACGACACCACCGATGACCGCACGACCGACCCGGTTCAGCGCGTGCTGGACGCTTATCTGCGCGAGAAGTTCCCGGACGTGGATGCGCCGGTCGAACGGCGCTGGGCGGGCATCATGGGCTTCAGCGCCGACGGCCTGCCGCTGGTTGGGACGCTGCCGGGCAGGCCGCGCGTGGGGTTCGCGGTCGGTTTTCACGGGCATGGGCTGGCGCTGGGTGTTGGCGCTGCCGAACGCGCGGTAGACCATCTCTTAAATCGCGCATCCCCCGGCGCCCTGGACGCCGGACGGCTGCCGCACAACGCCTGACGTGAATCCGGTTTGTCGAAAAGCTGGCTTACGTGAAGGTGCGCGAACACGAACACGATGGCACGCCGCTGATCGCCTATGAGAAGCGGGTTTCCCAGGATTAAACCGTAAATCATGGAACTGGCGCGGGCGGCGCCTGACCGGTAACTTAAATTCCAAACGGGCCGTAGGCGGTGCCGTCCACGATCAGCGCGAACACCAGGCCGGAACTGCTGTCCAGCAGCAGCAGCCCGCTTTCAAACCGCTGCGACTGCATTGCTAGTTCCTGCTCATCCGTCCGGGCGAAACCCAGCGCATCGCGTACTTCCGGCACGCTGCGCCACATCCAGCCAAAGCCGCGCACGGGGACGCGCAGCCCTTCCGGCACCAGGATGTCGGCGTTGGCTTCTTCGCCGCTCTGCTGCGCCGTCCAGTAGCGCCCGGCGGACGGCCCGCTGGTGACGATGGCCCAGATTTCGCCGGTGTCGCCGCGCCAGTACATCGCGCCGCGCTCGAACACCTGTGCCGTACCCCGGAACTGCGCCACGATCTGAATCGGGCAGCCGAGCCGCTGCGGCACTTCGGCGTCCTGCCCCCAGCCTGCGCCAAAAACAGCGTCCGGCGGGATAGTGCATGTCGGCAGGCGCGTGGCCGGAAAGTCCAGGGTAGCCGAGGCGGCCAGTTGTTCCAGCCCTGGAACCGGCCCTTCGTCGGCCAACACTTCCCCGATGAAAATGCCGATATAAGCGGTGGCTGTCGGCGTGGCCTGGGCGGTGGGCGGGCCGGGCGTGGCGGTGACGGCGCGCCGCGTGGCCTGTAGCTGGCTTTCGTCCGGCGTGGGCGAGATATACACCGTCGCCAACTGCTTGACTTCCAGCACGGCCGGCGTGGGCGCGGCCGGCGTGGTCGTTCCGGGCTGGCAGGCCGCCAGCAGTATCAAAAGTAAAATACAGCGTACAGCGTACTGAGGGCTGAGGGTTGAGAGTTGAGGGTTTTTGACGGACGGTTGGCTGCCGGCAGCCAGCCGCCGCAAATTATGGACAATCCACCGGCAGTTCATACGCCACCTCGTTGATAAACTCGCCCGACTCCGCCTGATAATACAGCCCGAAACGCACGCGCGCGGCCTCATTCCGGCGCGGCAGCGTATACACATCCCACACGATTTCCCCCGCCGTCCAGGTGGTCAGCGGACGCCAACCGTAGACCGGCGCGGCCTGATCGTCCTGGGCCAGAATGCCGCCCGCCGCGTCCAGCAGATGCACGAACACGCTTAAATCGCGGGTTGGTTTTTCGCCGGCCGTCCAGTCCACCCGCAGGATGATCGCATCCACCCGGCATTCCAGATGGCGCGCTGCCGCCGACGGTGCGGACGTGGGCGGCGATTCGGCTAGTTCCGGCTGCGTGCTGATCTGCACCAGCAGCGGCTCAACCGCCCGCAGGTAAACCGACGCGCCCAGGTGGGCTTGCCACCAGCTCACCGGCTGATTGTAAAAGGTGTAAGCGGGTGTCACCAGCATTTGCCCCTGTTTGAGGATGGCGGCGTAGTCGGCGCGGTGGTCTACCAGCCGCACGCCTTCAAGCTGCCCCAATACCGATTGGGCGAACCCGGCGGCGAAATAACGCGGCCCCCAGGCCAGCATCAGCGCCGAGCCGGGCGGGGCGCTTTCGGCCAGGGCTATCGTTTCCAGGCCGGTGCGGTCGGCGGTCTGGTCGTGGATGAAAGGCCGGTTGGCGACGAACAGCGCAGCGGCAAACGCCGCCGCCGCCAGCGCGATTAAACCTGCCGCCAGAGGTGGCGACGCCCGGCGGCTGAAAAAGAAAAGCGCCGCGTCCGCCAGGAACAGCCAGCCGAAAGCGGCGCTTAGCGTCACCGGCAGCACCAGCGCCGAGAGGATGTCGGTGTAGAACAGGATATGAAACAGGTACGGCAGCAGCCCAAACAGCAGCAGCGTGGCCGCCGCCCGCTGCCGGCGCGGGTCGCGCAGCGCCAGCAGCAGCCCGGCAGACCCGGCGATCACCCCCGGCGCGGTCAGGTCGGCCAGCAGCGCGCCGCTGACCCGGCTGACGTTCGTCAGCAGCGCATCGAATGACCCCGGCGGGCCGATGAAACGCGCCGCCTCGCGCCCGAAAAACTGATCCCAGAAGCCCGCCCATGTCCCCGGCTGTCCGTAAACCCAGTCCGCCCCGGCCAGCGCCCGCAGCGGCAGATAAACGTAGGGCAGAAAACCGACCAGGCCGATCAGCAGGCACAGCGTCAGCCGCTTGAACAGGCGGCGCGGGCTGCTGGTCAGTTCCGGCCAGACGGCGACCAGCAGCGCCGGTGCCGCGACCAGAATCGCCCGGTGATGGCAGACGCCGAACCCGCCCACCAGCGCCAGCCGGTAAATGCGCCCGCGTATCGTCGCCCCGCCATGAGCCGGTTTCCACAGCGCCAGCGCCAGCAGAACCGCCAGGAAAAGCAGGCCGAAGCTGTAAATTTCCGCAATGACGGCGTGAATCCAGGCCGTGCGCGTCAGGCCGAAGAGCAGGACGGCAGCGGCGGCCAGCCAGAACGGACGGCTGCCGGCTGCCTGAGAAGTGCGGCTGATGAGATGGGACATCAGGATGAAAATCACCGCCAGCGCCGCCGCCATCCAGACCAGCGATACGACTGAAGGCGCAGCGGCGGGCGAAATGCCGAACGCGCGCTGCAAGCTGACCAGCGCGCTGCCGAGCATTACGTACAGCGGGTAGCCGGTGGCGTGCAGCGTCCCCCAGGTGTTGAGGACGATCTGTGTTTCGCCCACGTCAATCATCAAGTAGTGTTCCGCGCCGTTGGGGATGGTTTGCAGCGTGCCGAGATAAATCGGCAGCAGCGCCGCCGGGATGAGCAGAAAACCCGCAGTTTTCAGCCGCATCCTAACGCACCTCCAGCGTTGCCAGCAGGGCGGCATCACCCAGCGGCGCACCGGCGGCGTCCGTCACCGGCAGGCGGTCGCCGTTGCCGCACGCGCCGGGCGGGCGCGTGTCGCAGGTGTACAGGCCGACCAGCAGCGCGTATGTTCCCGGCGGTATATCCGGCGGCAGGTTGATGGTGTAGTCGTCCCGGATGTAACCGCCGGAAGTCCATTCTTTGGTTGGGCGGTCGGCAGGGTTGAGTTTGTCGGCCTGCGCCAGCGGCGGCCCGCCGCTGGATACATGCACGAAGCTGGAATACCCGTAAGGGATGGCCGCCGTCGTGTGCCAGTACAGGCGCAGTTCCAGCCTGTCGCCGGGGCGGAAGGTTTGGCCGTTCAGGTCATAACCGAGCAGCTGCAGCGATTCGCCCAGCCGGAAGCCGGCCTGATGCTGCGCCGGTAAAACCTCCCCCGGCGGCGAGTTCAGCCATGCGCCGCCCTCGCGCAGGAAAACGACGGCCAGCCCCAGCGCGATCAGGCCGCCTGCCGCCAGACCGGCCGGTGGACGGAGCGCTGCTGTTTCATCCACAGGCGGCGCGGGGGGACGAGTTTTTCGCCTCAGCAGCGCGGCCAGCGCCACCACTTCCAGCAGCGCGCCCAGGCTGATTGCGCCGCCCAGGTCGCGCGCTGGCGTCGAGCCAAGCCACACCCGGACAATATGTTCCCCCGCCGGGACGGGCAGGGTGATGAGGCCGTGCGGTTCGGACGGCGTGATGGCGACCGGCTGGCCGTCTACCGACGCCTGCCAGCCGGCGAAGTCAAAGGTCAGCACTTCCAGCGTGAAGGGCGCAGCGGCGGTCACGCGCCAGGCATCGTGCTGCGGGCCATGTTCAAGCAGTTCGACCGTCACGCCGTCCGGCAGGGTTTCCAGGTGCGCCTTGTTGACCGGATACCCGTCGGCGTAATCGGCCAGCAGGCGCGGCGTCGCGTCCGGTTCGACGATGACCGCCTTCGGCAGATATTCGTTCGAGAAGGTGGTGGCGCGCTGCCGCCCGGCCAGTTCTTCCCGGTGATAGGCCGCCACCGATGAGTCCACCGTTTCGTGAATCCATTCCGGCGCGTACAGGGCCGGCAGCGCCAGCCCGATGATGGCGGCCACGATTCCGGCGCTGGTCGCCCATGCCGCCCGACCCGGCAGGCGTTCGATCCAGCGGGCGTTCATCCCGGCCAGCACGGCCAGGCAGAAGGCCGCCGGGCCGAGGAAGCGCCAGGGGAACTGCAAAAATGCCAGCGGCCCGACCGCCGACCACAGCCCTTCGGCGGCGGGCAGCATCAGGGTGATGCAGGCCAACCCCGCCAGCGCGAAATAAAGCGCGTGCAGCGGGGCAGAATCGCTTGATCTGCGCCGTACCAGCAGCCACAGCGTAAAAATACACCCCGCCGCCGCCAGCACCCACTGGGCGACTCCCAGATTAAAACGGTGAACCAGTCCGTTGAGCGCGCCCTGGTCGTAACGTGGCGAAAAGGCCAGCAGATGTTCCGGCGGCACGAAGAAGTTGCGATAGTCGAGCTGCGCGACGGCGGTCAGGTTGCCCAAGCGTACCGCGCCGCTTTCCAGCGTTACCGGCAGCCAGAAGACTGCTGCCAGCCCCACGCCGGAGGCCGCTGCAACCAGCGCCAGCAGGTGTGACAGCAGCCCTGCCCGCCCATATGCCAGCATGTGCGCCGCCAGCGACCAGACCAGCCAGCCAACCAGCAGCCCGGTCAGAACCAGCGCCATCAGGTTATGGGTGAAGATGAGCGCCGCGCTGCCCGCCGCCGCCCCAAACGTGAACGCCCCGCCGGTTCGCCTCAGCCGACTATAGGCGGCCATCACCCAGGGGAACAGCGCGAATGCGGCCATCTCCGGGTATGCGCCCCGCGAGTACGGCTCGGTGAACAGCAGATACGGGCTGTAAATATAAGCCAGCGCCGCGATCACCCCGCCGGGACGCCCCGCCAGCGGCCTGACGAAAACATACAAACCCGCCCCGCTGCCGAACACGCACAGCCCGATCAGCGCCCGCAGCGCGTTCAGCGCGTCCAGGTTGAACAGCCGCATCAGCAGGCTGGTGATGTAATAGGACAGGCCGGCGTAATAATGAAAAACCGGCGCGCCGTAGCCGGTATAAAACGCCTCCGCCCAGCGCGGAAATAACACGCCGTTATCCCATGACCGGCGCATCTCCGCGGCGCGGAAAACGTGGTACAGCACATCATTGCCGTTCGGCAGCCCTGGCCGGTACAGCAGCGGCCACAGCGCGAAGGCGCATAAAACCAGCAGCAGCCCGGCGTACAGCCAGCCGACGCGGCGGTGATCGAAGCGTAAAAAAACCTTTTCGGGTTGGCTCATGATGAGAGCCGATTGTAGCACAACAGCGGCGGCCTTTGCCGGATACAAATGTTACGAAATTCCTATCCTAACCCGTTCAAAACCTGAAAATCTCATGCATTTTTGTGTCAAGATTCCTTTATAATTAAATTAACGGTGAGATGATGACCGGGAAAAATGCTTTTGGGAGGTCTGATTATGTACGCGCAAATTACACAGATGCAAGTGCCAATGGATGCAATTGGCGAGCTGCGCCACATCATTGAATCCCAATATTTACCAGTGGTGCGGAACCGTCCCGGATTTCTGGCGGCCTACCTGCTCGAACAGATTGACGACCCCGACAGCGCCCAGCTCGTGCAGTTCTGGGACAGCCAGGCGTCCGTAGAAAATTTCCATCGCACCGGCCTGCTGGAGTCGTCGGTGCAGGGGATCGCAGCCCATATTCCGGGCGTTCAGATCAAGCGGCAGGGTTACATGGTGCGCGTGGCCGTGCGCGGCGCGGCGCTGGCCGAAATCGCTGGATGAAAGCTGCCCCAGTACTGACCGCCTTTTTTCTGCTCTGGCTGCCGAGTTTCAGCGATATTCGCTTGTCCCCGGTTCGGCAGCACGGCGCTGTTGACCGGCCCTGACGGTTCGTTTCGTCTGTCCGGGCGTTATCCCCACTCCCAAATCCCTCTTGCTGCTCAGAGGATATATGTCTCTGTGTGAGCCGCCGCTGCCTGGGAAAGTGTCTGAAGACCGATTCTGACTGTTGCGAACCCCCGGCCAAAACCTGGCCGGGGGATTTTGTTTGAGTGTAGAATAGAAACAGGGCAGAATAACTGCCAGCGAGCGCTGCCGTAAGTCATAAATAGAAATGATGCGATATGCTTGTCCAAATAGCTTCTCTCAATCAAGGAAGGCGTTCCTGATGGCAAAAAACCGGTATTTTCTCGCGCGCTGGATGGCTGCGCTGGGTGTGTTCGTGATTGCTTCGGCGCAGGTGATGGCGCAGCCCGACCCGTGCGCCGACCCGGCCAACCCCGTCGTGGCCGAAAACTGCCAGCCCGGCACCGATGAATGGATCACCCGGAACCCCATCGGGGACATCTATGGCTACGCATCAGCCGACAGCGTGAACCGGGGCGACAGCGTGGATTTTCTGGTGGATACCGGCTCGCCCACCTTCGACATTCGTATCTATCGTAACGGTTATTACGGCGGTCTGGGCGGGCGGCTGGTGCAAACCATCGAAGCTGTACCCGGCCAGAATCAGCCGGACTGCTGGCAGCAGCCTGATACCGGGCTGACTTCGTGCGGCAACTGGGCTGTTTCGTATACGCTGAACGTCCCGGAAGAGTGGGTGTCCGGCGTGTATATCGCCCGCATCATCCGGCCGGATACCGGCGGCGACAATTACATCCTGTTCGTCGTGCGTGATGATGAACGGGACAGCGCCATCCTCTACCAGCAGAGCGTTTCGACCTTCCAGGCTTACAATAATTTTGGCGGCAAGTCCGTCTACAGCAGCGGCAGCGGTTTTTGCACGACCGTGACCGAAGCCTCGCGGGCGGCGAAAGTGTCCTATAACCGCCCGTATAATCAGTCTATGGCCGACCCGAACAGCTACTTTCGCGCCGAATACCCGATGGTGCGCTGGCTGGAACAGCAGGGCTACGACGTGGCCTATTCCACCACCAGCGACACGCACCGTTCCGGCCAGCCCGGCGCAGCCAACGAACTGCTCGATCATCAGGCCTTTTTCTCGGTCGGCCACGATGAATACTGGACGCTGGAAATGTGGAACGCGATTGAGTCGGCGCGGGATGCCGGGGTGCATCTGGGCTTTTTCACCGCCAACACCGCCTATTGGCGTATTCGGATGGAAGATGACCCGATCACCGGCGAGCCGGATAGTGTGATGGTCACGTATAAAACCATCGAAGGCGGCCCCGCCGACCCGTCCGGTTTTTCCACCAGCACCTGGCGCGACCCGGAAGGCCCGAACCAGCCTGAAAACGGATTGGTGGGTGTGATGTACATTGGCGATAACGACTCGCTGTTTTTCCCGATGCGCATCACAGCGGATAAAGTGTCCGAACGGATTTATCGCCATACCGGGTTAGAGGCTATGCCGCCGGACACATACATCAACGTCGGGGATCACATCTTCGGCTGGGAATGGGATGCGGTGGCGGATAACGGCCATTCGCCGGATGGCATCGAAATCCTGGCGGAATCGCCGGTTTATGGCCTGCTGCTGCAGGATGCCGGCAAATTTGAAAACGGCATGATGGGGCTGGCCGGTGCGCATACCACGCGCTACACTGCTTCAAGCGGGGCGCTGGTATTCGCCAGCGGCACGATACAGTGGTCGTGGGGCTTGGGCGCGTATGCCATCCAACCGCAGGAACCCGAACCGATCATCACGCAGATGACTTATAACGTGCTGGCCGACATGGGTTTAACGCCGGCGACGCCCGCCGGCGTCATCCTGGACGGCAGCGACGCCCAACCCGCGCCGATTGACCCATCCCGCTTCCTGCCGCTGGATGCGCCCGCCCCGGTCATCATGGATTTAAAAGCCGAGGTTGATGGCGACAGCGTGACGATCTCCTGGAAGACCGATGTCGAAACCATCGGTCAGGTCTGGTTCGGTGGGCGAGCCGGCCATGTGATTTTCCCGATGGCGCAGGACCTGGAATACCGCACCGAACACAGCCTGACGATCAGCGACCTGACCACCCCGCGCGATTTTAAAGTCGGGCCGGCGGTTTTTACTACCGCTGCGCGCTATTTCACGGTCACGGCATCCGACCGGAACTGGAATACGCGCATCTCCGACGAGGCCAGTTTTGAAGTCGGCACGCCGCCGCTTAACACGCAGCTTCGCAACACCTTCAACAACCTGACGCAGCCCGCGCGCTGTTTCGTGCGCGCCAACCCAACGCTGTCTATCGTGATCGGCGTGGTGGCGGCGCTGGTGGTTCTGGTTCTGCTGGCATTTGGTTTTCTGGCGCTGCGCCGTCGGGGGCGAACGGCACAGCCGCAGGGATAAAACGATGCTTCGGGCGCTGCGACCGGGTTTCCCGCTCCGTCACCTGCTGGCGATTCTGCTGCTGGCGGCGCTGGTTCGCGCTCTGCTGCTGGTTAGCGGCAGTGTGTCGTTCCACGCCGACGAAGCGATTGTCGGCCTGATGGCGCGGCACATTCTTGATGGCGCGCGCCCGACCTTCTTCTACGGGCAGGCGTATATGGGCAGCCTGGACGCCTGGCTGGTGGCGGTCGGTTTCGCGCTGCTGGGAGAGTCGGTGCTGGTGATACGGCTGGTGCAGAGCGCCCTGTATCTGCTGGTGGTGGCTGCCGGTTACGCGGCGGCCTGGCGGCTGACGGCGCGCCCGGTGGTGGCTGCCGTCGCCGGGCTGACGCTGGCTGTGCCGACACCCAACGTCGCGCTGTACACGACGGCCACGCTGGGCGGCTACAACGAAGTGCTGCTGCTGGGCAGCCTGGTTTTGCTGCTCGGCTGGGGCATTTACCACGACTTTCCGCATTCGGCCTGGCGCTGGGCGCTGCTGGGGCTGTGCGCCGGGCTGGGATGGTGGACGCACGGCCTGATCGTCATTTATGCGCTGCCGGTGGCGGCGCTGCTGTTCTACCGGACGCTGATAAAGCCGGCCATGCCGCGCCGCGCCGGTTTCGTGATGATCGGTTTGGCGCTGGCCGGTTTTGTCATCGGCAGCGCGCCCTGGTGGGTGTTCGACATCCAGCACCACGGCGCGGCCATCTCCACCTTCCTCGCCAGTCGGCAGAGCGGCGAGTTTACCGGCATCGGTCTGCCGGACGTGCCGCCGGGACAGCGCGCGCTGGGGCTGCTGCTGGTCGGCCTGCCGACGCTGATCGGCCTGCGTTTCCCCTGGTCAGAAGCCTATTTTCTGCTGCCGGTTGGCGCGCTGGTGCTGCCGGTGTACGCGGCAGCGTTTTACCGACTGCTGCGGGGCGGCGCGCTTGTGCCGGATGTCCGCCTGCTCCTGCTGGGGCTGTTTGTCCTGTTCGGCCTCGTTTTCGTCGCGTCGTCATTCGGGGCCGACCCGACCGGGCGTTACTTTCTGCCGCTGGCGCTGCCGCTCGGTATCGTCCTGGGGACGCTGGTGGATGCGTTCATCACGCAGGCGTCCGGTCAATCACCTGCGCCGGGGTGGAAACGCGCCGCCGCTTTCGTCCCGGCGGCGCTGGTGATTCTTTATCAGGCCGCCGGGTTAATAACCGCCGCGTCCGGGCTGCCGGGTTTCACCACCCAGTTCGACCCGGTTTCCCACATCCCCAACGACCACGACGCCGAGCTGATAAGTTTCCTGGAAACCAACGATCTGTTTCACGGTTATACCAATTACTGGGTCGTTTTCCGGCTGGCTTTCCTCAGCGGGGAACGTCTGCAATACAGCGCCGCGCTGCCCTACAAAACCAGCCTGGATTATAATCCGGCGGACAACCGCTACCGCCCGTATGTCGAAGCGACCGCTGCCGCCGAACGGGTGGCCTACATTACGGCTAATCTGCCCGAACTAGCCGCCCGCCTGGAATCCGCTTTCCAGGCACAGGGACTCACCTATAGTCAGTATCATCTGGGCGTTTTCACAATTTTTTACGGCTTTGAGCCGCATAATCCTGCCGGAATTCGGTTTCCTTAAATCGCAGTTTCTGTGCATAATGTAAATTACACATCGCCCACATCCGGGAGCAAAGCTGCGTGGAGCAAAACGAATTTCGGGAACAGCCGATAGTTGGAGCATTTCAGGCCTCGGAACAGCGATGGGCGCTGCTGGCCCAACAGATGCCCCTGGCGATGATCGAGTGGGATGCCCATCTGAACGTCACCGACTGGAATCCCGCCGCCGAGCGGCTGTTCGGGTTTAGCAAGGCCGAGGCGCTGGGAAAACAAGCGTTAGACTTTCTGGTGCCGGACAGCGCCAAACAGCACGTCGCCAATGTAGGCCGCAGCCTGCTGGAACAAAAACGCCCGGTTCGCAGCGTTAACGAGAACCTGACCAAAGATGGCCGCGTGCTGGTCTGCGACTGGTACAATACGCCGCTGGTGAATGAGCGGGGCGAGATTGTCGGTCTCAATTCGCTGGTACTGGACATCACCGAGCGTGTCCAGTCCCGGCGCGCGCTGGCCGAAAGCGAGGAGCGCCTGCGGCTGACGCTGGCGGCCTCGCCCGACCCGATTGTGATCTATGACCTGGAAGGCCGCGCCCAGTACGTCAACCCGGCCTTCACCCAGACTTTTGGCTGGACAGAAAAAGAAGTCGTCGGCAAACGAATCGCCTTTGTGCCGCCCGAAGCCCTTGAGGAAACGCGCCAGGGGATCGCGTCCCTGTTCGCCGGCGGCAGCCTGATCGGCATCAATACCCAGCGTTTAACGAAAGATGGCCGCCTGCTGGAAGTACAGTTAAGTGCTTCGGCTTACCGTGATAAGGACGGCAAAGCCATCGGCAGCATCATCATCCTGCGCGATGTCACTCAGCAGCGCCGGTCGGATGAAGCTTTGCGCCACAGCGAGGAACGCTACCGTACCCTGCTCGACCAGATCAAAGAGGGTTATTACGAGGTCAATCTGGACGGCAAGATCGCGTTCTGCAACGACTCGCTGTGCGAAATCCTGGGGTATACGCGGGCGGAACTGCTGACGAAAGGCATCAGCGATCTGATGGATGAGACGAACGCCGCCAAAATGATCCAACTCGGCCAGCAGGTATTTAACACCGGTCAGGCTGCCACTGAATACGACTGTGAAGTCATCACCGGTGGGGGCGAGCGTAAATATATCGAAATCTCGGCGCTGCCGGTGAAGGGCGATAAAGGCGTAGTGGTGGGCTATCGCGGCCTGGCGCGAGACATCACCGAACGTAAACGCGCCCAGGAAGAACTGCAACAGGCCAAAGAAAGCGCGGAAATGGCGAACCGCGCCAAAAGCGTGTTCCTGGCGAACATGAGCCACGAACTGCGCACGCCGCTGAATGCCATTATCGGCTACAGCGAAATGCTCCAGGAGGACGCCGACGAGCTTGAATACACCGGCCTGATTCCCGATCTGAAAAAAATCCAGGCGGCGGGCCGTCATCTGCTCGACCTGATTAACAACATCCTCGACCTGTCCAAAATCGAAGCCGGCAAGATGGACCTGTACCTGGAGGCCTTCGACATCCGGGCGATGGTCGAGGAAGTCCAGTCCACCATTCAACCGCTGGCGGAAAAGAACCAAAATACGCTGGTGGTCGTCTGCCCGCCGGACGTGGGCGGCATGATCGCCGACCTGACCAAAGTCCGCCAGACGCTTTTTAACCTGCTCAGCAACGCCTGCAAATTCACGTCAAAGGGCGAAGTGCGCTTTGAGGTTTTCCGGCAGGTGGTAGATGGCCTGGACTGGGTCCGCTTCCAGATTACCGATACCGGCATCGGCCTGACGCCCACGCAGGTGCAGGAATTGTTCAAGGAATTCACGCAGGCCGACAATTCCACTACCCGCAAATACGGCGGCACCGGCCTGGGGCTGGCGATCAGCCGCCACTTCGCCCAGATGATGAACGGCGATATTCTGGTGGAAAGCGAGCCGGGCAAGGGCGCGACCTTCACCGTGCTGCTGCCGGCGGATGTCTCTCGCCGCAGGCCGGACTCGGCAGCAGCCACCGCCGCCGGTGAAGCCGTGTCGGGCGATTCGCGGGTGAAGGTGCTGGTGGTGGACGATGACCCCGCCGTGCGTGACCTGATCGCCCGCTACCTGCACAAAGAGGGTTTCCGCGTCGAAACCGCCGCCGACGGCGAAGCCGGTTTGCAGATGGCGAAACAATGGCGACCGGATGTCATCACGCTGGATGTGCTGCTGCCCGGCAAGGATGGCTGGTCGGTATTAACCGCTCTTAAAGCCGATCCCGATCTGGCCGCCGTGCCGGTTATCATGCTGACCATCACCGACGACCGGCAGACCGGGTTTTCGCTGGGCGCATCGGATTATCTGATAAAACCGTTTGACCGCAAGCAGTTGGTCGGGCTGCTGCGAAAATACACCACCAGGGTCAGCGGCCCGGTGCTGGTGGTGGACGATGACGAAGAAGCGCGCGCCATTGTCTGCCATGCGCTGGAAAAAGAAGGGCTGACGATTGTGCAGGCGGAAAACGGCGCGGTGGCGCTGGAACAGATCGCCCGGCGCGAACCCTGTCTTGTCCTGCTTGACCTGATGATGCCGGTGATGGATGGTTTTCAGTTCATTACGGAGCTGCGCCAGAACTCGGTCTGGAGACAGATTCCGGTGGTGGTGATGACCGCCCTGACGCTGGGAGAACAGGAACGCGGGCAGCTTAACGGACATGTGGAACGAATCCTGCAAAAGGGCGTTTATACTCACGAGCAGCTGCTGGAGCAGGTGCGCGATCTGGTGGTATCCTGCACGTCGCCTTGATTGATGCAGCGGGCGCGTCCCCGTGATGTTTGAGCGAAAAGGAAGTTTAAATGGCAAAAATCCTGCTGGTGGAAGATAACGAAATGAATCTGGATATGCTGTCCAGGCGGCTGGAAAAACGCGGCCATCAGATTCTGATTGCCACCGACGGCGCCCAGGGTATTTCGCTGGCGCAGGCCGAAAGCCCCCATCTTATTCTGATGGACATGAGCCTGCCGGTGATAGACGGCTGGGAGGCAACCCGCCGGTTAAAAGGCGCGACGGAAACGCGGCACATCCCGATTATCGCCTTAACGGCCCACGCCGTCGCGGGCGACCGGGAACGCTGCCTGGCTGCCGGCTGTGACGAATACGAAAACAAGCCGGTGAAGTTCCCGCAGCTGCTCGCCAAAATTGATATGCTGCTGGGGGAAGGCAATTCAGAATGACCGGAGAAGACGCCCTCATCCTGGTTGTAGATGACAACGAGATGAACAGGGATATGCTCTCGCGCCGGCTGGAACGCCAGGGCTATCGTCCGATGCTGGCCGAGGATGGGCTTCAGGCGTTGGAGATGGTACGCGCCCATTCGTTTGATCTGATCCTGCTGGACATCATGATGCCGCGCCTCAACGGGTATCAATTCCTGGAACAGGTGAAGGCCGACGCGGTGCTGCGGCATATCCCGGTCATCGTTATTTCAGCCGTGGATGACCTGGACAGCGTGGTGAAGTGTATCGAAATGGGCGCGGAGGATTACCTGTTCAAGCCCTTTAACCCGATCCTGCTCAAAGCGCGCATTGGGGCCAGCCTGGAAAAAAAGCGCCTGCTCGATCAGGAGCGCCAGCATCATCCGGCGACCATCCAGCATGAAAACGGCACATTTGCCGACTTTTTCCCTCAGGTGACGGCGCTTTCCGCCGGGGTGGTTGGGCTGGGCAGCCTGCCGCCGGAAGAAGCCGCCCACCTGCTTAACGATCTGTTCGCGGCTTTCGACGCGCTGGCGGGCGACCTGTACCACGCGAAACTGCCGGGCGGCCTGTACCTGGCCGTCGGCGGCGCGCCATCCCCGCATGAGAACCAGGCCGAGGCGGTCGCCGTTCTCGCGCGCGGGATGCGGCAGCAGATCAGCGGCAGCATCACCCTGCAAATCGGCATTCACACCGGCCCGGCAGCCGGCGGGCTGATCGGCAGCGCCGCGCCATCCTATCACCTGTGGGGCGAAGCGCTGGAAGTGGCCGACCGCCTGCGGCTGGCTGCGCCGGTGGGTGGGCTGCTGGTTTCTGCCGCCGCCGTCGAAGCCCTGGCGAAGTATTACACCTTCGCGGATGGCGGTCTGATCGAAGGACTGCCGACCTACTGCGTCCAGCCGTGAGCTAACCGGGCTGTTCTTCGCTCACGGCCTTCAGCAGGGCGTCGAGTGTCTGGAGCGCCGTCAGGTTGCGCACCGGCCACGACGACTGGAGCAGCGCCGGGTCGTTAAAAAACGGGCGTGCGTATACCAGATGAAAGCCATCCTCGCTTAAGCCGGCATTCGGCAGCGGCTGGACTGCCGCCCAGAAGTTCCATACCGGGATGTCGAGTTCCTGCCCGACGCGGGCAATGGCTGCGTTGATGCTGTGGTCGCCTTCCAGGTTGTCGGCCTTCGTCCCCAGCACCGGCACGACTCCGTGTTCGATCCAGTATTCGGCCACCTGCCGCAGATAACCTTCGTATTCCGCCGCCGGACGCGCCGACCACCAGGTTTCCATACTGATGATGACGAAACTCGGCTGGTGCAGGCGGTATTCGCACGCCAGCGGGTTTTCCCCTTTCCGGCACAATTCGGGGTCGGCCCACATGGGCGACAGCACCGAGGCGACGTTATAGCCGGGGTTGACGGCGGCGCTTTCCCGCGACCATGATCCGGCGAAGTGGTCAATCGTGTTTTGCAGCGCCGCGTATTCGCCCAGGTCGTACTGGCCGGGTTCGTCGAAATCGGTCAGAAAGTACGAAGTCACATTCTGGCAGTCCCCCACTTTGGAGAAGGCGTGCGGATTGTTGCCCAGTTCCAGGCCACGCCGGTAGATTTCGCGCGCGGTATCGCTGATGGCCGGGATGGCGGGCAGTTCTTTCCAGCTTTCCAGGTCGGCGGCGTCCTGCGCCCCGGCCGCGCCGGAAAATACCAGCGCCGCCGCCAGCACCACGAAGCCTGTTAATCGTCGCATGGTTTCAACCTCAATCATCTGTTGAACATGATCGCGGCAGACCGTGAACCGGCCTGCCGTCAGACCGGTATTGTAGGGGAAACCCGCCCCGGCGCGCAACGCTCGTTTTGGAAGAACAACCACGCCGGCGCCGCTTGCAGCCCGCCGCCCGCCGTTCGGCCAGATCGTTCGCGGCCATGCGCGTCACAACTCCAGGCAGGCTTCCGCCGCCAGCCAGAACAGTTTTCCCCGCGCACTGGCCTGCCCGTGCTGCCACTTTCGGCTGTCCCACACCTCGCCGCTGATGTCGTCGCCGCCGTAAAGAAGCTGGCCGAACGGCACACCCCGGAACTGCGCGACGGCGAAAAAGGCAGCGGCTTCCATCTCGACCGTGATGCAGCCTTCCTCGCGGCGGCGGGCGATGCGCGCCGGGGTTTCGCGGTAAATGGCATCGGTCGTCCAGGTTTTGCCGGCCAGGTAGGGGATGCCATGCCGCTGCAAGACCGTTTCGATGGCAGTCACGGCCTGCGGGTTGGCGGACACCTCTCGCCCCGGCGGCAGGTAATGATAGGACGTGCCTTCGTCCCGCACTGCGCCGGTCGGGATGACCACATGCCCGACCGCGATTTCCCGGTTCAGCACACCTGCCCCGCCGCAGGCGATAAACTTACGGCAGCCCAGCGCGATAGTTTCTTCCAGAAAAGCGGCGGCCATCGGCGCGCCGAGTCCAGGATGAATGACCGCCACCCGTCCACCGTTGACGGCCAGTTCATAAACCGGATTTTTGCCGATTTCACTGCGTAGATCAAACACATGGCGCGCGTCCCGGCATACCTCGGCGATCACTTCCTGGAAAAAACACAGGACACAGGCTTCCGGCACGTCGCGCCGTTTGACGATGTGCCCCGGTTCGATCAAGGCTTCGGGCGAAGGGTCATGTTCAAGGATTGGGTACATTGCATCAGTTCCGAGTAATGCGTGCCGAGGGGTCGGTCAGCCCAGGGCGCCGCCTGATGGTTGAAAGCCTGCATCATAACGAGGATAATAACCCTCGTCAAGCACAAGGAATGTGATGAACGCTCCGAATACACAGCCTGTTTTCCCACTCCGGCTGTCCCGCCGGGACGTGTTAGCCGGTGTTGGCATCCTGCTGCTGGCTTTTGGTCTGCGGGTGATGGTCGTTTTCGACCGCGCCCAGGCCGACCCATTCTTCGACCCGCTGCCGCCGGGGACTGACCAGCGCGTTTATGTCGAACTGGCGGCGCGTTACGAGGCCGGAAGCTGGCCGGATGGGCCATTTTTCTGGCAGCCCGGCATCGTTTATTTTCTGGTCGGCGCGCGGGCGCTGGTGGGCGAGTCATTGGGGATGATGCGGCTGGTGATGGCGCTGGCCGGGGCGCTGGCCTGCGGCTGGATGGCCGGCGCGGGCTGGCTGCTGACGCGGCGACGCTGGGGTGGCTATCTGGCCGGGCTGCTGCTGGCGGTTTACCCGGTCGCCATTTTTTTCGCCACCGACTTTTTAACCGAGGGGCTGGCGTCGGTTTACATCAGCCTGTTTTTATTCCTGGCGCTGTGGCAGCGGGAACAGCCGGCGCGCTGGCGTTCGGCGCTGGTGGGCGTGGTGCTGGGGCTGACGATCATCACCCGCACCAACCTGGGCGTCCTGGCGCCGGCCTGGCTGGCGCTGCTGGCGTTGAGCCTGCCTCGCCGGCAGGCGCTGTTCCATGCGGCGCTGTCGCTGGTTTTCCTGGCGCTGGCGATTGCGCCGGTCACACTCTACAACCGGCAGGCAGCGCGGGGCCAGCCCTATCCACTGGTGACATCCACCGGCCTGAACGAAGTATACCGCGCCAACAACCGCGACGCGACCGGCGTTCGCAGCACCGACCCGGCCATGCTGACGGTGGATGGCGATTACCTGGACGCGCTGCTGGCGGACATCCGGCTGAAGCCGCTGCGTTTTGTCGAACTGCAAATTCGCAAAACCGGCCTGTACTGGTCGGAGCTTGAGCCGGGCAATAACCTGGATTATCTTCAGAGCGGCGAGGCGGTTTCGCCGCTGCTGCGCGCCGTGCCGCTGGATTTCCGCACGCTGGCTTTTTTCGGCTGGCTGGGTGTGGTCGCCATGTTTTACCAGAACCGGCGGCTGGGGCTGTTTTTCGCGCTGCTGCACCTGCTGATTTTCGCCGGCGTGATGCCGCTGTGGGCGGAAGGCCGCCTCAAACAGCCGGCGGTTGCGCCGCTGGTGGCGGCTTCGGCCTATGCGGCGGTGGCGCTCTACGACCTGGCGCGAGCGCGGCGCTGGCGTGATCTGGCGCGGCGGTATGCGCCCCCGGCGCTGGCGCTGCTGCTGGCGCTGGCCGGGCTGCGCGCGGCGGTGGATGTCCTGCCGCAAACGCGCCCGGTGGCCGGACTGCCCGATGATCTGCGCCCGCTGGGCGTGACCTGGGACGGCGCGCTGCGGTTGATCGGCTGGCGGACGCTGCCGGACTGGCCTGCTGCCGAACGCGGCTGGACGCATTTTCAGCGGTCTTATGTCGTGCAGCTTTACTGGGAAGTGCTGAACCCGGTCGAGGTGGATTACAACTTTTATCTGGCTTACATCGTGGACGGCCAGCGCATCGCCGGGTTTGACCATCCTGTCGGGGCGGTCAGCTTCATGCCCCGGCGCACGTCAGCGTGGCAGCCCGGCGAGATTTACGCCGAAATCCTGGGCTTTAAACTGCCGCAGGACGCGCCGCGCGAAATCAGCGGCGACATCCGTCTGGGCGTTTACCGGCTAGAAGGCGAGGACGAAAGCAGCCGGATGGTGATCCCGGTGCAGGCCGCGCCGGCGAACGCGGACGCGATCACTTTGCAGCGGCTGGCCGTATTTGATATGGGGGGACAGGCCGCCGTCGAAGGGTTCGCCGTCTTCGGCGGGCAGCTTTCGCTGCATGGCCTGGAACTGCCGCCGCAGGCCGAACCGGGCGAAAGCCTGTCACTGATTTTTTACTGGACGGCGCTGGCCGACTTGCAAACCGACTATACGCTGTTCATTCATCTGCTGGACGAAAATGGCCGGACGGCAGCCCAATACGACGGCCAGCCCCGACAGAACCGGCTGCCTACGTCTACCTGGCCGCCGGATTACACTGTCCGCGACGAAGTTCAATTAATGATGCCGGATAGGCCGGGGGTCTATCCGGTATACATGGGCTGGTACGACGCGCGCTCGTTCGACCGCCTGCCGGTGGATGGATCGCCGGATGGCCGTTTGCTGCTGGGTGAAATTCGAGTCGAAAGCTGACAGAGTGGGCGTCCCGGCGTATAATACACCGCAGCCAGGTGATGAATTTGCCCCGGCACAAAAGACGCACGAAGGAACATTATGGCAAACGACGACGACATCCGCCGTTTGGTCGCCCGCACCCTGCGGCGGCAGTTGGGCGCACGCCCGATGATTACCGCCGAGATCGTGAACGAAATCCCCGAAGGCAGTACGCTGGAAATCCCGCCGGATGCCCTGGTGACGCCGCTGGCGCGCAGCACGGCGCTCAGCCGCCGGGTGCGGCTCGTCACCGCCGCGCAGCAGCCCGCGCCGGATGATCGGGTGATCGCGCTGGGCGCAGATCACGGCGGTTATGCCTTGAAAGAGACGCTTAAAGTCTGGCTGCAAGCCGAATACACCACCATAGACTGCGGCACGAACGGGCCGGAAAGTGTGGATTACCCGGACTTCGCGCTGGCGGTGGCGCAGTTGGTCGCCGACGGGCGCGCCTGGCGCGGCATCATGATTGACGGCGCGGGCATCGGCTCCTGCATGGTGGCGAACAAAGTCCCCGGCGTGCGTGCCGCCATGTGTTACGACCACGCGACCGCCGTCAACAGCCGCGAGCATAACGACGCCAACCTGCTGACTCTGGGCGCGGGGCTGATCGGCAGCAATCTGGCGAAACAGATCGTCGAAACCTGGCTGAAAACCGAGTTCGCCGGGGGACGGCACGCCAAGCGGGTAGATAAAATCATGGCGGTGGAGCGTAAATACCGGGAATAAGAGGACTTCGTGTCGGTCGGTTATGGATTTTGATCGGATGCAGGTCCCAGGCCTTAGGATCCCACTCACCTGGAGCTGCCGTCGCAAAGACGACCTAAGGATGTTCCTGCGCATACCTGCACAAATAGTGTACTATAAACGTAGCAATTGCCAAGTCAAAATCAAGGCAGGACGGTCAAACAGGGCCGGGAACAATTATGAACCGACGACTGACAAACGCCGAATTTGAACAACTCGTAGACGAAATCACCAGACAGGTCGTTGCCAGGCTGGGCAAGGGCGACACCGCCGCGCACAGCGGGGGCGTCTGCGACTGTCAGGATGGCCGCTGTGTGCGGGAATGCAGCAGCCGCGTGAAGGACGTGGTCGCCAGCGGCGCGGGGCGCGTCTCTTCCGGCCTGGGGTTCATCCCCCGCGACCTGAGCATCGCCCGTTTGATTGACCATACACTGCTGAAGCCGGACGCCAGCGCGGCGGAAATCGCGCAGTTGTGCCGCGAGGCGCGCGATTATCACTTTGCATCGGTGTGTGTCAACAGCGCCTACGTGCCGCTGTGCGCCGACCTGCTCAAAGGCAGCGATGTGGCCGTTTGCACCGTCGTCGGTTTTCCGCTGGGCGCATCCCCGGCAGAGGTGAAAGCCTACGAGGCGCAGCTTGCCATCCAGAACGGCGCGCGCGAGATAGACATGGCGCTGAATATTGGCCTGCTCAAAAGCCGTGACCTGAAAGGGCTGCACAACGACATCAAAACGGTCGTCGCCACCTGCCACGCCCACAGCGTTTTGTGTAAGGTCATCCTGGAAACCTCCAAGCTGAACGACGAAGAAAAAGTGATCGCCTGCCAGATCGCCCGGATGGCCGGGGCGGATTTCGTCAAGACCAGTACCGGCTTTGGCGGCGGCGGCGCGACGGCTGCCGACGTGGCGCTCATGCGAAAGGTGGTCGGGCCGGACATCGGTGTGAAGGCTTCCGGCGGCGTGCGGAACTACCAGGACGCGCAGGCGATGGTCAAGGCCGGGGCGACGCGCATCGGCGCCAGCGCGGGCGTGGCGATCATGCAGGAAGCGCGGGGTGAACAGGTGGGAGGCAGCAGTAAAGGGTACTGAGATGGTCGTTCAGAAGAAGGTGTATACGGCAGACGACTTTGAGGCGTTTATCCGCCAGCCGGCGAACCGTGACCGGCGCTTTGAACTCATTAACGGAGAGGTCGTCGAAAAAGTGCCAACCCAGAAACACGGCATCATTACCCTCAACATTGGGGCGGAAATGCGCGCCCTGGTGAAGGCGCGCGGCCTGGGGCGCGTGGCGGTTGAGGCGCGCTACCGTCCGCACGGCGATAACCTGAACGACCTGATCCCGGACATTTCCTATATGAGCGATCTTTCCCGCCCGGTAACTGAAGAAGGGCCGGTGCCGGGTTTGCCTGATCTGGCCGTTGAAGTGAAGTCACCGGATGATACGTTTCGTCAGATGCGCGACAAAGCGCGCTTTTACCTGGCGAACGGCGCGCGCATGGTGTGGCTGGTGTTCCCCGATCAGCGCGTCATCGAAGTGTATACACCGGATGACGAATACGTGCTGGGCGAAGGCGAAGCACTGACAGGTGGCGAGGTGCTGCCCGGCTTCGAGATGCCTGTAAGTGCGGTGTTTGAGGTTTAGATCGTTATGATAATGGTCTCGCCCGGATGCGGTTGGGCAAAACCGTAAAAGGCGTGGCGCTGTAAAAGCACGGTGTTTGAGAGCTAACGGATGCTAAACGAGCGGCCAGTTTTGCGGTACAATAGGCCTTCTGACCCTGCGAGAATTATGTGATGACCAGACTGCAAGAATGGATATTCCCCGATGAAGGTCGCCCCGTGCGCTGGAAGGGCGCGCTGGCTGGGGTTATTGGTGGGCTGGCGGGCGCTTATGCGCTGCGCCTGTACTGGCGACAAATCGCCCCGGCGGTTTTTCCGCCGGAAGCCAACCCCGCTCACCCGGACATCAACCCGGCGCGCTCTATTGCGCTGGCCGGGCGCGTTTACCAGATGGGCGAATCCGCTCCGGCGGCGCTGGGGCGCGTCGGTTACGAGCGATTGGCCGGTGAAACGCCGGATGCCGACATGCGCCGCCGGCTGGACGACGCCGTGCCGGTGCTGTTGGGTGTGGTGATGGGAATCACTTACGGCGGCACGCGCACCACCACCCGCGCTCGTGACCTGGCCGGGGGCTTTTTTTATGGTCTGCGGCTGTGGTTGGGTGATACAATCGGTGTGGCGCTGGCGGGGCTGCGCCCTGGGCCGGCAGCGTATTCCCGCCCACAGCATTTGTGGCGGCTGATTGGGTTCTGGGTGTATAGTTTTACGACGACGGCGGTAACCCGTCTGCTCTACCGGCTGATCGAAAACTGAACACTGTTTAACCATCGAAGCCCGTTATCATCATCTGGCCGGGGTTGATCCGCCACCGGCTGGTCATCAACAACTAAGGAGCAAAGAATGGCAGAAGCACTCGGTATGATTGAAACAAAATCCTTCGCGGCGCTGGTGGAAGCCGCCGATGCGATGGTGAAAGCGGCGCGGGTCGAACTCGTCACCTACGAAAAAACCGGCGGCGGCTTTGTGACAGCCGTCGTGCGCGGCGACGTGGCGGCGGTGAAAGCAGCGGTTGAAGCCGGCGTCCGCAGTGCCGAGAAGGTCGGGGAAATTGTGGCGGTTCACGTTATTCCTCGTCCGCATGTCAACGTGGATGCGGTCATGCCGCTGGGGCGCGTCGAAGAAGGCCAGTCTGCCATGCAGAACGCCAAAGGAAACTAGGCGTTTTTCCAACGGCATTTTATTCATGAAGATGAAGGTCATGGGGCTTCTCATGGCCTCTTTATCTTTTGAGGGAGCGTGTTCATGCTGCTGGCAATGGTTATCGGTACGGTGGTGGCGAGCGCCAAGAGCGAACGCACCGATGGTTTAAAGATGCTGATTCTCCAGCCACTTGACCTGGACGGCCAGACGAAAGGGAGCTACGTGGTAGCCTTCGATGCAGTTGGCGCGGGCGAGGGTGAAATCGTGCTGTACGCCAGCGGGAGCAGCGCTCGGCAGACCCCGGCCACCGACAACCGCCCTGCCGACGCGACCATCTTCGCCATCGTGGATACCTGGGAAGTGGGCGGCCTGGTCAAGTACGAAAAATCCAAAGGCGAGTGACTTCCGGCCCGGTGATTGGCAGATGAGCGGTTTGCGGCGGCGATTCTGGTTATAATCCGGCCTGCCTTGTTCTATTCAGTACAGGAGGTACGGGATGAGGATCGAAATCGGGCAGTTGATCGTCTGGCTCATCACCGGGGCGCTGGCGGGTTATCTGGCCGGGCTGCTGGTGCGCCGCCGGGGGTTTGGCACAATCGGCAATATCGTGGTCGGCCTGTTGGGCGCGCTGCTCGGCGGGGTGTTATTCCAACTGCTGAACATCCACATCAGCGGCCTGCCGACCTTCACATTTTCGCTGGCCGATCTGATCGTGGCCTTCGTCGGCGCGGTAGTATTAATCCTGATAATCGGGCTGGTGGCGCGGCGGCAGTAAGCCCCGCAGGCCCACCGGCACAGCGATGGTTCTGAAAACAACAGATCATTTCGTTTCGTCTTTCGACTAAAAGCTAACGACTAAAGACTGCACTATGAACGTCTACCAGGCCATCCGCGCCAAACGCGCGATACGCCAGTTTGAGCCGCGACCGCTGCCGGATGAGGTTGTGCGGCAAATCCTTAATGCCGGGCGGCTGTCGCAGTCCTCGAAAAACACGCAGCCCTGGCAGTTCATCGCCGTCCGCGACCGGGCGGTACTGGAGGCGCTCGCCGGAACCGGCCAATGGGCCGGCCATCTGGCCGGGGCGGCGCTGGGCGTCGCCATCCTCACGCCGAACCCGGACGCAAAATTCCAGACCATGTTCGACGCCGGGCAGGCCGCCGCCTATATGCAGCTTGCCGCCTGGGAACTGGGTGTCGGGTCGTGCCTGGCTTCGATTTACGAGCCGGAGCGGGCGCGGGACATCCTGGGCTTTCCGCCGGAATGGCATTTGCGGATCGCCATTTCATTCGGCTATCCAACGGCAGAGGCCGCCGCGCCCCGTCCGCCGCGTCCCGGCGGGCGCAGGCCGCTGGATGAAATCGTGCATTGGGACCGGTGGGGCGGGCGCTGATCCGCCCCCACCCAATTTCCCTCTCGTAACCCCCACCGGAACACACAACCCCGACACCGCGCCTTCATAACTCCTACACAAGTCTGCTGCATACTACGGCCAGATTGTTGGAAACGGAGTGAAGGAGCAGGCTCATGTTGAAAAAAATCGTTCTGGCTGCACTGGCCTTAACCCTGATCGGCGCGATCGGCGTGGCGCTGCTGGACAGCCAGACGGCGGCCAGCGATACGCAAGCCTTGGTTGCACGGGCAGCGACGATTGAACCCACGATTGAAGCGACGATTGAGCCGCAGCCGATCCCCGGCGCAGGTGATGGCACCGGGCCGGTTCAGCTTCAGCAGTCCGCCAGCCAGGTGGGCGACCCCTGGACGGGCAGCGGGCAGATCGCAGCGCTGGATGGCGTAGGGCTGACGCTGGCGCTGGCCGATGGCAGCCAGATATTTGTGGAACTGGGGCCGACGGCTTACTGGCAGAGCCAGGGCGTGACGCTGGCTGTGGGCGATACCGTCACGATCAGCGGCTTTTTTAACGGCGAGCAGTACCACACCGGGACGCTGACGACCGCCGACGGCGCGCAGATTGTCATGCGCGATGAGGCCGGCCAGCCGCTCTGGTCGGGTGGGAACGGCGGGCAGGGCGGCGACGGTGCCGGCGGCGCGAACGAAACGCTCATCCCGATGGAGTCCTGGGTGACGCTGAATGGCGTGGTCACGGCGGTGACGAATAACGGCCTGACCATGCAGGCGGAAGACGGCCAGATCTATACGCTGCAATTCGGTCGCGCGGACTTCTGGACAAGCCAGGCGGTGACGTTCGCGGTGGGTGACGCGGTTTCCGCGATGGGCTTCTGGCAGGGCGACCAGTTCCAGACCGGGCAGATCACCAAAACCGCCACCGGCGAACGCATCCTGCTGCGCGACCCCAACGGACGGCCTTTATGGGGCGGCCCTGGGCGAAACGGCAATGGTAATGGTAACGGGAATGGTGGGGCGGCGGCCACCGCCGCTCCCGACAAGGCGCAGGGCAGCGGGCAGGGCCGCCAGTGGCGCGGCGGGCGCAGTTAGTTTTCTGGCCGGATGACGAGACGAGGTGAAGCCGAGATGACCGAAAACCCCGACCCCCGACCGGAACATCTGCCGCAGCGGATATGGGAGTCTATTCAGCGGGACGAACTGCCGCCGCCCGATGATCGCGGGCGGATGCGCGTGGTGATGAACAACCTGGTGCTGCACCTGCACCCCAGCAAAGTCGCCCGCCCCACGCTCAAGTTCACCTACACCTGGGGGCTGGGTGGGCTGGCGCTGCTGCTGGTGATGATCCTGGCCGTGACCGGCGTGCTGCTGCTGTTTGAATATACGCCCGCGCCGGAAACTGCCTACCTGGACATGCTCAGGCTGCAAACCGAAGTATGGTACGGCCAGCTTATCCGCAACCTGCACCACTGGAGCGGCAATCTGCTGGTGATTACCGCCTTCCTGCATCTGCTGCGGGTGTTTTTCACCGGCGGCTTCCGCACCCCGCGCGAGTTTAACTGGGTGCTGGGGCTGGGCCTGCTGCTGCTGGTGGTGGCGGCCAACTTCACCGGCTACCTGCTGCCCTGGGATCAACTGGCCTACTGGGCGGTGACGGTCGGCTCCAGCCTGCTCAGCTACGTGCCGCTGATCGGCGAGCCGCTGCGGAACTTCCTGCTCGGCGGCCCGGAAGTCGGCGCAGCCACGCTGACCAATTTCTACGGCCTGCACGTCGCCATCATTCCGCTGGCGCTGATGGGCATCGTTTCGTTCCACATCTGGCGCGTGCGTAAGGATACTTTAAGCGTGCCGCGCCGTCTGGACGGCAGGATTGACGACGGCGGGGCGGGCAGCACGCAGATCGAAAAAGTGACCACCCTGCCGCATCTGGTTTCACGGGAACTGGTATTCGCGCTGGTGATGACCGGCCTGATCCTGATGTGGTCGGTGTGGGTGAACGCGCCGCTGGAGGCCGCCGCCAACCCCGATCACAGCCCGAACCCGGCCAAAGCGGCCTGGTACTTCATGGGGCTGCAAGAGCTTCTGCTGCACTTCCACCCCGTTTTTGGCGCGATCATCATCCCGGCGCTGGCGCTGGGCGCGCTGGCGATTCTGCCTTATCAGCGGTTCGACCTGAGCGCCGAGGGCGTCTGGTTCCGGTCGTTGAAGGGGCGGCGGATGGCGCTGGTCGGCGCGCTCACGGGTCTGATCGCCACGCCCGCGCTGGTGCTGCTGGACGAATACGCCCTTGATCTGCCGGGGCTGATGCCCAGCCTGCCGATGCTCATCAGCAACGGCTGGATTCCGCTGGCGGCGCTGCTGCTGCTGCTGATCGTTTATTACGAAATCGTCAAACGTGTGTTTAAGGCCACCGCCTGCGAGAGCCGGCAGAGCGTGTTTGTCCTGCTGGTGACGGCGTTTGTAGTACTGACCGTGATCGGCATCGCCTTTCGCGGCCAAGGCATGGCCCTGATGTGGCCCTGGGAGACGCTGGCATGAGCGACGTTAAACAATCATCCACGACAAACGAAAGTGTATCGCGGCGCGATTTTCTCAGACTGGCCTGGGGCGCGGCGGGGCTGCTGGCCCTGGTCGAAGCGGGCGGGGTGGCACTCAGCTTTTTCTCGCCGCGCACGGTGGAAGGTCAGTTCGGCGGGGTGTTTGATGTCGGCGCGGTGGACGATTTCCCGCCGGGCAGCGTGACGCCCTTTAACGCCGGGCGGTTTTACCTGGTGCGGTTTGAGGATGGCGGTTTCCTGGCGCTGTACCGCAAATGCACCCACCTGGGCTGCGCCGTCCCCTGGAATCAGGCCGAGCAGAAGTTCATCTGTCCCTGCCATGCTTCGGCCTTTGAACGCGACGGCCAGGTGTTAAACCCGCCCGCGCCGCGCCCGCTGGATCGTTTTTCGGTGACGATTGTGGACGGCATGGTGAGGGTGGATACCGGCGCGCCGATTCAGCGCGACCGCACCGACCCCGCCGACCTGGTGTACGCATGAAGCCGGCGATTAGAGCGTGCCTGCAAGCACTGTTAACCCCACCCCTGGCCCCTCCCCGAATTCAGGGAGGGGTGAAAAACCGCGCTTGCTGCTCAGCGGGAATTTCGCGGGGAGGTTTATGCGCCCTGCGTGTGCCGAAAAGTCCGGCAGTGTGTCAAAGGTCAACACAGTCTGATGACCGGTAACTGATGGCCGGCAGCTGACAACTGTAGTCGAGGATGAACCATGACTCGTTATATGACCTGGTTGGGATTTCTGGGAACGCTGCTGATTCTGGCGGCATTGGGCATCGCGGCCTTGCGCGAACCGGCGCGGCAGGTGGCGGCTGCCGAAGCTGTTCGGGCGGCGGCAGTGATCGAGGGAACGGATTTGTATGCGCAGAACTGCGTCGCCTGTCACGGCGCGTCCGGCGAAGGGCTGGCCGCTTACCCGCCGCTTGCCAGCGAGGGGGTGCAGGGCATGGACGCCGAAACGCTCTACCGCATCATCGAACGCGGGCGTTACAACACGGCGATGGCCGCCTTTGGCGTGGATGAAGGCGGCATCCTGACGCAGATGCAGATCAACAGCCTGGCGGTGATGATTCAGGCCGGGACGTGGGATACGGTCGCGGCGCGGGTGGCCGAACTGGGGCTGACGCCGCCGGAAATTATCGTGATGGAAGTGCCGCCGGAAACGCTGGCGCTGGTGCAGGCGCTCCCGGCGGGCGATGCGCTGGCGAACGGCCTGACCACCTATGCCGAAAACTGCGCCGCCTGTCATGGCGCGAACGGCGAAGGCTCGTCGCTGGCCCCGGCGCTGAACAGCGCGGAACAACGCGCCCGGCTGACCGACGACGATCTGACCCGCGTGATTACCCAGGGCGTGCCGGGGACACTGATGGCTTCCTGGGACGGCGCCCTGGATGAAACACAGATCGCCGATGTGGTGGCGCTCATCCGGCGCTGGGATGAAGTCATGCAGTCGGGCGTTCAGATGCCGGTTATTGAAGCCGCGCCGGTGGACATGAGTCCCGAAGCCGTCGCCAGCGGCCAGCGCCTGTACAGCCTGCTGTGTACGCAGTGTCATGGCGCGACGGGTTTTGGCACGCGGCTGGCGCCCGCGCTGAATAACCGGACGTTCCTCAGCCAGACGCCGGATGCCGCCATCCAGCAGATCATTTCGCTGGGCGTGACCGGCACATCCATGCCGGCCTGGGGCGGCTACCTGACCGAAGCCGACATCGCCGCCATCACCGCTTACCTGCGCAGCCTGGAAGCGACCGCGCCGGTGATTGCCGCACAGTAGGTCTATGTGAAAGGATTTTGACGATGAAACCCCGAACCAACCTGATATTGGATGTGATTATTGCCATCGTGTTTGTGGTGGCGCTGGTTTCCGGCCTGCCGCTGTGGGCCGGCCTGCTTACCGGGGGCGGCTTGCCGACGGGCGATTCGTTCGCCTGGCTGCATGGCCTGACCGGGGCGGCCATGAGCGCGCTGGTTTTCACCCACATTCTCTTTCACCGCAAATGGATTGTGTGCCAGGCGCGGCAGAACTGCCGATGCGCGCGCCGCCTGCTGTAAAATGAGGATGTCGCAAGGATAGGAGAAGCCCCGTATGGCGCATAAAATTCTGATCGCCGACGATGAACAGGGCATCCTGGATACGGTGCGCGCCTATCTGGTGGAGGCTGGCTTCCAGGTGGTGACGGCCAAAACCGGGCGCGAAGCATTGTTCGTCTTTCGCCACGAGCAGCCCAACCTGGTGATCCTGGATGTGATGATGCCGGAGATGGACGGCTGGCAAACGGCGCGGTTAATCCGCAAGGAAAGCCATGTGCCGCTGCTGTTCCTGACGGCGCGCGTGGATGACATTGACCAGGTGACCGGGCTGGAGATCGGCGCGGACGAATACGTCACCAAACCGTTCAGCCCGCGCGTACTGGTGGCGCGCGTTCGAGCGCTGCTGCGCCGCACCTATGGCGACCTGACCGCCCCGGCGGCTGTCTGGCGCGTGGCCGACCTGGAACTGAACGCCGAAACGCGCCTTGTGACCCGTAATGACGTGCGTATTGACCTGACGCCCAGCGAGTTTGAACTGCTGGCGATTCTGATCGCGCGGCCAAACCGCGTTTTCACCCGTAACGAACTGCTGGAACGCCTGCAAGGGTACGCTGCCTTCGAACGCGCCATTGACGTGCATATCAAAAATCTGCGCGCCAAGATCGAAGACGACCCGCGCGAGCCGCGTTACATCGAAACCGTGTTCGGCGTTGGCTACCGGATGCGAGGCGAAGCGTGAACCGGCTGTGGATTCGCGTTTCGCTGGCGTTTGTGTTTGTGGTCTGGCTGGGGCTGGGGCTGGTCGTGCTGGTGGTGCAGAACGCCACCGAAGCGGGTTTCCGCCTGTACGTAAACCAGCGGGAGTCCGGCACGTTCAGCGCCCAGCAGATCAGCCGCCTGGAGGCGTATTATGCCCGCAGCGGTTCGTGGATGGGAGTTGAAGAAATCCTGACCGGGCAGGGACAGGGGCAGGGCAGCGCCGACCGGCGCGGCGCGCAAATCCTGATCGCCGACGACACAGGCCGGGTTGTGGCCGCCACCGACTCGGCGCTGCTGGATACGCTGCTGCCCGCCGACGCGCTGGCGCAGGCTCATGCGCTCAGGGTCAACGGCGAACGGGTCGGCTGGTTGTACCGGCAGACGCCCGGCGACGAAATCTGGGGCGCGGCGGAAAGCGCCTTTCTGACGCAGATGAGCCGGCAGCTTATCACCGCTGCTCTGGGCGCGACGGCTGTGGCGCTGGTAGCAGGCGGACTGCTGGCCTGGGTGCTGGCCCGCCCGTTGAAGCTGTTAACCGCCGCCACCCGCGACCTGGCGACCGGCCAACTGGGGCGGCAGGTGAAAATTCACGGGACGACGGAGACCGACCAGCTTGCGGAAGCCTTTAACGCCATGTCGCGCCAGTTGGAGCGGAAAGAGCAGCAGCGGCAGGGCATCGCTGCCGACGTAGCGCACGAACTGCGGACGCCGGTCAGCGTGCTGCGCGGCCACCTGGAAGCCATGATGGACGGCCTGTACCCGATAGACGGCGCGCATCTGGCGGTCGCTTATGATCAGACCGTTCACTTGGCGCGGCTGGTGGAAGACCTGCGGCTGCTCACCCAGGCCGAAGCCGGGCGGCTGTCGCTCTCGCCGTCGCGGATAATGGCCGCCGAACTGGTGGAGCAGGCGGTCGCGCGTTTTGAGCCGCTGGCGCAGGACGCCGGAATCACGCTGCATCACGAAGTTGAAACCGGGCTGCCGCCGCTGTTGGTGGACGCCGGCCGTATCCGGCAGGTGGTGGATAACCTGCTGACCAACGCGCTGCGCCATACCGAACCGGGCGGCCATATCTGGCTGAAAGCCTCGTCCACAGCCGGGGGAATCGCTTTCAAGGTGGCGAACACCGGCCACCTGCCGCCCGCTTATGCCGAACACGTCTTCGACCGCTTCTGGCGCGCCGACCAGCAGCGCGATACCAGCGGCAGCGGCCTGGGGCTGGCGATCAGCCGCCAGCTTGTGCGGCTGCACGGCGGCACGATCCGCGTCGAACAGCAGGCCGACCGGACGGTGTTCACCTTCGTGCTGCCGGTCTGAGCATTAACCCGATGCCGGAGGCGTGGACGTGGCAGCAGGTCGGCGAATGTCCGCGCCGGGGGGCAGATTCACCCAGCACCCCTGGCCGGTCAAGCCGGGGCAGATATTGACGTATTCTGAATCCCAGTAGACCGCCACGCTCCTCAGCTGGCCGGCAGTGGAATTCACCCAGAAGGCATCCGCCGGCGTGACATCGCGGCGAAACACCTTCTGCATATCGTCGCAGACGGCGGGAAGCGGCGCGCTGCTGCCGACAAAACGGTAGACGAAACACGCGCCGGGGTCGCCCATGCTGCCGGTGAGCGCCAACACGTCGAAGTCGTTGGCGACCTGAATGATCTGCGGTTCGCCGGTTTCATTCACCACTCGTAAAGAAAACCGGTCGAGCGCCACCGGGCGCGGCGAAACGATAAACACCGTGAACAAGTCGGCTTCCATCAAGAGGTACAGATCGAAACCCAGGTCAAGCGTAAACGTCTCGGACGGCGATACAGTGGACGCGGCTTCCAGCGTCCCGCGTAAATCCGGCGTTGGCGTCACGGTATCGGTCGGTATGGTGGTGCTGGTCGGTGTAGCTGTGCTGTTCGGCGTCGGCGTCGGCGTCCAGGTGGGCGTATCGGTCGGCGCGAAGGCCAGCGGCACGTCGCGCAGATCGCCGTAGGCGTTCACCAGCGCGCCGGAATTGGCGATCCAGGCCAGCGCGGCGTCCGGCAGCAGGATGTTGTACCACGCGCCATCCTCGCTGATACCCACGATAGGGAATATGCTTTCTGCGCCCAGGGTCGCTACGATTGGGTACTGCGCCCCCGGCCCGCTGCGGGCGGCGATGCTGCGCGCCGGCTGCACGATTGGCGTGGCCGGGGTGGGCGTGGGCGTATCGGTCGGCGTTGTAGTGCGGGTCGGCGTACCGGTCGTCGTCGGTGTGGAGGTATCGGTCGCCTGGGCGAAGGCCGTCTGGCTGGCGGCCAACTGCGCTTCAATCGTCTGGTTCACTGCGACGACGGCGGTGGCCGTTTGTCCGAGTTCGCTGTTCTGCACGCTCGCCCGGTTCAGCAGCACAAGCGCCACTATCCCCACCAGGATCACGCCTGCTGCGACCAACGCCAGCCGCAGCCGGTTCGCGCGCGGGCCGGCCTGCCGGGCAGCGGAGCGTGGCGAGGTTGGCGCGTGCCAGGGGCCGGTGTCATAGGCCGGCGGCGCGTCGGTATAAGGATGCTCGCCGTAAGCCGGGACGGTCGCTTCGTCCAGGGAAGGCTGGCGCTGCGCAGACGGGAAGGTAGAGGGCAGCGCCGCTTCGTCCTCCGAGAGCCGCTCAAGCTGGCGGCGGGCGTATTCCGCCGGGTCGAGGTAGGGCGCTGAGCCGACGGTCGTGCCGGAGTCCAGATAAGGCAGCGCCGGTGATGTTCCGGTTTCTTCTTTAGGCAGTGTTTCGCCCGCCTGGAGCGCACTCTGCGCCGCGCTTTCGCCCACAAAACGCAGGGCGAGCGGTGTGGCCGGCTCCCACTCATTCCCCTGGAAGCGATACCACTTATCGGTTTCGACGCCCATCATCCACCAGGTGTTATCGTCGTCCAGGATCATCAACTGGCGCAGTTCAGCCTCGAAGGTCTCCCGGTCGAGCTGGCCGTCCCGATACTGGTCGCGCAGTTCGCGCACCCGCGTTTCGGTTTCCTGGAAGCGCCGCGCCAGCGTTCGCAGCTCCGGCGTGACGACGATCTCCCACGGGCCGATAGGGCTGAGAAGCCGCTGCAAAAAGGCTTCATACGCCTGGGCCAGCGAAAGGCGGTCGGTGCGGCTTTCGGCCAGCACCGCAATCTGCTCGCCGTAGGCGTAACGCGGCACATGCTGAATCTGGACTTTATCGAAATACTGCTGGAGATCGCACTCCGGCAGGTTGTAGACCTGGGTGAACAGGCGCTCGAAGGCCGGCTGATAGCCCTCGATACCCTGGGTGGGGTCGCCTTCGCGCCAGATCAGGCGCAGATCGTTTTCGGCCAGTTCGATGCGCGACGGCAGCGGGTAGACCACCAGCGGGCGCAGGTCGTCAGAATTGCGGCGGTAGGCCAGCGCCTGCGGCACGAGGCTGTCAATGATGCCGGTGAGACTCTGGCGGTTGGGTGTAAAAACCACCACCAGTTTTTCCGGCAGCAGCATGGTGCAGATGCCGCTGGTGTCGGTGATGCCGGTGCGCGAGTCGACCAGCACGTATTCGTAGTGGCGCGACAGCCAGCCGGCCAGCGCCGGAAATAACCAGGGCGACTGCTCGAACAGGCTGTCCCACTGGAAGCCGTTGACGCGCCCGGCATAGGTTTCGTCAAAGCGCCCGGCTTTGAGCAGGTGCAGCGCCGGAATGTCGGTTGGCACGATGTAACGGCTGAAGTCCAGCCTGTCGAACAGCGCGTCTATCGTTTCGGCTTCCGGTTCGTCATTCGGATCGAAATCGGCGGCGGCCTGCCGGAGTTCGACGAACAGGTCTATCAGGCCGGGTTGGGCGTTGAAGTCGTTTTCGCGGGTGGCGGCGATGGGGAAGGCTCTGCTCACGCGGCCCTGAAAGTAGCGGTGCAGCCCCGGCGCTTCCATGTCCCAGTCAATCATCAGCACCGACGCGGCTTTTTCCCGCTGGGCCAGCAGGCAGGCCACATTCGCCAGCGTCATCGAGCGCCCGGTGCCGCCTTTGTACGAATAAAAGGTGATGATCTGGCCGGGTTTTTCAAGCGGCATGGGTTTCCGTCCTGAAGGGGAATAGCTGGCGGTGCGGTTTGGCGACCAACTGCTCCAGAAACGGCTGCACTTCTTCATCGCTGGGCAGGGTGTATTGCGGACATTCGGCGCACCAGTCCGCGCCGATGTCTGTCAGCCGTTCATGCACTTCCCGGATGTAACTGGCGATTTCGGCTACCTGCCTGTTATAAACCGGGTGGGTGAGGATGTCCGGCGTCGCCAGCGAATAGTCGGAAAAATCGTAACACTGCCGCTCCTGTTTGATCTCCGGCGGCAGGGCATCGAAGCCCTTCAGCACGATGGGGATGATGAGTCCCATCTTGCGGTCGCCCATCTGCTTCAGCCGTTTTTCTTCCAGCTTTTTCATCGCCAGGAATTCGCGGGCGCAGTAGGTCTTTTGTTTGCTGAAGTAAGTGGGCGTGAAGATGACGATCATACATACGCTGCGGCAGAGCGCGTCCGCCAGCGCGTTGTTGAACAGATAGCCGCCCTTCAGCCGTTCACGATCAATGTAAATCTGTTCGTCGGACGGCACGCCGTCCAGTTCGATTTCCAGTTCGATATGGCTTTTGAGGGCTTCCAGGAATTTTTCCAGAAAGCGGCTGCCCAGGTCGTACTGCACGTGCCGGTAGCTGATGAAGCAGGAATATTGAAAGGCCATAGGCTGATTGTCCGCCGGAACGATACGCGCTTTTGTCTTCTACTTTACCCGAAAGGCGGACAATCAGGCAACCGGGCAGCCAAGGAATTTTCACAGCCCCAGCTCACCGGCGGCCATGTCGCACAGGCCGCCGCCGCCCGCCGCCAGCCAGCGGTCGAGCGTGTCGCTGCGGGATTGGTTGGCGAGGGCGTCGGCATAGATGCCCGTCCCCCAGCGGTAGTACCGCTGCGTTTCGCTGCTCCAGGCGGCGAAGGGCTTTTTGACCACCGACGGCCCGCCGTTGTAACAGGCCAGCGTTAAACCCACGTCACCGCCGCTGTAGTCCACACACCACTTGAGGTAAGCCGCGCCGCGCCGGGCGTTGGTGTCGGGGTCAAGCTGGTTTTCGCCGGCGGTGAAGTGAAAGGGCATCACCTGGAACAACCCCTGCGCCCCGACGTAGCTGCTGATGGTGGGATGCCCGCACGATTCGATCTGCATGACCGTCGCCAGCAGGTTCGGTTCCAGTTCATGCTCCTCGGCCCAGCGCCCGATGTCGCGCGCCCAATGGTCTATTTCGTCGGTGAACAGGGGCGCAATCGGCGACGGCCCGGCGAACAGGCTGCCCACCCATTCCGGCACGCGGCTGATGACCTGCCCGGCGGCGTTCAGCATCACCGGCAGCGCGTTCGGGAACAGGATGCTCATCACCGCCGCCAGCAGAAGCCACACCGGCAGGTGGTCGGCGATCACAGGCGGCAGCGACCGCCGGGGCGCACGGCGGCGCGACCGGGTTTTAACAGCCATAGACTCTCCATTGGCAAAACATTGCCAATCAATTGTACAACAAGGAACTGAACGAAAGAACGAACGAAAACAAAACTCGAACGATTTTCTACGCGGATTGTTAACTGAGATGAGGTTCAGGATAGAACATAAGTTCTATTTTGTCAAGGCGCAGCCCGCACGATTTCGACCGTGATTTCGCTGCCGGCCTGGTTGCCTACCGCGTCGTAAACGACGGCGCGGAACAGTTCGATGCCGGTGCGGGTGATGTCCCACTCGAAGCCGTAAGGCCAGGATTCGTCCGCGCCCAGAAGCTGGTTCTGGTGGTAAAACTCCACCCGGCTGATGGCGTAATCGTCCTGCGCATCGGCGGTCAGCGTCACGGCGGCGTCCGCCGGCCAACGATAAACGCGGCCAGGGTCGCCCGCGCTGAGGGTGACGACCGGCGGCGTGTTGTCCACCGTGACCGGCACGCTGCGCGATTCGCGGGTGTTGTCGCCCCGGACGACCGTGAGCAGGATGTTATACAGCCCGCTCAGGCCGGCGGTGTTCCACTGGCCCAGGCTGGCCCCGCGCTGGAAGGTCGTCTGCCGCTCACCGATCTGAATCCATTCGGCGGGGTTCGGCCCCTGGCCGTAGGCAAGCTGGTAAAACTGCATGTCGGTCGGGTCGAGCGTGCCGCGAATATCCACCACGCCGCCGACGTAAGCGAACGGCTGCGGCTGTAAAATCTGCACCGAACTGAACAGTTCCGGTCGGCTGACGGTATCGTACTCGTCGGGTGGCAGGGGCATATTATTGGCGCGCCACCAGTCGGCGGCTTCCGGCGGGGGGATGAAAAAGAGCGTATCGCTGCGCAGTTCGGCGGGGGTGCTGGCGGTCGCGCGCTGGCCGGTCTGGCTGTTCAGCTGAACGGTCTGCCAGTAGGTGTCGGTCTGCGCCGGGACGAACTGTTCCAGAAAGATTTCGTTGCGCTGCGGGCAGGCGTCGTTGGGCAGCAGGCCGGAACGCACGCAGACAGCCTGCTCGACGATGTCTGCCGGGCGCGTCCATTCGACCGGCGGCAGGGCATCGCGGTCGTGGACGTAGGCCATCACCGCCTGCCAAACGGACGGCGCACCGGCCAGCCCCAGATCGCCCAGCGTCATCGGCGCGCCGTCGCCGCGCCCCAGGTGCAGTCCGGCGGTGATCTGCGGCGTGTACCCGACCGCCCAACTGCCGGTATCGTCGCCCGCCATCCCACCGACGATGGCAGCGGGGCGGTTGAGTTCCACGCTGTTGCCTTCGCCCAGGGTGCGCCGGCGGTTGGTGCTGTCGGCCAGCACGTCGTTGATGAGATAGCCGATGCCGGGCGGAAAGACGCCGACGCGGTTCAGTTCGGCGGTTTCCGGCGTGTATTCCCACAGCAGGCTGCCCGCCGCATCTTCGATTTTGAGGACGGCGACCGGGTTTCGCTGGCGGAAGCCGCGCCCAGTCGGCTCCACCGGGATGCCGCGCATATCGCCCAGAGCGGCGAACACCGAATAGGCGTAGGTCATGTCCAGCACCGATACCTGCCCGCCGCGTTCCAGCAGCGACAGGTCATAGCGGCCATCTTCGCCCAGGCTGTTGAGGCCGATGCGGTGAGCGATCCGCAGAATGTTATCAAGTCCCTGGCTGCGGGCGACCTGCGCCGCCGGGGGCAGCAGCCCGGCGCTCATGGCGTCGCGCAGATTGAGCGGCCCGCGAAACAGGCCGTCCGGGTTCTGCGGCGTGTAGATCAACCCTTCCGCCGCGCCGGGGAAGGTGTGCGGGATGTCCAATACCATCGTCGCCGGGGTGTACAGGCCGCTGCGAAAAGCCTCGAAATAGACGAACGGCTGTAAAGTCGGCCCCGGCGGATGAGCCAATGCGGTGGCCGCGCCGACCAGCGCCTTCAGTTCGCCGGTCGCCACGTCCAGCACCACCAGCGCCCCGGCGTCCGGCGGCGACTCGACCGGCAGCGTTTGCGGCAGGTAGGCCGCGCTCTGGCAGGGCTGGCCGTCCAGCGCCAGCGGCGAAACCGCCTGGCCGTTCAGCCGCGCCAGATGCGTGCGCAGGGCGCATTCGGCCTGATAATACAGGTCGAGATCGAGCGTGGTGGTGATACGCAGGCCGCCCTGCGCCACCAGCCGCGCGCCGTCGCGCCCCAGATCGTCCAGGATGGTTTCGGCCTGCCGCCGGGCGTAAGCCGCGAATTCCGGCGCGACCCGCAGCGAGGTTTCCACGCCGGCTTGTAGCGGCGTGAGCGTGGCGGCGGCGGCCTCGAACTGCTCGCCGGTTATCTGTTCCGCCGCCCGCATGGCGCGCAGCAGGTCAAGCTGGCGTCCGCGCGCCGCCGTTTCGTTGTCGAACGGGTTGTACTGCGGCGCGAGCGGGATGGCCGCCAGCAGCGCGGCCTCGTCCAGCGACAGTTCCGCCGCGCTTTTGCCCAGGTAAACGCGGGCGGCGGCTTCGATGCCGTAGGCGTCGCTGCCGTAGTAGTTGGTATTGAGGTGCCATTCGAGGATTTCCTGCGACGTGTAGCGGCGGTGAATTTCCGCCACCAGGGCGATCTCGCGCCCGATGTCGTCCACGCCGACGCGCTCCGGCAGCGGCGCGATCACGTTGCGCGCCAGCCGCCCGGTCAGGGTGGCATCCGGCGGCAGCGGGCCGAGCATGATATTGCGCCACAGCTTGCCGAAAGTCTGCACAAAGCCGAAGCCGGACGCTTCCAGAAAATCCGGGTCTTCGGCAGTGAGGGTGGCCTGCGCCACGTAGGGCGGCAGGCTTGCCAGCGGCGTCCAGGACGGGCCGCCTTCCAGCGGGTCGCGGGCGGCCAGCAGCAGCGTGCCGCCGGAGCGGTCGTAAAGTTCGGTCGGGCCGGAAGCCGGGCCGAGCGACAGGCTTTCCTGCGGCTGCGGCAGGTCGCGCACGGCACGCGCGTAAATCAGCACTGCGCCGCCGAGCGTCACGCCCAGCGGCACGACCACCAGCAGCAGCGCCACCAGGCCGAAAGCCAGCAGCGAAACGCGCCCCTGCGCGCGGGCCGCCAACCGGCGCGCCCGCCGGCTGCGCCGCTTACGAATGATCTGGGCGGTTGAGGTCAAACCGATTCACTCCGCTGTTTCTCAGGCCGCGATTCTAACCCTCAAACGCCCATGATACAACGGAAAGGCGAAGGCCGCCGGCCACAGCCCGGTGCGATGGAGTTTTCCGGCCTTCTCCTACGAATTTTTTACGCAGCGTTTAAATTCCTCATACGTTGCTGTCCTATGCTGTAGGCATCAACCTAAAACGATAAGTGAGTTGATGAGAGGGAGATCAACATGAGTACAATTGTTCGCTGGAACCCGCTTCGTGAAATGGCCGCTATGCAGAATATGATGGATCGCATGTTTAACGAAACCTTGCGCAGCCTTGGCCCCGGCTGGGGCGAAACCGGCGTGGGCGCTTTTAGCCTGGCGCTGGACATCCACGAAACCGACGGCGACTACACCGTGACCACCGACCTGCCGGGCGTGACGGCAGAACATATCAACGTCAAGTTCCAGGATGGTGTCCTGCTCATCGAAGCCGAAATCCCGGAGCAGACCGTCCAGAAGGAAGGCCAGCGCGTGCTGATGCAAGAGCGCCGCTACGGCAAGTTCAGCCGCAGCATCCGGCTGCCGCAGCCGGTGAACGTGGCAAAGGTCGAGGCCAGCTTCCAGGATGGCGTGCTGACGCTGACGCTGCCCAAAGCCGAAGAAGCCCAGCCGCGCCTGATCCCGGTGAAAGCCGGCGGCAGCAAGAACTAATCGTCTCGCCAGCATCACCGCAAAATCCAGGGCGACCGGTTAACCGGCGGGATCGTCGTTTGAAGATACGTGGGTTGAATAAAGCCACTGTTTGCCCTGTGACCCCACCCAGCCCCAAACCCCCGCCCCGAATTCAGGGCGGGGGCTTAAACGCGCCAGCAGCAAAGTCTCCCCTGAATTCGGGGGAGATGTAGAGGAGGGGGTTTTACTGTCATCACGAGTGTGTGGGGTATCTGCACGTTTTGAAGCCATTACGCAGCCAATCGGTCGCCCGTTTTTATGTTGGGCGTTTTTCGCGGTAAACTGGGTTAAATATTTTCATTTTTACGAAAGAGAAACCGGCTTTGAAAACCATGACCGATACCCTGCAAACCGCCGACGGCCTGACACTCCATACTCAGGGCTGGCTGCCCGACGCCGATCCGAAGGCGGTCGTTCTGCTCGTTCACGGCATCGCGGAGCATGTCGGGCGCTATACCCATGTGGCGGCCTTTCTGGTCGAACGCGGCTACGCCGTCTACGGCCTCGATCATCGCGGACATGGCCGCAGCCAGGGCGAGCCGCGCATGTACATCAGCGATTTCGACCGCGTGGTAGATGACCTGAAACTGTATTTTGACCGGGTGAAGGCGGCACATCCCGGCAAAAAAATCTTCGTTTACGGTCACAGTATGGGGTCGTTTCTGGCGACCAGCTTCGCGGTGCGTTACCAGGACGAGATGGCCGGGCTGATTTCGTCCGGCTCGCCTGTCCGCATCGAGGATACGATTGCGCCGCTGGTTATCCGGGTCGGCAACCTGCTGAACGCCGTCGCGCCGCGCCTCAAACTCATCAAACTCGATCTCAACGCGATTTCGCGCGATGCCGCCGTCGTCGCGGCCTACAACGCCGACCCACTGGTGGTCAACCAGCCGGTACGGGTGGGCATGGCGGTGGGTTATCAGCAGGCCGTCGGGCGCCTGAATCAGAATCTATCCCGGCTGCGGCTGCCGCTTCTGCTGCTGCACGGCAGCGCCGACCGCATCGCCCCGGCTTCCGGCAGCCAGCAGGTCTACCAGATGGCGCAGTCCGCCGATAAAACGCTGAAGATTTATCCGGGGCTGTACCACGAAATCCACAACGAGCCGGAACAGGTCGAAGTGCTGTCGGATGTAGCGGCCTGGCTGGACGCGCGCGTGTGACCCCACGATAGACGACGGGCAGGGCAGCCCTGCGCGGCTGCCCCTGCACAGCCCTGCGCCAAACCGCCGCGATTATCAGGCGAGTTGGTTTTATGCTGTCTGCAAGCGGCTGGCCGCATTAAGCGTTAACGGCGTGTTTCTCATGATTTCTTAATAACCCGGCTTGCGTGCGGGCGCGGCTATGGTTTAGAATGTCCCTAACTGTAATATTAGATTGCTAAAGATAATTTTTAGGGTTGCCAGAAGTATGGAACATGCGCCGCCCAAACTGCACGTTCATAAAATATCGCTGAGTTTCGGGGGAATCAACGCGCTGCACGAGGTCGAATTCACCGTCCACCAGGGGGAAATCCTGGCGGTGATCGGCCCGAACGGCGCGGGTAAAACCAGCCTCATCAACAGTATCACCGGCTTTTATCACCCCCAGCATGGCTCGATCATTTTCGAGGGACAGGATATTTCTGCCTTAGCCCCTTATCAGCGCGCCAAACTCGGTATCTCCCGCACGTTTCAGAACATCGCACTTTACACCAACATGACCACCCTCGATAACCTGATGGCCGCTCGGCATATTCATATGCAGTCGAATATGCTGACCGGCGCGCTGTTCTGGGGGCCGGCCCGCCGCGAGGAAATCGAACACCGCCGCAGCGTTGAGGAAATCATTGATTTTCTGGAGATGGAGGCCATCCGCAAGACGATTGTCGGCAACCTCAGCTACGGCCTGCGGAAGCGGGTCGAGCTAGGGCGGGCGCTGGCGCTGGAGCCAACGCTGCTGCTGCTGGACGAACCGATGGCCGGGATGAACGTGGAAGAAAAAGAGGATATGGCGCGTTTTATCCTGGACATCCACGAGCGGCAGAACATGACCATCGTGTTGATCGAACACGATATGGGTCTGGTGATGGACATCTCCGACCGGGTGGTGGCGCTGGACTTCGGACGTAAAATCGCGGAAGGCACGCCGGACGCGATCAAACAGAATCCGCAGGTGATTAAAGCTTATCTGGGGCAGGTGAACTAGTACACTCTCAGCGTATCAGGCTTGAATGCTGCCTGTAAATCACAAGCCCATAAGAGGCCGGATCAGGCAGTCAGCATTATCAAGAGTTGTGATGATTGAAACCGGCGACCGGCAACCGGCAACTTGTAACTGGAAACTGCACTGGGGGTATGATCGGTATGGTGGCACAGGAAGTTCCCGGCAAGACAGCGGCGGTTTATACATCTCCAAAAGGCGCTCAGGCTGCCAGCCTGCCGCCGGACATGGACACGCTGCCGAAGGTGTTTCTGCGCAGTGTAGCGAAGTACGGCGAACGCATCGCCATGCGCAAAAAACGCTACGGCATCTGGCAGGAATACACCTGGCAGGAATGTTACCGCCACGTCCACGACTTCTGTCTGGGGCTGGTGAGCCTGGGTTTGCAGCGCGGAGAAAAGGTCGCCATCATCGGAGAGAACGACCCGGAATTTTATTGGGCGGAAATCGCCGTCCATGCCGGCGGCGGCACGACGACCGCCATCTTCACCGATGCCAGCCCGCAGGAACTCGGTTACATCGTCAGCAATTCGGACGCGGTGTTTTTGCTGGCGCACGACCAGGAACAGTGTGATAAAGCCCTGGAACTGCGCGAGAAAATGCCGAATATTCGTAAGGTGATTTATTGGGAAGCGCGCGGCCTGTGGAGCTATGAAGACCCCTGGCTGATGAGTTTTGAGGCGGTCGAACAACTGGGGCAGCAGTATGCCGCTCAGCATCCCGGCGTGTTCGAGCAGTTGGTGGCGGAAGGCAAAGGCGAGGATTTCGCCATCTATAGCTATACTAGCGGCACGACCAGCCTGCCGAAAGGCGCGATGATCCGCCACCGGAACCTGCTGCACGCCAACTGGAATATTGAAGACATTGCGCCGCGCTACCCGACCGATAACTACGTGTCATTCAGCCCGCTGGCGTGGATCACCGAACAAAGCCTGGGGCTGACGGCGCATCTGCTCTACGGCTTCCAGGTGAACTTTCCTGAAGGGCCGGACACAGTGCAGAACGACATCCGCGAGATCGCGCCCAGCACGCTGCTGTTCCCCAGCCGCATCTGGGAAGGCATGGCGCGCACCATGCAGGTGCGTATCAACGACAGCTCGTGGCTGAACCGGCTGATGTACCGGCTGTTTTTACCCGTCGCTTACCGTATCATTGACCTGGAAGACGAACGCCGACCTGTTCCGCTGCACCTGCGGTTGCTGCGGCTGGTGGGGGAATTCGCCGTGCTGGGGCCGCTGCGCGACAAAATCGGCATGACGCGCGCGCGGGACGCCATCACCTCCGGGGCGGCGCTCAGCCCGGATATTCTGCGCTTCTTTCGGGCGGTGGGCGTGGAACTGAAAAGCCTGTATGGTTCGACCGAAATGCAGGTGGCGACCATGCACTACCCGCGTGCGGTCAAACTTGCGACCGTTGGCGTGCCTGCGCCGGGGGTAGAGGTCAAAATCGCGGAAGATAACGAAATCCGCGTGCGTAGCCGGGCCGTATTTGGCGGGTATTACGGTGACGACAAAAAAACCGCCGAGTCGTTTGATGAGGATGGCTTCTTCAGAACCGGCGATGCCGGCTATGTTGACCCGGACGGCCATCTGATCTATCTCGACCGCGTGAGCGATATGATCCAACTGGCGAACGGTGAGAGCTTCAGCCCGCAGTACATCGAGGGGCGGTTGAAGTTCAGCCCGTACATCCAGGATGTGATGGCAGTGGGTGGCTTCGACATGCATTTTGTGACGGCCATCATCAACATCAACTTCGAAAGCGTGGCGCGCTGGGCCGAGAAAAACCGCATTTCTTTTACCACTTTTGTAGATCTGTCGCAGAAGCCGCAGGTGTACGACCTGATTAAAAAAGAAGTTGAGCGCGTGAACGAAACGCTGCCGCCAGCGGCGCGCATCAAAAAATTCGTCATCCTTCACAAAACCTTCGACGCCGACGAGGCCGAACTGACCCGCACGCGCAAGCTGCGCCGCCGCGCCCTGGAGCAGAAATACGGCCAGATGCTTGACGCCATGTACGGCAACCAGGATGCCGTACTGGTGAGCGCCGAGGTTAAGTACCGCGATGGACGCACCGGCACGGTCGAAACGGCGGTGCGCGTGTGTACAGTGTAATATGCCTGAATCGGATTTACTTATCATTGCTGGTGTTGATATTAGCCATATGCGCTTGGTGGACTTGACCCGGCTGGCAGATCAAGCGAGACCGTTTTATGAGTGGGTTGAGTCGAACTTCCAGGCATCTACCGGAAAGAATTTAACGCTGAATGACCTGCTCATGACGTGTACTGTGGCAGAGATAGAAACAGCCATCAGCCTGTGTTATCAGGCTCAAGGAAACGCTGATATTCCGTTTTTGTTTGATGGGGGCGGGCGCACCTACAGTCATCAGAAGGCATGTTACTATTTGTTCTCTTGGCTAATTCGAGATGCACCTCAACAACGGCTTTCCCCTTTAGTTCAGCGTATTGCAAAAGTGTCTGGCAAGCGGCGTCTCGAAGTTGAGGTTGAGGTACTGACAGCCTTAATCGTCCAGTATCGCGCAAACGTAAAGACCTTCTCCTGGGCGGCAGTCCGTGAGGTGATAATTGACCGCCTGGAAGGTTCAAGACGTAGTATCAGGGGGCATGAGAAAGAAGCCATTGTCCGAACTGCGCTGGCTGTAGCCATCCAGTCATATTTCGAGCGACATAAAAAATATGGTGTTTATCGCGGCATTGAAATTCCAGACAAACAGGTCATTATCCATAACGAGAGTTATGATGTCAGCGCCAATTTGCTGGATGAACAGGGTGAGGCGATACGCCGTATTCTAATCGCCATTAAAACCCGCGAAACTGAAGGCGGCGGGCATTCTCATCTATTCAGCCGGGATATTCTGTCAGCGATTAATACTGCCCGTGCCGCAAGCCCTCAGGATTACCTGGTGGTTGTGATCGTTGCCCAGAATTGGTCGCGCCGCGAGGCAGACAATTTACACGAGATGGTTGATCATCTCATTCTTTTTGAAATGTCTCCGGGTGAGTTCAAAACTTTTGACAATGTGACCCAAAATGATTTTAATAAGTTTATAGAATCTGTGTTCGATCAGGCTGTTTCCCCCAGGCCTGGTAGGTAAGGTCGTCGTGTTAAAAACCCCGGAGATTGAAACACTCATTGATACGGTGCTTATTGGCGATAGCTGGACACAGGCTCAGAACTTACCGTCAGAGTGTGTTCAGTGTATCATCACCAGCCCGCCTTATTGGGGGCATCGCCAATATGCAAAAGCCGCTGAATTGCGAGAATTTGAATTCGGAAGCGAAAAGACCGCGCAGAAATATGTTGAGAAGTTGGTGGCCCTGTTCGATGAGTTAAAACGGGTACTCAAGCCGAATGGAACTCTCTGGCTGAACCTGGGAGATACCTACCGTGATGGACAGTTAGCAGGTATTCCCTGGAGAACGGCCCTGGCGTTAAAGGATACGGGATGGTTGTTACGCAGTGAGATTATCTGGCACAAACCCAATGCGATGCCATCTTCGGTCATGAACCGCCCTACCACTGACCACGAAACAATTTTTTTATTTGCCAAATCGCCTGACTACTATTACAACGCGGATGCGATACGGGAACCACATGTGACTTTTTCCGAGCAGTCCAGGATGAAAGGCGGGCGAAATCATCTGGGCAAAATAAACAGTACGCCAGAAAAGGGTAAAAATCAGGGTAATTCGAACCTTCATCGCGGACGATGGGATCAGGCATTTCACCCACTGGGGCGTAACAAAAGAACCGTGTGGAATATTCCGCTGAGTAAATTTCGAGATGCTCATTTTGCGGTATTTCCACCTCAATTGGTAGAAACCTGCCTCCTGGCCGGCACAACCAGAGATGATGTGGTATTAGACCCATTCATGGGGTCTGGAACAACAGCAGTGGTTGCAAAAGAACATGGACGACATTTTGTCGGGTTGGAACTGGTGCCGGAATATGCCGAAATGACCATGCGCCGTGTGGACGAGATTCAAATTAGACTAATCTAAAGGTGTTGTGATTTTGGCGACTTTTCTTGAAACCAACAAACGTTATTTCACTGCCGCAGCCGGTATCCTGGTGCTGCTGCTTTTGCTGCTGTGGCTGGGGCCGATCATCCTGGAGCAGCGCCCGGCGCGCTTGATCCAGAGTACGATCACCGGGCTGCTGGTTGGCGGCGTGTACGCGCTGATCGCCCTGGGCATCGTGGTCATCAACAAGGCGTCCGGCGTGTTTAACTTTGCGCACGGCTGGATGATGCTGCTGGGCGGGCTGGTGTTTTACACCTTCTTTTCCAGCGCCGGCGTATCGCTGCTGGCGGCGGGGGCGCTGGCGCTGCTGACGGTGGTCATGGCCGTGAGCATGGCCGGTTGGAGCGCACTGCGCGAACCCCGAAACCTGCTGATTGGCCTGGCGGTGGCCGTCGTGTTAACCCTGCTGATGGCGCTGCCGGGACAGGAATGGCAGTATGTGCGGGCGCTGGTGGGGGCGATCACCGGCGCGGTGCTGGCCGGGCTGGCGATTGAACGGTTTACGATCCGCCCGCTCATCGGCCAACCTCTGTTTGCCATGGTGCTGATGACGCTGGCCGTCTCCGAACTGCTGCACGGTGTAACCCAACTGACCTGGGGCAGCGTCGAACTGCCGCTTCAGGTGTTCGCCTGGATTGGCGACCTGGGCATACCGCAGCCGATTCGTTTTGACGTGCGTGAGACGTTGGGCGGCATCATCATTATCCGCACCGAGCTGTTATTCGCCTTTGCGCTGGCGCTGTTCGCCTTCGTGGCGTTCGTGCTGTTTTTCCAGTTCACCAACGTGGGGCTTTCGATGCGCGGTGCGGCGGAAGATCAACGACTGGCGCAGGCGCTTGGCCTGCGGGTGCGCGTGGTATTGGCGATAGCGTGGGCGATTGCGGCGCTGCTGGCGATGACCGGCGGCGTGCTGCAAGGCGGCGCGACCAGCCTCTCGCTGAATATGCCGCTGCTGGCGCTGCTGGCCTTCCCGGCGGTGCTGCTGGGCGGGCTGGAGTCCATCGGCGGGGCGCTGGTGGGCGGACTCATCATCGGGCTGGTGCAGGAATGGGCGAACCTATTGTTTCCCGGCACGCAGGCCGGAACCGAGTTAGCGCCTTACGTTGTGCTGATGGCGGTGCTGGTCGTCCGCCCCGACGGCCTGTTCGGACAAAAACGGATTGAGCGGATTTAGGAATAAGTTGGCAAGTGGCGAGTTGAAAATACCGACAGCGCGCAGGAAGTCATTTCGAGTAAGATTGAACGATTTGAGGATTTAATCGCATGGCAGAAGGCGAGAGTGTTAACCAGTGCGATTTACCAGGCTACCCGAAAAGAAGCGTTTGCGAAGGATTTGGGATTGTCACAAACTCTTGAGGTTGCGCGGATTATAAGCGGATTGCGAATTTATATCGCATCCAGGCGAAAGCCGAAAGTGTAGGAAACACACATGATTTTTATAGACACTTGCAGCTTGGAATTTACAACTTGGAACTTGGAACTCGGAACTCGGAACTTCAGAGGCAGCGCCCATGTCCGCTAACATTCGCCCCTCAGGCGTGTTCGACGTATCGTACAGCCAGGATATTTCGCTTAACCGCACGCGCACCGACAAAATTCTCTCCAACGGCCTGTTCCTGGTGCTGCTGGCGCTGCCCTTGCTGGCGGCGGACGGCCCGCTGGGGCTGAACATCGTCCCGCAGGCATGGATCGGCTTGATCGTGCGCATCGCCATTTTCGTGATCGCCGTCCAGGGTTTGAATATCCTGATCGGCTATACCGGGCAGATTTCGCTGGGACATGCGGCTTTCGTGGCCGTTGGCGCGTACAGCGCGGCCATCCTGGCGCGGCAGTTGGGCTTCTCGTTCTGGGTGGCGCTGCCGACGGCGGCGCTGCTGACCGGGCTGGTGGGGCTGTTGTTCGGACTGCCGTCGCTGCGGGTGAAAGGATTCTATCTGGCGATGGCGACCCTGGCAGCGCAGTTCATCATCCCCTGGTTAATTCGTTACCCGCTGACCGACCTGACCAATGGTTCGCGCCCGCTGGAAGTGCCGGTCCCCACCCTGGGGCCGCTGTCCTTCGCCCACGAATCGGCCTTTTATTACATCGTTATTCCGCTGTCAGTCTTTTTGATGCTGGCCGCCCGCAACATCATGCGCACCCGCGTGGGGCGCGCCTTCATCTCTATCCGCGACAACGACCTGGCCGCCGAACTGCTGGGCATCAACGTCTTCGCCTACAAGCTGCAAGCCTTCTTCCTGAGCGCGTTGTATGCCGGAATCGCCGGCGTGCTGATTGCCTACAACGATAACAGCCTGTCGCTGGACAAATTCACGCTGGAACTTTCGATTGAGTTCCTGGCGATGCTGGTAATCGGCGGGGCGGGTTTCCCGCTGGGGCCGCTGTTCGGGGTGACGTTCGTCAACGTATTAAATCAGGAGATCATCCCTAACCGGCTTATCCCGGCGCTGGGTGGCACACTGCCCCAACTGCTGCCGTTCATTGACCGGATCAACATCATCTCGGCGCTCAGTCCGTTATTGTTTGGCCTGATTCTGGTGATCTTTTTAACCCTTGCGCCGCGCGGGCTGGCGCACCGCTGGGAAATCTTCAAGATCGCCTGGAAGATCAGGCCGTTTTCACATTAGTTTATGCGGTGGCGGCGTTCCCTGTGCCGGGGCGCCGCTACAGACCGTGTGGCGAGGCATTTGTGGCTAAAGGAGAAGTGTGCAGTAAAAAGTGTGTAGTGTCCGTATCCGGTCGTTTCGTTTATCAGGTGTAAGTGATTTTAATGAAAGGATTAGCTGTATGCGAAAACTAACGGTTATCTTTCTGCTGGTTCTTCTGACGGTCGTGCTGCCGGCCAGCGCGCAAGACGCGATGCCGCTGCCGGACTTCATCCAACACACAGAATGCCAGGCCGATCTGAGCGGCCAGACCATCCCGATTTATCACCTGGGCGACCTGAGCGGGGCGTATGCCTTCATCACCCAGCCGCTGCTGGCCGGCTTGGCCGACGCTATCAGCTACTACAACGCGCACGGCGGCGTCTGCGGCGCGACGCTGGCCTCGAACGAAGGCGAACACTACCGTGATACCGGCGGCGACCGGGCGCAGACCCAGGCCGCTTATGACAACTTCTCCGCCCTCGACCCGCAGCCGAATGTGATCGTGCTGTACGCTTCTGCCGACGCGGAACTGCTGCGTTCGCAGTTGGCTGAAGATGAAATCGTGGCGCTGATCTCTGCCGGTTCGGTGGAAGGGCTGTACGGCGAGGATGCCGCCACGCCCGGTTGGGTGTATGCGTCCAACCCGCTGTATGCCGATCAGATCGGCTCGTTCTGCGATTATGTGGCCGCCAATCCTGACCGCTTCCCGAACCCGACCATCGGCTATATTAGCTGGCCGGGCGCGTTTGGCGAGGCCGCCTATACGCCGGAAACCATCGCCTACTGCGCGTCCAAAGGTGTGACCATCCTGGATACGCCGGAATACTTCCTGCCGACCGCGACCGACATCACCACCAACGTGCAAAACCTGACCGACGCCGGCGCGAATATCCTGTACACCAACTCGCTTGCCAGCGGGCCGTTCATGGTCGCCAAGACGGTCGTTGACCTGGGCCTGCAAAACGAGGTACAGGTGGCCGGCGTGAACTGGGCGCTGGATACGTCGGTCGGCCTGCTCAGCCGCACGGCGCTCAACCCGGATACCGGCCTGCCCGCCGTCAATGGCCTGGTCGGTTCGCTGCCTTTTGCCTGGTGGACGGAGCGCCAGAAACCCGGCATCGCCCTCATCAACGAACAGGCCGCCGCCAACCAACGCAGCCTGTCCGCGCAGAATATCGCTTACCTGCTGGGCTGGGGCATCGTGGACACTTACGCCGAGATGTACATCCAGACCGTGAACCGCGTCGGCAGCCTGGAGGCCGTGACCGGCGCGGAACTGAAAGCCACTGTTGAGAGCATGGACTATTCGCCGCTGGGGCTGTACAACTTCAACTACCAGGGCGGCGCAATCCGCGCGCTGCCGGATAACCGTATCGCTCAGATCGGCTTCCTGAACAAAGAAGGCACCGGCCCGGCGGCTTCCGGCGATGAAGCGATGACGGTTGATCTGCCGGACGGCACCAAGGCCTTTATCCCGATCCTCATCCCGCTGACCGAATTCGCCCCCGCACCCGACCTGCGTCCGGGCGGGGCGGACGTGCCGTCGTCGTAAACGCATCCATACCGCAGCCCTGGCCCCTGTGCAAAACACGAGGGGCCAGGTTATCAGGAATCGGTTATGCTCACCGTCAACAATATCGAAGTGATCTATAACAGCGTCATCCTGGTGCTGCGCGGCATCTCGTTCCAGGTGGAACCCGGCCAGATCGTGACGCTGCTCGGCCCCAACGGCGCGGGCAAATCCACCACGCTTAAGGCCATCAGCGGGCTGCTGCAAAACGAACTGGGTGAGGTGACGCGGGGCAGCATCACCTGGAATGAGACGCGGATAGACCGCATGAACGCCGAGGATATCGTGCGGCGGGGCATCGTGCAGGTGATCGAAGGCCGCCCGCTGTTTCGTCATCTGTCCGTTGAGGAAAACCTGCACCTGGGCGCGATGGTTTACCAGGGCGGACGGGTTTTCAAGGATGATCTGGAGCGGGTTTACGCTTACTTCCCGCGTTTGAAAAACCTGCACCGCCGCGTGAGCGGGTATCTGTCCGGCGGCGAAGGGCAGATGCTGGTGATCGGCCGGGCGCTGATGGCGCATCCGAAACTCATTATGCTGGACGAGCCGTCGCTGGGACTGGCCCCGATGCTGGTGGCGGAAATTTTCGAGATTGTGCGGGAGATCAACGCGCAGGAAAATGTGTCGGTGCTGCTGGTGGAGCAGAACGCGCGCGCGGCGCTGTCGCTGGCGAACTACGGTTACGTGATGGAGCAGGGGCGCATCGTGTTGGATGGCCCGGCGGAGCAGCTCCGCGAGAACGAAGATATTAAAGAATTTTACCTGGGGCTGAATACCTCCGGCGAGCGCAAGAGCTACCGCGACGTAAAACACTACAAACGCCGCAAACGCTGGCTGGGGTAGGGGTGATCGCTGCGTTAGGATAGTTTCAGTCTATCAGGATTGAGTCTTGTGGTCGCCATAAAGCGCCCGCGCGGTCTATATTTTCGCGCCGAAGTAGTGAATTTCCCATTTTAATCAACTGACCGGCAAAGGAGTGCTAATTTGATCCCCTCTCTTGACCAGCGTATCCAAAACCAGATCGCCTACGCTTACGAACACGCGCCGGCCATCCGCGCCATTCTGGACGGCGCGGGCGTGAAACCTTCTGACATCATCACCGCCGCCGACCTGGCGAAAATCCCGGTGTTGAGCAAGGATCAACTGACGAAAATCCACGCCGAAAACCCGCCCTTCGGCGGCTTCCTGGCGGTGGACGCTGCCACGCTGCCCCGCATATATATTTCGCCGGGGCCGATCTTCGACCCGCAGCCGCCCGACCCCGACAACGCCGAGGCACAGCTTGCGCCGTTCCGGTACGTTGGTTTCGGCCAGGGCGACCGGGTGCTGAACACCTTTCTGTACCATCTCGTGCCGGCGGGGCTGCTGGTGGATGAAGCTGTGCGCGCCTGCGGGGCGACCGTCATCCCCACCGGCCCCGGCAATACCGATTATCAGTTGGAGATCATCACCAAACTGAACGTCACCGGCTACGTCGGCACGCCCAGCTTTCTGGCGATTCTGCTTGACCGGGCGGCGGAACTGGGGCTTTCGCAGCTGCCGATCAAAAAGGCGCTCTTTTCCGCCGAGCCGTACACGCTTCAGCAGCGGATGCGCTTCGAGGGCGAATACGGCATGAAGACCACCAGCGCCTATGGCACGGCTGACCTGGGCATGGTGGCTTATACGATGGACGGTGTGGAAGGATTCTGCGTGCTGGACAGCCTGTACCTGGAAATCGTAGACCCGGCCACCGGCCAGCCGCTTGAACTGGGCAATACCGGCGAAGTGGTCGCCACCACCTTCAACCGGGGTTATCCGCTGGTGCGGTTCGGGACGGGCGACCTGGGCGCGCTGGCCGCCGAACCTGCGCCGGAATGTGGCGGTCGGCAGCAGCTTCTTGGCCTGTACGGGCGCAGCGGCGGCGCGATCAAGGTGCGCGGCATGTTCCTGCATCCTGACCAACTGGCGCGGGCGAAAGTGTTCTTCCCACAGATCAAACAGCTTCAGGCGGTCATCACCCGCCCCGGCAATACAGACTACGTGACCGTCAGGCTGGAATTGCAGCCGGGCGAAAGCGGCGAAGGTCTGCCGGAGATGATTAAAAATCTGGCCCAACAGGCTATCCGACTGCGGATTGACGACGTTATAATCGTACCGCCGGGCGAGATAGACCCGGCGGAGCGCGTGGTTGTAGACGCGCGGACGTGGGAATAATTCGCAAAAGGATTTTGAAAGATGGAAAAGTTTGGCTACCGTTTTTCTTTCGGCCCCTGGAACATTCATGAGGGGGCCGATCCATTCGGCCCGGCAGTGCGCCCCAGCCGCAGCTTCGATAACAAACTGGATGCCTACAAGCGGCTGGGCTTCGACGCGGTGCAGTTCCACGATGACGACGCCGTGCCAGACCTGGACAACAAAAACCATGCTCAGATCGTGGGGGAATCTCGCGCGTTAAGGACGCGGCTGGAGGAAATGGGGCTGCGCGCCGAATTTGTCGCGCCGCGTCTGTGGGAACACCCGCTGACGATTGACGGCGCGTATACCTCGAACGATCCCCAGGCGCGCGCCTATGCCAGAGAGCGGTCGCACAAGATGATTGACATCGCCGACGCGCTCGGCACCGATTTGATCGTGCTGTGGCTGGCGCGCGAAGGCACTTACCTGCGTGAATCGAAAGATGCCGCCCGCGCGGTGGATTTGCTGGTCGAGGCGATGGACGATATGCTGGCCTATCACCCCGGTATACGGCTGGCGGTCGAGCCGAAACCCAACGAGCCGATGGACATCGCCTATCTGCCAACCGCCGGTCATGCCATCGCCATCGGCTTCAAAACCCGCGCGCCGGAACGCTGCGGCCTGCTGGTCGAATCGGCGCACGCCATCCTGGCCGGACTCGACCCCGCCGATGAGATGGGTTTCGGGCTGGCCTACGACAAACTATGGAGCGTGCATCTGAATGACCAGAACGGACTCAAGTACGATCAGGATCGGGCGTTTGGTTCGATCAACCTGCGGCGCGCTTTCGATCAGGTGTTGATTCTGGACGATCACCGTTTTTACGAGCGCGGTGTGGTCGGCCTGGACGTGAAGGCCCTGCGCACGCAAAAGGCTGAGGTGGCCGAAAAACACCTGTCCAACAGCCTGCAAACCTTCCTGTGGCTGGTGGAGCGGGCGCGCAGCCTCGACCGCAAGGCCATGCAAAGCTGCATCGAAGCGCGGGATTATGAAGAACTCGACCGGCTCATCCTGGCGCATCTGATGGGGCGGTAAAATCCTGCCTTGCCGGAATAGAAAATTTGTGCTAATATTTGTGGCACAGGCAGAGCCCCGGAAAAGATGCGGGAGTGAAACGATGCGTACGGACTCAGCGACTTATGAACAGCACGAATCGCTGTTTGTCGGATCAATCAGGTTCGTCGCCGGAGGTTGAAGGATGAAAAAGGCGCACTTTCTGGCGCGTTTGCAGGCCGAACGCCAGACGTGGGAAGATGTGCTGGCGCTGATAGATGAAGGGTACATGGGCGAACAAGGGGTATCCGGTTCATGGTCGGTCAAGGACATCATCGGACATGTCGCCTGGTATGAAGAGCAGATGGCCGCCATCCTGGAAAATCGCGCCCTGGACGTTTCTGACCTGTGGTTTCGCAGCCTGGAAGAGCGCAACACGGCCATCGTCGAACAGAACCGGCAGCGCCCCCTGCATGAAGTGCGGGAAGATGCCCGCCGGGCATTTGAGCGCCTGATGGCTGCGATTGAGGCGCTTTCCGAAGAAGACCTGACGGACGCGGCCCGCTTCCCCGATATGCCGCTGGATTGGGTTCCCTGGCGGGCGATTGCCGCCAACAGCTATGCCCATTATCACCAGCACCTCCCGGAAATCTGCCACTGGCTGCAAACAACCTATCCTCTACTGGCGAGCTTTCTAACACCAAGTAAATCCAATCCGGGTTGACGCTTCTTGCCGGGCATGTCTATGCTTAAACATCGGGGCGCATAAAAGATGCGCCCCGATAGGTTATCGAGTTGAGGTGATGTTGTGAGCAACCGGCGGGCGTGGGCATATTTCTGGCTGTTGAGTTTGATCTGGGGATCATCGTTTTTGCTGATGCGCGTCGGCGTGGTCGAAATTCCTCCGGCGCAGCTGACGTTCACCCGTGTGGGTATTGCGGCGGTCGGCATGAATATCCTGCTGCTGCTGACGCGCCGCCGCTACCCGTCCGATTGGCGGGCGCTGCTGTCGCTGGCTGTGGTTGGATTGGGCAATACAGCCGTTCCGTTTACGCTGCTGGCCTGGGGCGAACAGACCGTCGAAAGCGGTATGACCAGCATCATCCAGGCCGTCACGCCGGTGTTTGCTCTGGTGATCGCCCATTTCGCCTTTGTAGACGAACGCATCACACCCACGAAAATTCTTGGCATCGTGTTGAGTTTTATCGGAATCGTGGTGCTGACCAGCCGTGACCTTCAGGCTGTCCCGCTCATGGGCGGCGAAGGCAGTGGGCTGGCCGATCTGGCCGGTGAATTCGCCATCATCGGCGCGGCGCTATGTTACGCTATCTTTACGTCGTTCAGCCGCAAGGTTTTACAGCGGCATAAGGTTGATCCGGTGGTGGTGTCCGGCGCCACGATGACCGCTGCGACGATTGGCGCCGGGCTGATGATGTTCGCCGCCCCGCTGATCGGCGAGCGCGCGCCGGTGGCTTACGACAGCCTCAGCCGCGATGTGCTGCTCTCCGGGCTGGCGCTGGGCTTCTTCAATACCTTCCTGGCGTACCTGCTGTTTTATCAGGTGGTGGCTAAACTGGGCGCTTCTCGCAGCACGATGGTTACATACGTCGTGCCGGTGGTGGCGATCACGCTGGGCGCGCTGGTGCTGAACGAAACCATAGACGCGCGGATGCTGCTGGGCGCGGCGCTCATTTTGGGCGGCATCGGGCTGGCGAATGTGCGGCTGCGCTTATCCTGGCGGGAGGGCGTCGGCGCGGCCAAACCGGCGCAATAGTGCGAGGCAAGGGCCGGAACAACAGAGGGTTCTGTGAAAGGCTAAACGACAGAAGAATCAAAAAAGAGAAGGGGGTTGGCAGTGGCGTACTCTCCCACCCCGTTACCAGGGCAGTACCATCCGTGCTGGTGGGCTTAACGACCGGGTTCGGTATGGGACCGGGTGTAC
>JACAES010000051.1 GCA_013388735.1 Chloroflexota bacterium | reverse complement strand
CGCGGGCGCCGGTCGCCGTCGAAGTATCCCGCCGAACCATAAGCGCGGTTGGTGACTTCGGTTGCGTCTATCCAGAACGGGCGGTCGAAACACTGGCTGGCGGCGGGCTGCTCGTCCGGTTCGCCGTCGTCGTCGCCCATCACAAAACAGCCGGGCGGCACCAGCGCCATCATCACGCCATCGAATTCGCGCAACCGCGGCGTCCAAGTGATGACGATCCGCGAGGTGGTGTTAAACAGCCAACCGGTCAGCCCGTCCGGCATCTGCACCTGATACCACAGCGCCGCGCCCGCGCCGACCTGCGCGATCACCGGAAAGCTGCTGCCCCGGTAAACCTGGGTGAGAACCTCGGCTTCGGCGTTTGGCTCGGCGCGCAGGTTGGCCGTCTCGAAGATGACCGTCACCGACTGCGCCGGCGTCGTGATGGTTGGCGGCGGCGCGAGCGTGGCGGTCGGTGCGGCGGTCGGTTGGGGCGTATTGGTGGCGAAGTCCTGCGCGGCGGCGGGCCAGAGTGTCAGCCCGGCGGCCAGCGCCAGTAAAAACCGGCGTGTTCTGTTCATTGATAGCCACACATCTTCCATTCGCCGCCTTCCCGGACGGCGCGATACAGGTTATCTTCCAGCGAAAGCGCCTGGTTATCCTCGCCCTGGTAAGTGACGGCGATGCTGCCGGTGCAGCTCACCAGCGCCGCCTCGCCATCCGTCCCCGTCTGGCGGCAGTCCACGCCGTCCAGTCGGGCTTCCACCGCGCCGAACGAGTCGAACTCGATCAGCGCATCGGCCTCGAAGGCGGCGCAGAAGCGTTTGACGAACGAATCGCGGTCTTTGGCGACCAGGGCTTGCAAGTAGTTTTCGATGGCTTTTGGCGCGTCGTCGGGCGGGGCGCAGCCCGCCAGCAGCGCCAGCATCAACAGCAGTCCGAATAAGCGGTGTATCATCAGCAGTCCATGATTATCTGGTTTAGCGGACAGGATTATAACAGGGGCGTTCCGGGGCAGGCAATTGCCGGTGCGCGCTGCCGGAAAAAAACAGGCGCACCCGCCGGCGCGCCCGTGACGTGTGGCAGAAACAAGGGCTGTCTTTTAACCTGTCGTCACACCTTCGGTTTCTTCGGCTTCCGGCTCGACGAAAAAGACCGGATGCATCAGCACCCGGCGCACCGGGCAGCGGGTGGCGATGTCCAGCAGCATCTTACGCTGGTCGTCGGTCAGGTCGGCGCCATGAACGATCACTTTTTCTTTGATCTCGTGGACGAACTGCTCGTCGCCCTTATAGGCCGGATATTCGTTGCCGGCGAAACGTTTGATATCCAGGTGGACTTCCACCCGTTCCAGCGGCCAGTTTTTGCGCCGGGCGACCAGATGCAGCGTGATGACGATGCAGCTTCCCAGCGCGCCCAGCATTTGTTCGGTCGGCGTGGCGGCAGTGTTGGTGCCGCCGCCTTCTTCCGGCTCGTCGGCATACCATACCTGGTCGCGGGCCGTGACCACCGTGCGCAGTCCTTCGTCCGTCCAGACGGTTACTTTGCTCATTCAATGCTCCTCAAGCGGGGAAAACCTGTCATCGTCTAGACGGCTTCGGCGGCGAAAGTCTTACATTGCGCGGCTTTTACGCCAGAGCGTGTTATGCCCTTCGGCGCTGCCAGGTTGCCCTCACCCCCGCGTTCACCCTCTGCCCACCGCCACTTCGTGGCTAGGCGCGGGGGGAGGAAAAACGAAAAACCCTGTCCTGCATCCCTCTCCCAGTGCCAAAGGCGCGTTCGGGAGAGGGGATGGGGGTGAGGGCAAAAAGCGGGCGGGCGTGAAAAGCGGTTTCATTGCCCGGTTGGGGTGGCAAAGTGCACAATAGCCTCTAGACCCGACCGAACAGGTCGAGCGTGTGGCCGTTGATGGCGCGGTTGGCCGCCAGGAAGGCGATGGCGTCGGCGATTTCGGCCGGATGCACCCACTTGCTGAAGTCGGCGTTGGGCATGGCGGCGCGGTTGGCGGGCGTGTCAATCGTGCTGGGGGCGATGGCGTTGACGGTGATATTCAGCGGTCCCAGTTCGGCGGCCATGCTTTCCAGCACGCGCTGGGCGGCGGCCTTACTGGCGGAATAGGCGGCGGATTTTGCCGCGCCCTTGTAGGCATTGCGCGCCACGATGGCGACGATGCTGCCCGCGACCTGCCGCTCGACCATGTGTTTCGCCACCCGCCCGCACATCACGTAAACGGACCTGGCGTTCAGGTTCAGCATTTTGTCCCAAACGTCCAGGTCGGCTTCATGCACCGGCTGCCCGGCGGCAAACCCGCCGACGGTGTGCGCCAGCACGTTGATCTGCCCGTATTCGGCTTCGATTTTCGTCACCAGCGCATCCACGCTGGCCGGGTCGGTCACGTCGGCGGCCAGCGGCAGCCCGCCCACTTCCTGAAGTATTTCGGCCAAGTGGTCTTCGCCGCGTTCAACCAGCGCCAGCCGCGCGCCTTCCGCCGCAAAACGCCGCGCCACCGCGCGTCCCAGGTTGCCCGCCGCGCCGGTAATCAACACCACTTTTCCGTTAAATATGCCCGCCATCCTCAATCCTTTCGTTTCTTCTAAATCACCATGACATTTGTCATCCCTGCGCTGCATTTTATCACTGGCATTGCCGGCTGCCGAATTTTATACTTCTTATTGAGAATAGGTTGCAATAGCATCAGGGGTAGGGAAGTGTGATGACGTTTCAGGAAAAAGCCAGCCAGGCCATCCGCGAAGCGGGCGGGCGCATGACCGCCCAGCGCCAGATTATACTGGAACTGTTGGAAACCTCCGACGAACATCTGGACGCGGAAGAACTGCACCGCCGGGCCCGTGTTCAGGACTCCGACATCAGCCTGGCGACCGTCTATCGCACGCTGAACACGCTGCAAGAAGCCGGCCTGGTGCAGCAGCGGTATCATTCGCCGGAACACAGCCGGAAATATGTCGAGCCGGTTCATGCCGACGAGGAATATCACTTCACCTGCCGGAACTGCCGCCGCGTTATGCCCTTTCACTCCGAACTGATGCAGCAGCTTAAGCAGCAGCTTGAAGCCGAACTGAACGTGCAGGTCTTTAATGCCTGCGTCTGCGTGGATGGTTTATGCCCGGAGTGCCGGGCGTCATCGCACAAGGAATAAACGATTATGCCGGATGACGCGCATTTTATGCCGCTGAGTATGGTTCGACCCGGCCAGACGGTCGAACTGGTCCGAATCGAGGGGGGGCATAAACTCCGCAAGCGCCTGGCCGATCTCGGCCTGAACCAGGGTGTGAGCATTCGCGTGATGCAGGGGGATGCCGGTGGCCCGATGATCCTGGCCGTCAAGGGGGATACGCGGTTGGCGTTGGGGCGCGGCATCACGCACAAGATTATCGTCGCAGCGCCGCAGCAAAGGTGAGTACAAACATGGTCACAATCTGTCTGGCCGGCAACCCGAACGCCGGCAAAAGCACGATCTTCAACGCGCTCACCGGGGCGCGCCAGCACGTCGGCAACTGGCCCGGTAAAACAGTCGAAAAAAAAGAAGGCCGCCTGTGGCTGGACGGCCAGGAAATCGCCGTGGTGGATTTGCCCGGCGCGTACAGCCTGAGCGCCTTTTCCGCCGAGGAAACCATCACGCGCGATTTTTTGCTGGACGCGCAGCCGGATGCGGTGGTGGCGGTGGTAGATGCCGCCAACCTGGAGCGCAACCTGTACCTGGTGCTGCAACTGCTGGAGATGCGCGTCCCGCTGATGATCGCCTTGAACATGAGCGACGTGGCCGAAAGCCGCCAGATACACATTCACCGGGAGCGGCTGGCCGAACGGCTGGGCGGCCTGCCGGTGATTTCGATGATCGGCAGCCGCGAGATCGGCCTGGACGCACTCAAAGAAGCGATGGTTCAGGTGGCGCGCCGCCGGGTCAAAGCCGCGCCGGTGTATGCCGACCTGGGGCCGGCGGTCGAAAGCGAGATCGCCGCGCTGTGCAGCCTGATCGAAGCGGACGCTAACCTCAGGCTGTACCCCGCCCGCTGGCTGGCGATCAAACTGCTGGAAGGCGAGGACGATCTGGGGACGCGAATCGGCCCGGCGCTGGCGGCTGCCGCTGCGGCAGCGCGCGACCGGATCGCCGCCGAAACCGGCGAGGACGCCGACACGCTGATCGCCGACGCACGCTATCGCTTCCTGGGCGGCATCGTCAGTTATGCCGTCACCCGCGCCGCCGCCGACGGCCTGACCTTTTCCGACCGCATTGACCGGGTGCTGGCGCACCGCCGGTGGGGGGTGCTGGTCTTCCTGGCGCTGATGTGGGTCGTTTTCCAGTTCACCGCCAACGTCAGCGCCCCGCTGCTGGACTGGGTGGATGGTATCATCGCCGGCCCGGTCACGCGCTGGGCGGCGGCGCTGCTGGGCGTGGTCGGGTTGGGCGGCTCGTGGGTCGAGTCGCTGGTGGTGGACGGCATCATCGCCGGGGTGGGCGGCGTGCTGGTGTTCGTGCCGGTGCTGTTTTCGCTGTACGTGGCGCTGGCCGTGCTGGAAGATTCCGGTTATATGGCGCGGGCGGCGCTGGTGATGGATCGGTTTATGCAGCGGTTGGGGCTGCACGGCAAGAGCTTCCTGCCCATGCTGGTTGGCTTCGGCTGCAATGTGCCGGGCATTTACGCCACGCGCACGCTGGAAAACCCGGACGACCGTAAAATCACCGCCTTTTTAACGACCTTCATGAGCTGCGGCGCGCGCCTGCCGGTGTACGTCGTTTTCGGGTCGGCCTTTTTCGGCGCGGCCTCCGGCGGGCTGGTGTTCGGCCTGTACGCGCTGGGCGTGGGCGTGGCCGTCTTAACCAGCCTGCTGCTGACGCGGCTGGTTTTTCGCAGCAAGACGGCGGCTCCGTTCGTCATCGAACTGCCGCCTTACCGCCTGCCGAATCCGAAAACGGTCGGCCTGTACGTGTGGAGCAATACGGCGCGTTTCATCCACAACGCCGGGACGGTCATCCTGGCGGCGTCGGTGGTCATCTGGCTGCTGCTGGCGATTCCGGTCGGCACCGGCCAGTTTGCCAATGTCGCGCCGGGCGACAGCCTGTTCGGCGCCACCAGCCGCGTGATCGCGCCGGCGCTGGCCCCCGCCGGATTCGGCCAGTGGGAAGCTGCCAGCTCGCTGATGGCCGGTTTCGTGGCGAAGGAGGTGGTTATTGCCTCCATGAACCAGGTTTATACCGGCGCAGATGAAGCCGACGAGCCGGAGCCGCCGTCCACGCTGGGCGAAGACCTGGCCGGCATCGTCACCGGCCTGGGCGAGGCGGTCGTGCTGACCGGGCAGGAAATCGTCAATATCGTGCCGCGCACGCTGAACATTATTCCGGGGCTGAACGTGCCGGAAGCCAACTTCCTGGGGCGAGCGGACGACGCCGGCAGCGATTCCGCCCTGCAAAGCGCCCTGCGCGCCGCCTTTACGCCGCTGGCGGCGGTGGCTTTTAACGTTTTTATCCTGCTGTACGTGCCGTGTATGGCGACCGTCGCCGCCATGCGCCAGGAGTTCGGCGCGCGGTGGATGCTGGCGCAGGTGGCCTATACGCTGGTGGTCGCCTGGCTGGCGGCGGTGCTGGTTTACCAGGGTGGATTATTACTGGGGTTGGGCTGACGATGACCATTTTACGCCAAATTCTGGAAACCTTCGAGCAGACCGACGAGCCGCTGTCATTGACGCAGGTCGCGCGCCGGCTGGAAGTCGAGCCGCACCTGCTGGAAGCGATGATGGCCTATTGGGTGCGCAAGGGCGCGATCCGCGAGGTGACGACTTCCGGCTGCGCGGCGTGCAGCCTCAAACACAACTGCGCGCCGCTGCTGACGCTGCCGCGCCGCTACGAACGCGCGACCGGCAGCGCAGATGCGCCGCCCACGCCGCCGCCCTGCGCCTGCGCCCGGTGAGGCGGGCGAACGCTGAACGGTTGACCTATTGACAGACGCCGCCGGTTTTTGCTAACGTGAGTTACAAACCGACTCACGGAAATAAGCAATGACCGATGTCGTATCAACCGACTTTGAAACGATTCTCTCGCTGGACGGCGCGCGGGCAGTGGCGCGGTTTTTCCAGGTTTTGGCCGACCCGACGCGGGTGCGGCTGCTGGCCGCGCTGGCCGAGCAGGAATGCTGTGTCTCTGACCTGACCGGCGCGCTGGGCATGGATCAATCGGCGGTGTCGCACCAGCTGCGTTACCTGCGCGAAATGGGCCTGGTGGGATGGGAAAAACAGGGGCGGCACGTTTTCTACCGCCTCAACGACGCCCACCTGCGCGACATCCTGCTGACCAGCATCGCGCACCTGGAATGCGGCTGAAACAGTATGGACTACAAAGCGGAGTTTTTGTACCTGACCACCACCGGTCGTAAAAGCGGCCAGCCCCGCGAGATCGAAATCTGGTACGTGGCCTACGACGGCTGTTATTACCTGTGCGCCGAAAACCGCGAGCGCGCCGATTGGGTGTTGAACATCCGGCAGCAGCCGGCGGTCACGTTCTGGGTCAACGGCCAGACCTACCGGGGGACAGGTCGCGCGCTCGACCGGGCCGCCGAGCCGGGGCGGGCAGCGGCGGTCGCCCGGCTGTTCGACGAGCGTTACGGCTGGAGCGACGGCCTGCTGGTCGAACTGTGTCCTCAAAACCCCTGAAACTTGGGGGAACTTCGCCGCGCTCATTTACAGAATTTCGACTTTCCCTAATAATACGACTTGGGGTTATCTACCCTTCCAGCACGCTATTCAATCACACAAAAGGGAGAGTCGTATGGGAAGACTGCGTTTTGTCTGCATTCTTGTGATATTCATTTTTGCATTGGCCGCGCTGCCGGCGGTGGCGCAGGACAGCCTGTCCCCCGGCGACAGTGCTTCCGGGACGGCCACCGTCAGCCGGCCGGTGAGCTACCTGCTGAATGTCAACCCTGGCGACATCATCACCGTGCGTGCTCAGACCGATGGTTTTCTGCGGCAGCGGGTGTACGGCGCGAACGATGAACAGGTTCGCAGGCCGGACTTCAAGAGCAGCCGGGAAACCAGTATCTACGTGTTCGAGATGGACGAGGCGGGGCCGTACCGCCTGGAACTAAGCGGCGATGCTGCCTTCAGCCTGACCATCGAAAGCGGCGATACGCTGACGCTCGACCGGGGCGTGATTAAACCCGGCCAAAGCGCGAACGCCACCGCCACGCTTGACCGGCTTGATATTTATACGCTCGAAGTGGCCGCTCCCCTGACGTTAACGTTAGACCTGCAAAATGCTCCCGGCGCGCCGGTTTCCGGCTCGGCGCGGCTGACCGGCATAACGGGCAGCGCGCAGCAGGCCGAAGTGACGACGATGGCGCGGCATCTTAACGTCTACACGCTGGAATCAGCCGGGACGTTCAGGCTGGTTGTCAATGTGGAGCAGGGTGATTATACGCTGTCCATCGTCGAAGGCGATACCGTCACCAACAACCTGGGGGCGCTCCAACCCGGCCAGACCATCTCCGGCACCATCGTACCCGACCGTGTGGATTTTTATGACATTCAGGCCAGCCCGGAAGCTCGGATCACCGTAACCTTCCAGGGCATCACAGACAGCCGGAATGCCCCGCGTGTTGACCTGGTGGGCGAAGGATTCGACCGCAACGATATTGAAACTGAGGAAGAAGACAAGGGCATCACGGTGTACGTGCTGGACGAAGACCCCCCGTACCGGCTGGCGGTGGCCGGTGAAGGCAGCTATACCTTAAGCTGGTCGGGCGGCGATACGCTGACCAGCGCCGGCGGCGCGCTGGTCGCCGGGCAGCCGGTGATGGCCGGGCTGGTTGCCGGGCAGCCGGCGGTTTTTATGCTGGAAGGGCTGGCCGAAGGCGCTGCCGGTTCGCTGCTGGCCGGCCTGGACTTCACGTCGGTCGAAAACCCGCAGCCGATCATCACCGCCATGACGCTGACCAACGGCAGCGGCGAGATACTGCCCCTGACCGAGATTGTCTCCACCGGTGAACTGCCGCTGTTTGCCGATTACGCGACCTGGCTGTTTGAACTGGCCGGCCCTGCGCCCTATACGCTGACGGTCGAAGGCGAACGGGCCGCGCCGCTGCTGCTGAACCCGACGCTCAAACCCGGTGAAACGGCGCAACTGATGGCCGAGCCGTATTCAGAAACCGGCCTCACGCTGGCGCTGGATGCTGCCGAATCGTTGGTCG
>JACAES010000070.1 GCA_013388735.1 Chloroflexota bacterium | reverse complement strand
GGCGACGACGTGCCGGTGATGACGACCATCGCGGCCATCGGCGCGCCGGGCGAAAATGCCGAGTCGCTGCGTCCGGGTGGGGCGGCAGCCGCCGAAGAACCGGCGCGCGTTCCGGCGGCCCCCAGCAACGGCCAGTCGGCGGCGCTGCCCGCATCACCGCTCACCGGCGCAGAAGGCTCGTTGGTGGGTGTGTCGCCGCGCGCCCGCAACCTGGCGAAACAGAAAGGTTTCGACCCGGTTAGTCTGGCCGGCAGCGGCCCCGGCGGTCGAGTCATCGAGCGCGACGTGCTGGCTGCCCTGGCCGCGCGCCCGCGTTTGACGCCGCTGGCGCAGGCGATGGTTTCCAAAGGCGCGTTTGTCGCCCCGCCCAAAGGCTCCGGCGCGGGCGGGCGCATCACCTCGAAAGACCTGTCGCCGGCTGCTGCTGCGCCCGTACCGACGGCCATGCCGCAGCCCGGCGGGGAAGATGAATTTGAAGTTGTGCCGGTGCGCGGCGTTCGGAAGGTCATCGCCGAACGGATGCTGGCCTCTTTGCAGACGACGGCGCAGCTCACGCTCAACACCTCCGCCGACGCGCGCGCGCTGCTGGCCTACCGCAAACGGCTGAAGAACAGCCCGGAAGGGCTGGGCCTGCAAAAAGTGACGATCAACGACCTGGTGCATTTTGTCGTGTCGCGCACGCTGCCGCTGTTCCGCGATCTGAACGCGCTGTTTGAGGGCGACCAGATTAAGCTGTACCGCGCCGTCAACCTGGGCTTCGCGGTGGACACGCCGCGCGGCCTGATCGTGCCGGTCATCCGCCGCGCCGACCGGCTGAGCTTGCGGCAGCTGGCGGCGGAAGCGTCCCGGCTGGCCGCTGCCTGCCAGGACGGCAAAGCCGCGCCCGACGACCTGAGCGGCGGCACGTTCACCGTCACCAACCTGGGCAGCCTGGGCATCGAGAGTTTTACGCCGGTATTGAACCCGCCGCAGGTGGCAATTCTGGGCGTGAGCAGCATCAACCTGAAGCCGGTCGAAGTGAACGAGCAGGTGGAGTTCGTCCCGCATCTGGGGCTGTCATTGACGATCAACCATCAGGTGGTGGACGGCGCGCCCGCCGCGCGTTTTTTGCAGGCGCTGGGGCAGAACCTGGCGCAGTTAGACGTTTTACTGGCGCTGTAGCCGCCAGATCGCATCAACACCAACGGCGTTTTAACAAGGGAATAACCCATGACCAAATCCATCCTGATTAACCCGTCCGATGTTCGCAAACGGACTGTCATCAAAAGCGTCGAAATCCCCGTTAACGACTACATCCCCGACCCGGCGCGCGAAGTCGAAAAATACGGGCGGGACAACCTGCTGCGCATCTTCCGGGATATGGCCTACATCCGCGAATTTGAAACCATGCTCGACCGGATTAAAAAAGAAGGTGTCTACGAAGGCATCGAATACAACCATAAAGGCCCGGCGCACTTGTCCATCGGTCAGGAGGCCGCCGCCGTCGGCATGGCTTATAACCTGACACCGGAAGATTTCATCCTGGGGTCGCATCGCAGTCACGGCGAAATCCTGGCGAAAAGCCTGTCGGCCATCGCGCAGATGATTGACGACGAACTGACCGCCATCATGGCGAGCTACATGGACGGCAGGCCGCTGCGCGTGGTGGAGACTTTCTCCAAACACGCCAGCGTTAGAGAGATGGCGATTGACTACGCCCTGTACGGCACGCTGGCCGAAATTTTTGGCCGCGACGCTGGTTTCAACCGGGGCATGGGCGGCTCGATGCACGCTTTCTTCCCGCCCTTCGGCGTGATGCCCAATAACGCCATCGTCGGCGGCGCGGCGGATATTGCCGTCGGCGCGGCGCTGTTCAAGCGCGTCAACCGCAAACCGGGCATCGTTATCGCCAATATCGGCGACGCTTCGATGGGCTGCGGGCCGGTCTGGGAAGCCATGATGTTCGCGGCTATGGATCAGTACCGGACGCTGTGGGATAAGGAAATCGGCGGCGCGCCCCCCATCATCTTCAACTTCATGAACAACTTCTACGGCATGGGCGGCCAGACGATGGGCGAAACGATGGGCTTCGGCATCCTGGCGCGCGTCGGCCTGGGCGTAAACCCGGAAGCCATGCACGCCGAGCGCGTGGACGGCTACAATCCGCTGGCCGTCGCCGATGCCATCGAACGCAAGAAAAAAGTGCTGCAAGCCGGGGACGGGCCGGTGCTGCTGGATACCGTGACCTACCGGTTCTCCGGCCATTCGCCGTCAGATGCCTCGTCGTACCGCGATAAGTCCGAAGTAGACCTGTGGCGCGAGAACGACTCGCTGGTCAGCTACCGGGAATACCTGAAGGAAAACGGCCACGCCGATGATTCTCGGCTGGACGCCATCCAGGCGGAAATCAAAGAACGCATTATCAGGGTGGTGCAGGCGGCGGTTTCGCTGGAACTTTCGCCGCGCGTGGATACCAGCGTGGATACCATCGGCGGGCTGATGTTCTCTAACCAGTTCAAAGACCGCATGGCCGACGGCACGCCGGAAGTGTTAATCCCCAAAGATGAAAGCCGCTTAAAAACCACGCTGGCGAAACACCGCTTCGGCCTGAAGGACGGCAAACCGCTGCCGCGCCTGCAATGCCTGACCTACGCCGAGGCGCTGTTTGAGGCTATGATTCACCGCTTCTACGAAGACCCCACCATGATTGCTTATGGCGAGGAAAACCGCGACTGGGGCGGCGCGTTCGGCGTGTATCGCGGCCTGACCGAATGCCTGCCGTACCACCGCCTGTTCAACGCGCCCATCTCGGAAGGCGCGATTGTCGGCACGGCGGTCGGTTATGCGCTGTGCGGCGGGCGCGTGGTGGCGGAACTGATGTACTGCGATTTTATGGGGCGCGCCGGCGACGAAATCTTCAACCAGATGTCGAAGTGGCAGGCCATGTCCGCCGGCGTGCTGCAAATGCCGCTGGTGCTGCGGGTGTCGGTGGGCGCGAAATACGGCGCGCAGCACTCGCAGGACTGGACGTCGATGGTGGCGCATGTCCCCGGCCTCAAGGTGATGTTCCCGGCCACGCCCTACGACGCGAAGGGTATGCTGAACCTGGCGCTGCGCGGCACCGACCCGGTGGTTTTCTTCGAGAGCCAGCGGCTTTATCCTGAGCCGGAAATTCTGGTCGAAAGCGGCGTGCCGACCGAATATTACGAAGTGGAGATGGGCGAGCCGGCGCTGCGCCGCGAAGGTTCTGACCTGACCATCGTGACCATCGGCGCGACGCTGTACCGCGCGCTGGACGCCGCCAGTGAACTGCAAGAGAAATACGGCCTTTCGTGCGAGGTGATTGACGCGCGTTTCATCAACCCGCTTAACTACGACAAAATCCTGGCTTCGGTGCGCAAAACCGGCAAGGTCGTGCTGGCGTCGGATGCCAGCGAACGCGGCTCGTTCCTGCATACTATCGCCTCGAACATCAGCCAGCTGGCCTTCGATTATCTGGACGGCCCGGTGGCGGTGGTCGGCGCGCGCAACTGGATCACCCCGGCTGCCGAACTGGAGGACGCCTTCTTCCCGCAGAAGGAATGGATTATTGACACCATTCACGAGCGCATTCTGCCGCTGCCGGGGCATCAGGTGACGACGGTGCAGACCGGCGACGAACTGCTGCGGCGCTATCGCCTGGGCATTTGAAACGATGCCTGACGAGACGACCGGCTACCCGCGCATCTTTCTGGCTTTGGACAACTGCTTCGCGTCCAAACGCTGGACGACGCCGGACGAATGGATGGCTATCGCGGTGGACATGGGCGTTTACGCCATCGAAGCCAGTGCCGACAACGAGTGCGACCCGCTCTACAGCCCGCCGGATGCGCTGCGCGACTGGATCGCCGGCGTTCAGGCGGCTTCGGCGCGCAGCGGCGTGCGGGTGGTGAACTTCTATTCCGGGCATGGCACGTATACCACCCTGGGGCTGGGGCATCCCGACGCCAGGGTGCGCGACCACATCCAGCATAACTGGCTGGAGCCGATGATCCGCAGCGCCGCCGCGCTGGAGGCCGGGCTGGGTTTCTTCTGCCATGCTTTCCCGCAGGCGGCGCTGTACGACCCGGCGAAGTACGCCCAGGCCGAAAATGACCTGTTCGACCGGCTGGCGGCGCTGGCGGCGCTGGCGGGGCAGGTCGGCCTGCGGGGGCTGTCGGTGGAGCAGATGTACAGCCCGCACCAGCCGCCCTGGACGATCAACGGGGCGCGGCGGTTTCTGGCGGAAGTCACCCGCCGCGCCGGTGCGCCGCTGCACATCACGCTGGATACCGGCCACCATACCGGCCAGCGCCTTTACCTGCGGCCAGATGCCGGGCAGATCGCGGCTTATGTCGAGGCTGTGCGCCGGGGCGAAGTCCTGCCGGATGCCTGGATGGGCGGCGCAGTGGGCGGCAGCGCCGACGAGGTGGCGGCTTACATCGCAGCGCGGCCTCATCTTTTCGCGGAGGCCGGCGACGGCGACCTGTACGGCTGGCTGCGGGCAGTGGGGCGGTATTCGCCCATCATTCATTTACAGCAGACCGATGGCAGCGGCTCCAAACACCAGCCCTTCACCCCGGCTTTTAACGCCGGGGGGCAGGTCAGGCCGGAGTGGGTGCTGGCGGCGCTGAAGGAATCGTTCGAGGCTGCGCCGGACGCGCCGGGCAGCCCGCCGCCCTGCCGCGACATTTACCTGACGCTGGAGCTGTTCAGCGGCACCGCCGAACGCCCGGCGCAAATCCTGTCGAACATCCGGCAGTCGGTGATCTACTGGCGGCAGTTCATCCCGGAGGACGGCCTGCCGCTCGACCAGCTGGCGTGAGATGTATAAATCGGGGCGAGGGCTTCCTCGCCCCTGTGTTGTTTAAACCGAAGTTATCATGAAGTTATCACAAGGAAAATCGCCCTTTATGGCCTCAGAAGAAAACCTGATTACCGAACTGGAAAATCGTTTGAACGACTTCGACGCGGCAGCCCGTGCCGGGGCGCTGGCGGAACTGGCGGCGCTGGCGCAGCGGGGCGCAGTCGCTTTCGAGCCGCCCCGCGAGGCCGCCAACCTGCACTGCCACACCTTTTTTTCGTTTAACGCTTACGGTTACTCCCCGTCGGCGCTGGCCTGGCTGGCGAAACGGCGCGGTTACGCCGCGATGGGCATCGTGGATTTTGACGTGCTGGACGCGGTGGACGAGTTCCTGGACGCCTGCGAACTGCTTGGCGTGCGCGGCAGCGCCGGCATCGAAACGCGCGTGTTCGTGCCGGAGTTCGCCACGCGGGAAATTAACTCGCCGGGCGAGCCGGGCGTTTATTATCACATGGGCATCGGCTTCAGCACCGGGCGCGTGTCGGAAACCGGCGCGGCTGTCCTGGCCGACCTGCGGCAGCGCGCCGCGCGGCGCAACCGCCAGATCATCGAGCGGGTGAATGCTCACCTGTCCCCGGTGACGGTGGACTACGAGGCCGACATCCTGCCTCTGACGCCGGGCGGAAACCCCACCGAGCGCCATCTGGTGCTGGCGTATGTGCGCGCCGCCGCCCGGCGCTTCCCCGACCCGACCGACTTCTGGGCCGGCAAACTGGGTTTGAGCGTCGAGCAGGTGGAAAAGCTGATCGCCGATTCGCCGGCTTTCCAGAATACCGTCCGCACGCGGCTGATGAAACAGGGCGGCGTGGGTTACGTGCAGCCGGAGTCCGGCATGTTCCCGACCGTCGAAACCTTCCACCAACTGATCGAGGACAGCCAAGCTTTGCCGTGCGCGACCTGGCTGGACGGCACGTCCGCCGGGGAGCAGGCCATCGGGGAACTGCTGGAACTGCTGATGAACAAAGGCGTGGTCGCCATGAACATCATCCCCGACCGCAACTGGAACATCGGCGACCCGGAAATGCGCCGCGTGAAAGTGCAGCATCTTTATGATGTGGTGCGCGTGGCGCAAGACCTGGCGCTGCCGCTGAACGTCGGCACGGAGATGAACAGCTTCGGCCAAAAGCTGGTAGACGACTTCGACGCGCCGGAGCTGTCTCCTGTGCGGAATGTTTTTATGGACGGCGCGTATTTCATCTACGGCCATACGGCTTTGCAGCGCGCCGCCGGGATGGGCTTCCAGAGCGCCTGGGCCAGACAACACCTGCCGTCCCGCCCGGAGCGGGTGGCCTTTTATACGCAGGCTGGCCGCCGACTGCCGCCGGGGATGGGGGGCGCGTTGGGACTGCATCCCGATCTGACGCCGGATGATATTCTATCAAAACAGTTTGTGTCATAAGGAGAAGCTGTGATGTCCGAAAAACTGACCGAATACCGCCAGGCGCGCGCGCCGCTGCCTGACCATAATCTCGTCTGGCCGCTGTACGGGGCGGGCCTGGAAAACCTGGGTCGCGACGACAAGCCGATAGAAGCCCCGCTGCCGAAAATCGGGCCGAACCAACTGCTGGTGCGCCACGATGCCTGCGGCATCTGTTTTTCGGACATCAAGGTGATTAAGCTGGGGCAGGATCATCCCCGTGTTTACCGCGACATGAAAACTAACCCGGTCGTTCTGGGGCATGAAGTCGCCATGACGGTGGTGCAGGTGGGCGAAAACCTGCGCGACCGCTATCAGGTGGGCGACCGGTTCATCATCCAGGCCGATATTTACGTCGGCGGCGTGGGGTATGCCTACGGTTACGAAATCGAAGGCGGCTTTTCGTGGTACGGCCTGATTGACGAACGCGTGCTGAACGGCGATGAAGGCAATTACCTGCTGCCCATCCAGATGGATAAGGGCTACGCCGAAAGCGCCCTGACCGAACCCTGGGCCTGCGTGATCGCGGCTTACCGGCTGGAATACCGGACGAGCCTGAAACCCGGCGGCATCACCTGGATCATCGGCGCTTCGCCGGACGACCCGCGCCCGTATACCCTGAGCGCCGGTTTTGACGAACAATCGCATCCCGCTAAACTGCTGCTGTCGCGCACGCCGCGCGCGCTGGCGGACGAACTCAAAATCCGCGCCGGGGCGCTGGGCGTCGAGGTGGTTGAGGTGGACGACATCAGCCAGCCGCCGGTCGAGCAGGTGGACGACATTGTGCTGCTGGGCGCTGATCCGGATGCGATTGAAATCGCCAGCCCGCGTCTGGCGAACTTCGGCGTTTTCGCCATCGTCGCCGACCAGCCTATGCCGCGCAAGGTGCAGATTGACATCGGGCGCGTGCATTACAACCGCTGGGTTTACGTGGGCGGCACCACGCCGGACATCGCCCGCGCTTACAGCGACCAGCCGGTGCGGGCGGAGATGAAAGCGGGCGGGCGCGCCTGGATGGTGGGCGCTGCCGGCCCGATGGGACGGATGCACGTCCAGCGCGCCGTTCAGGCCGCCGTCGGCCCATCGCTGCTGGTCTGTACCGACGTCAGCCAGCACCGCCTGGATGATCTGTACAATACCTTCGGCGCGGAAGCCCAGGCGAAAGGCATCCGGTTTGTCTGTCTGAACCCCACCACGCCCGAAGGCCGCGAGGCGCTGGCCGCCTTCCAGCAGCAGGGTTTTGACGATATTGTCGTGCTGGCCCCGGTGGCGGCGCTCATCGCCGACTGCGCCAATTACCTGACCCCCGGCGGCGTGATGAACGTCTTCGCCGGCGTGGCGCGCGGCGTGATGGTCGAAGTAGATGCCAGTGATTTTTACCTGAAGGGCGCGCGTTACATTGGGCAGTCCGGCTCAACCATTTTTGACCTGCGCACCATGCTGGAGCAGGGTGAGTCCGGCGTGCTGTCGCGCAATCGAACGGTGGCGGCGATTGGCTCATTGAGCGCGTTTAAGGACGGGCTGCGCGCCGTTCAGGACGCCGTTTTCCCCGGCAAGGTGGTGATTTTCCCGCACATCAAGGATATGCCGCTGACGCCGCTTAAAGATCTGAAAGACACTCTGCCGACCGTTTACGCGCTGCTGAAAGACGGCCACGAATGGACGGTCGAAGCCGAAGAAGAATTTCTGAATATCATGCTGCCGTAGGAGAACGCCGATGAGCAGGACACTCGAAAATAAAATCGCCGTTGTTACCGGCGGGGGACAGGGTTTGGGACAGGCCATTTGTCAGCGGCTGGCCGCTGAAGGCTGTCATGTCATCGTGGCCGACCTGAACGAAGCCGCCGCGCTGGAAACCGCCGCGCTGATCGAAACCGAACAGGCGGCTGCCGGAGGCCGCGCCATCGGCCTGAAAGTGGATGTGACCCAAGAAGACCAGGTGGCCGGCATGGTAGACCGCGCCGTGTCGGAGTTCGGGCGGCTGGATATTCTGGTGGCGAACGCCGGCATCCTCATTTCCGGCGAGGTGGAGACTTTCCCGGCGGAGAAGTGGCGCGCCGTGATCGAAGTTAATCTGATCGGGTATTTTATGGCGGCTAAACACGCTGCGCGGGTGATGAAACCCCAGGGCAGCGGTGTGATCCTCCAGATCAACTCCAAGTCCGGCAAAAAAGGCAGCTTCAAAAATTCGGCTTATGCGGCCTCCAAGTTCGGCGGCATCGGCCTGACGCAAAGCCTGGCGCTGGAACTGGCCGAATTCGGCGTGCGCGTCAACTCGATCTGTCCTGGCAATCTGCTGGACAGCCCGCTGTGGGTGGATTCGCTCTACAAGCAGTACGCGCAGCGGTGGGGCATCACCGAAGAACAGGTGCGCCAGAAGTACATAGACGAAGTGCCGATGAAACGCGGCTGCACCTATACCGATGTGACCAACGTGCTGGTGTTCCTGGCCTCTGACCAGGCCAGCTACATGACCGGCCAGGCCATCAACGTGACCGGCGGTCAGGAAATGCGCTGACGATGACGCTTAACGGGATGCGCACTTACGTCGGTTTCGGGCTGGGCGCTATCCAGTCCGGGCTGTTTCTGTACGAGGCGTTTCAATCGGGGGCGTTCGGGCGGCTGGTGACGGCTGAGGTTGTGCCGGAGGTGGTGGCGGCGGTGCGCCAGGCCGGCGGGCGCTTCACCGTCAACATCGCCCATGCCGACCGGGTGGAACATGCCCAGATCGGCCCGGTGCAGATCGAAGACCCGGCACAGGAAGCCGACCGCGAACGCCTGATTGAGGCGCTGGCGCAGGCGGACGAAATCGGGACGGCTGTCCCCAGCGTGGCATTTTACGACTCGCCGGGGCCGGGCAGCCTGCATCGTATCCTGGCGGCGGGTCTGCGGCGCAAAGCGGCGGTCGGCGGCCCGCGCGCCGTCATCTATGCCGCCGAAAACCACAACCATGCCGCCGAAATTCTGGAAGCGGCGGTGATGGCAGAAATCCCCGAAGCTGAACGCGAGGCGGTGGGGAACAGGGTGCGCTTTTTGAACACTGTAATCGGCAAGATGAGCGGCGTCGTCACCGAGGCGGACGAAATTCAGGCCGCCGGGTTGATGCCGGTCACGCCGGAAAGCCCGCGCGCCTTCCTGGTGGAAGCCTTCAACCGCATCCTGATCTCGCGCATCCACTTCGAGCCGCCGTTCACGCGCGGCATCGCGGTGTTTGAAGAAAAGGACGATCTGCTGCCATTTGAGGAAGCCAAGCTGTACGGCCACAACGCCACCCACGCGCTGGCGGCCTATCTGGCGATGGCCTGCGGCGCGGCGCGTATCGCCGATCTGCCGGGGGTAAACGGCGTTATGCCTTACGTCCGGGCGGCCTTCCTGGAAGAATCGGGCGCGGCGCTGATCCGCAAACACGCCGGGGTGGACGCGCTGTTCACGCCGGAAGGCTATCAGGCGTATGCCGACGATCTGCTTGAACGCATGATTAACCCGTTCCTGCGCGATACGGCGGAGCGCGTCGGGCGTGATGTGGCGCGCAAACTGGGTTGGGATGACCGTCTGATCGGCACGATGCGGGTGGCGCTGCGCCAGGGCGTAATCCCGCGCCGGTATGCGCTGGGCGCGGCGGCGGCGCTGGCCGCCCTGCATCCCAACGCGGCGGATGTGCCTGCCGGGACGCTGCTTGACCCCCTGTGGAGCGCCGCGCAGCCCGAACCGGCGGAGCGCCAGGTCGTGCTGGAGTTGATCGAATCGGGACGGGCGCGGCTGCGCCAGTGGGCCGCTTCCGGCTTTTTGCCGGTCGCCATCGGCTGAGGCCGGTCGGCGCAAACGTTAAAAAAAGAGGCTGCCCATCGCTGGACAGCCTCTTTAGGTTATTCAGGCCGTGCCGGTTTATTCGTACAGCAGCGGCGCAATGTCTTCCGAGTCAATGTTAGTGGCGTCGTACCAGTGGAAGCCGGTGTCAATTTCGGGGTCCAGCTCTTCGCCGCGCAGCGCCTTGACGGCAGCTTCGACCGACTTGTAGCCGATGCCGATCGGGTCCTGCGTGATCGCGCCCGCTTCGATGCCGGCGATGATGGCGTCCATCTGCTGACGACCGGAGTCGTAGCCGATGACCACCAGGTCACCTTCCATGCCCAGTTCGGTCACGGCGTTCAGCACACCGATGATCGAGCCTTCGTTCGCGCCGAAGAAGCCCTTCAGGTTCGGGTGCGCCAGGATGATGGCCTTGGCGAGGTCGGTGGATTTCAGGTGATCGCCACCGCCGTACTGGACATCCACAACCGTGATGTCGGGGTAGGCTTCGGCAATCCGTTCGGTGAAGCCGGCCACGCGGTCAATGCCGGTGCGGCTGGTCTGGTCGTGGGCGATGACGGCCACTTCGCCAGCGCCGCCGATCAGTTCGGCCATCTTGTCGGCAGCGGCGGCAGCGGCGGCGATGTTATTGGTCGCGGCGGTCGCCAGCGGGATGTCGCTGTCCACGCCGGAGTCGAAGGCGATCACCGGGATGCCTTCTTCCTGGGCGCGTTCCAGCAGCGGGATGGCAGCTTTGCTGTCCAGCGCGGCGAAGACCAGCGCATCGGGCTGTTTATCGAGCGCGGTTTGCAGCATTTCCATCTGCTTGTCTACCATCGCCTCGGTTTCCGGGCCTTCGAAGGTCACGGTCACGCCGCAGTCCTCGGCGGCCTTTTCAGCGCCGGCTTTCACCGCTTGCCAGAACTGGTGCTGGAAGCCTTTGGAAATCACCGGGATGTAAATGTCCATCGCGGCCATTTCTGCCTGAATTTCCGGTGTGCAGTAAGGCGCTGCTTCTTCCATCGCTTCTTCCGTCGCTTCGGGAGTGGCTTCCTGGGCATAAACCATGCCCACGACCAGCAGCAGGGACATCATCAGCAGGAAAAGTTTGGTAAAGGTCTTCATTACAAATCTCCTGATTATTTAGTGAGCGTTAAACGAAAACAGGCACGTACAGGTTTTTGATCCCGATGCGGGGTTCGCCCCATCGTTATTAAAGGGCGGGTGTCTGTAATCTGTCCTGCGCCGGGCGTCGCAGGCGCGCCCCGCAAGCCTCCTTTCCCTCATTCGTCGTGTCGTGTTAAGCTGCGCGCTTAACGGTCAAAACCCTGCAAACCCGTCGCTCTATGATTTGCGACGGCGGAGAATATCCAGGTAAACCGCCAGGATGACAATCGCGCCCGTCACCACCGTCTGCCATTCCTGCGGAACAGACAGGATGCGCAGGCCGTTGACCAGGACGCTCATCACAAATGCGCCGATGATCGTCCCCATGATCGTGCCTTCACCGCCGCTGAGGGACGTTCCGCCGATGACGACGGCGGCAATCGCGTCCAGTTCGTAGCCCTGTCCCAGCGCGGGTTGGGCGGAGTTAAGCCGCGAGGCCATCATCACGCCGCCCAGGCCGGCGAACACACCGCCCAGGGTGTAAACGGCGATTTTCCAGCGATCCACATTGACGCCGGAAAGCCGGGTCGCTTCTTCGTTGCTGCCCAGCGCAAAGGTATAACGCCCCAGGATGGTGCGCCCCAGGATGAAACTGGCGATCAGCGCCGCGCCGAACAGGAAAAACACGGCATTGGGGATTTGCAAAACCTCTACTTCGGGAAAAACCGACCCCAGCGCCGATCCCATCACAATCTCGCGGAAGCCCGGTGTGTCGTTGAAGTAAATCGGCTTCAGGTTGGAGATGACCAGCGACAGCCCTTTGGCAACGTACATCATGCCCAGGGTGGCGATGAAAGGCGGTATCTTCATTTTGGCGATAATCGTGCCGTTGATGAAACCGGCGAACGCGCCGGTGGCGATGCCGCCGATCAGGCCGATGGGAATCGGAAGCTGCCAGAAGGTGATGAACACACCGGTCATGACGGCGGAAAAGGTCATCACCGTGCCGATGGACAGATCAATACCGCCGGTGATGATGACGAACGTCACGCCCAGCGCCAGCACGCCGTTGACGGCGGTAGCGAGCAGAATGCCGATGATATTGTTGAACTGTAAGAAGTTCGGTGATGCCAGCGAAAAAACGATGATCAGAACGATGAGCGCCGCAAAGGCCAGCAGCCGTTGGGTCGCATCCGAACGGAGCAGGCCGCGTGGTAGTGCTTTGGGGGTGCCGATTGAAATGTCCATAATTATTTATACATTCCCCACTTGGTTAGACAGCCGCCGACGCCGGCGCACCGTTGGTCTGGACGATGCCGCCGCGTTCGGTCGCATACTTCATGATCTTTTCCTGGGTCGCTTCGGCGCTGCTCAGTTCGCCGGTGATGCGCCCCTCGCACATCACAATGATCCGGTGGCTCATCCGCAGGATTTCCGGCAGTTCCGACGAAATCATGATGATGGCTTTGCCCTGATGCGCCAGGTCGTTGAGCAGTTTGTAAATCTCGCTTTTCGCGCCCACGTCAATGCCGCGCGTCGGTTCATCGAAAATCAGGATGTCGGTATCGGCGATCAGCCATTTGGCGATGACCAGCTTTTGCTGGTTGCCGCCGGACAGATTTTTTACTTTCTGCTTCAGGCTGGGTGTTTTGATGGACAGGGTTTTGACGAACTCCTCGGCGGTCAGGCGCGTGCGGCTGTAATTGACCACGCCCAGTATCCCCAGGAACTTCCTGAAGGCGGCCAGCACGACATTGGTTTCTACATCCATCCCCAGCGTCAGGCCGTAACGTTTACGATCTTCGGACAGATACCCGATGCCATGTTCAACCGCATCGTTGGGGCTTTTGATGTGGGCTTTTTTGCCCTGGACGTAAATTTCGCCGGTATCAATCGGGTCAGCGCCAAAAATCGCCCGCGCAACTTCGGTGCGTCCCGCGCCCATCAGGCCGGCAAAACCCAGGATTTCGCCGCGTTTGAGATGAAAGTTGATGTTTTGCAGCACGCGGCCCCGGTTGAGGTTTTTCACCTCCAGCACGATGTCCTGTTTGCCGTTTTCGGGGATGTCCGGCGCGGCTTCGTAGATCGTGCGGCCTACCATCATGCGGATGATTTCGTCCCGGTTGGTGTCGGCGGTGTTCACCGTCCCCACGTACTGTCCATCACGCATGACCGTCACGCGGTCAGAGATGAGGAACAGTTCTTCCAGGCGGTGGGTAATGTACACCGTGCCGACGCCCTGTTCGCGCAGCCGCCGGATGGTGCGGAAAAGCTCGTCAATTTCCGCTTCGGTCAGGGCCGCCGTCGGCTCGTCCATAATCAGCACTTCGGCATTAAAGGACAGCGCCTTGGCGATTTCGACCATCTGCTGTTTGGCGACCGTCAGGTCGGCCACTTTGGTGCGCGGGTCAAGCTTGAGGTGCAGCATATCTAACAACTGCTGCGTATTGTCGTTGATGGCTTTATCGTCCAGCATAAACTTCACGGCCTGGCGCGGCTCGCGCCCGATGAAGATATTCTGGGCGATGGTGAGGTGTGGCATCAGGTTAAGTTCCTGGTGGATCATGCTGATGCCCAGGTGCTGCGCTGCGCGGGGGTTGTGAATGTCCGCTTCTTTGCCTTTATAAAGGATGCGGCCTGAGTCCTTCAGGTAGACCCCGGCCAGCACTTTCATCAGCGTGGACTTGCCCGCGCCGTTCTCGCCGACCAGGGCGTGAACTTCACCTTTTCGTAATTCAAATCGGCATTGAGAGAGCGCATGAACGCCAGGAAAGGTCTTTTCGACCCCTTCCATCGTCACCAGAACATCGCTCATGTAAGGTCCTCTGTGCGTTTAAAAACGAACATTTTTTAGGGTCAGGCTCGCCGGACACCTGTAATTATAAGGCGCGCGGGCGAAACTACCAAATCTCAATTTGAAGGGGTTAACCCCGATAGTATGGTAATACTTCGACCGGCTTCCCGAACTGATAACGATAACATGTTGCGCATAACCTACCACAAAACCGGCGGCATGTCAAATGAGACCGGTCATCTGGCAGGGTAATCGCTTGAAGATAACAGCATCTCAATAAGCGTGCTGTCGCCTTTTGACCTCACCCCTAATCCCTCTCCCGAACGTGCCTTCGGCACCGGGAGAGGGGCGAAAATCAGCGCCGTCGCCGTCGCTTCCCCCGTCTCCCAGCCGCGAAGCGGCGGTCGGCAGAAGGGGGTGAGGGGGATGAGGGCGAAATCGCACTGAAGTGAAGTGTACCCGGTCATCTGGCGGCGGGCGGCGGGGCGCTGGACTGGCGCACGATCAACTGCGCCGGCAGCACAATTTCCTGCGGCTCGGTGGGACCCTGGCCGGCCAGCCGGTTGAGCAGCAGCCAGGTGGCCTGCTGTCCCATTTCGTAAGCCGGCTGCCCGACGACCGTAAAAAAGGGTTCGATCATGATGGCCGCCGGCAGATCGTCGAATGCCGCCAGGGAAATCTCGTCCGGCACGCGCAGCCCGGCCTCGCGCAGCGCGCGCAGCGCCCCGATGGCGATGAAGTTATTGGCTGCAAACAGCGCCGTCGGGCGCGGCACGTCGGCCAGCAGTTGCAGCGCCATCCGGTAGCCGCTTTCCATCGTATATGCGCCTTCGTACACGCGCGCCGCCGACCCCAGCCCGGCTTCGTCCAGCGCGCGGCGATACCCGGCCAGCCGGTCTGCCGCCGTCGAAACCGCTGCCGGGCCGTTAAGCAGGGCGATGCGCCGGTGTCCCAGTTCGAGCAGATGCCGGGTAAGCTGGTGCGCGCCCGCTTCGGAGTCGCCGCGCACTGTGTCCACCGCCGAGTCCGGCACACGGCGATCCAGCACCACGCAGGGGATGCCGCGCTCACGCAAAAAAGCGACCGACTCGGCTGAGGAGGAAGCCGGCACCAGCAGCACGCCGTCCACCTGTTTTTGCGCCACCACACTCAGATATTCGGCTTCTTCATCCTTAGACTCGTCGGTGTTGCAGAAAATGACGCTGAAGCCCTGCTCGCTGGCGGCGTCCTCGATGCCGCGCGCCAGGGTCGTAAAAAAAGGATTGGTAATATCGGTTAAAATCAAAGCAATCGTTTTGGTGCGTTTAAAGCGTAAACTGCGCGCCAGCGCGTTCGGCACATAGCCCAGTTCGGCAATCGCCCGCTCCACACGTTCGCGGGTTTCCTGGCTGATGTACCCCGAATTATTGATGACCCGTGAGACGGTCATGGTCGAGACGCCCGCGCGTTTCGCCACATCGCCAATCGTACTCATGACACCCCTTCGCTCAGGCCAGAGTCCGTCCCGTGTTCGCCGTTCGCGTCCGGGCACTTGTCACCGGGGCGGCGGGTTCAAGGGCTGCGGCGGTCTGTTAACGGTAACATGTTATGCGTAACGTATCACACAAGCGGGCGGCTGTCAATCGGCGGGGGGTGTATTTCACTTCAGTGCGATTTCGCCCTCATCCCCCTGAACCCCCTTCTCCCGAGCGCTGCTGCGCAGCTAGGAGAAGGGGGAAGCAACGGCGACTGTGCTGATTTTCGCCCCTCTCCCGGTGCCGAAGGCCCGTTCGGGAGAGGGGACGGGGGTGAGGGCTGTCCCCTGAGTGCGAGGGGGCGAGGGCAAAAGGACTCTGCACCAACTTGAAATGCACCCATCGGCGGGGCGGGGGGAACCAGGGCTATCGCATCACACTGTCATTTGGCGTCACATGAACCCTTTCTTCATTCGTCCACAAGGAAACGGATGACAAACGGCTCGGAAGCCGACGTCACGGCGGCGCGATCTGTCGTCATGTCAAAGGCGCGCCTTTTGCCCGTAACCCGCAGTCGGGCGGATTTGCCGTTGGCGGGTACGTAAGCAAACTGAAAACGGCCAACGGCTTCGCTGCCGAACCTCAAACGCGGCTGACCTGCAAACCGGCGGTATCGCGCCCGTAAAAGCCGATGCGATCCTTGATGAATTCATAGCCCGCTTTGGGCTGCCGGTAGACCCAGCCGACGTTTTTCGCCCGCTGCCCAGACGGCAGTTCGAGGTCAATCCAGTAACAGACGCCTTTGTAGGGACAGGTGTAGGTGCGGTCAGAAAAACGCAGATAATCCATATTCACATCTTCCGGCATGAAGTACCACGCGCCCTCAAATTCGAGGACGGCGCTTTCGTCACCGGAGGCGATCACGCTGCTGTTCTGCCGCTCCTGGATGCAGACCGCCATAAATGAACCTTTCGATACCGGCGTATTTTTCCGGCACTGTAGCGCGCCAGCATAAAGCGCGCCTTACAGTTGGTTTAAGGTTCGCTCATTTTTCGCGGGTCGGGAATCAAAAAGCCGGGGACCTCCCCATAACTTTTGCCCGCGCCGGGACCGGGGTCAATGACCGGCATCAGCGCCACACACAGGCTCGTCCTGGCATAAATGCGGGTGCTGCTGCCCAGGCCGTTTATCTACGGTTGAATAGCGCATCCGCCAAAAGTCGGAACTGCGGCTTATTTTTGCAGCAGGCTGTAACGGTTGGCCGCGCCGTCTTCGCCGTCGGCGCGGTAGGTGAGGATTTGCTGCAGGCCGGAAGCCGCTACCAGCGCGGCGTGTTCGGCATCGTCTACGTAGTGGCAGTAACGCAGCGCCGGCTGGCCGCGCCGCCAGTCCAGCAGGTAATCGTGCGTTTCGACCGTCAGTCCTTCCGGCCAGGGGGCAAAGCGCGCCCGGTAGCGTGCGTATTCGTAAAAACGCCAGCAGGCGAAGGCCAGCAGCCCGCCCGGTCTGACCCGCGCCGCCAGCCGCCGCACCAGGTCGAGGCGCGTTTGCCGCCCCGGCACGTGGTGCAGCACGCCGAATAAAACCACCAGGTCATATTCACCCTCATCCGGCGGATTTTCCAGGATGTCGCGGGTTTCCAGCCGCAGCGCCAGGCCGGGGCGGTTCGCCAGCGCCGCCCGCGCCCGTTCCAGCAGGGCGGACGAATAGTCCAGGCCGTGATAGAAGAGGGTTGAGGGCGGGGGATGAGTTTCGGGCGCTGCTGGCGGAGGGGCGGGCGAGGGGGTGACGAGCCGCTCGTAGAGGAACAGGCCGAAGCGCCCGTTGCCACAGCCCACGTCCAGCGCCGAAAGCGGCGTTCTGAGATGCGGCAGCAGCCGCTCCCAGCCCGGCCAGGGCGTGCCGCGCGTCTGGTCGAATTCGTCCGCCGTGATCCGGTAGAAGTCCCGGTTAATTTGATTCAGGCGGCGAATGGTGGAGTCATCCATTGCTTAAATCCTGGATGGTTAATTGAGCGTAAATATGCTGGCCGGATAATGTCATTAAAATTATTTTATGACAATTAATTGGTTTGAATCGTGAAATTTTTGTCAAGAATATTTTTCTTAAGTTTTCTTGCGGAATAAACAGGGTTACAATTTAGTTATGTGTGACGCCTTTTTTCAAATGCGGGATATACTGATGTGTTTTTACAATTCTCTCTATCAGCGGCCTTGGCTCAGCGTACTGATCGTCATAATCCTGGCAGTTTTGTTTGTTTTTAACATTCAGACGGTGGTGCTGGCGGTCGGCGAACTGTCCGGCTCCGGCGGCATCTCCAGCGAACCGCTGGTCGGTGGCACGATTGGTTTTACCATCAGCGTGACCAATACTCCCAATCCCCCGCCGGGAACTTATTTTAATGACCGTTTATACAATGTCACGGGCGTGATCGTGCTGCCGGCGGGGATTAGCCTGGACAGCTGCAGCATACCGCCCAGTTCGGTGACGCCTGGCCCAGGCGCGGGCGAGACGACTATCATCTTCGACAACATCAAAAATCTCGAAGTGAACGAGGTGATAGACATCGGCTGCACCGCCACGCTGGACGCCTCGATTGATCTGGGGCAGCCGTTCGACATCCAGTACCGTTGGGAAGCCAACACGCTGCCGGATGAAAGCGGAACGTGGATGTACTTTCCCGCCGGCGGGCCGGCGACGTTCGCCACCATCTCGGCGCAGCCGCAGGCCTTCGACCTGGAAAAAATCCCCAACCCGAACACCGGCGAAGTCCAGGTGAACGGCGCGGGCGCGTATGTAGACGGCGCAGGCGGCGTAGACGTTAACTGGCCGTACAACTACGCTCTGACGCTGACCAACAATACGGTCAACCCCAGCACCGGGATACAGGTGGTGGATGTCATCCCGCCGGGGGTGGCCTACCTGGGCAACGATGTAGTGACCTGCACCGGCGCGGGCGCGCCGGCCAGCCCCACGCCGGCGCGCGTTCTCAACGCCGACGGCAGCATCACGCTGACGTGGAGCATGAACCCGCTTGCGCCGGGGGAAGTGTGTACCTTTGGTTACGAGACGGCCATCCCTTACCGCTACCGTACCGCCACCGGGCCGCTGCTAGGCGGCGGGCCGTTTGATGGGGCGATCATGCCCACCGACGTAACCCACGAAAACACCTACGAAGCGACCGGCTTCTACGACCCGCCCGGCCCGGACATCACGCCCAGCGCCGACGGCACGACCTCCACGCCGCTGGACGACGCGCCCGGCGTCGTCACCAGCGGTTATCACTCGATTGCTAAAAGTGTCAGCTCGTCGGGTGTCCAGCAGGACTCGCCGCTGACGTACACGATCAACGGTTGGATTTCGGAATATTACGATTTTTCGGCCAGCGCCGGGACGCCCTATGTCATCACCGATGTTCTGGCCGATGGCCTGGACTACTGCGGCCCCGGTTTTGGGCCGAGCGGCTTTTATGGCGACTGCCTGGCGATCGTCACGCCGACCTTCAACGGCGCGCCGCTGAACCCGGTCAGCGTGGTGCAGGATGTCAACTTCAATCTGGTCATCACCTGGCACGTCACCGACCCGGCAGCCGTGCAGGCGGGCGCGACCTGGACGCTGAGTTATAATGCCCAGGTGCGGGACTTCTATGCCTCTGACCCAACGCAGCCGGTTTCCGGCCTGGACGTGCGCCCCAATAACGCCACCGCCAGCGGCACCTGGAACGACCGCATCACGGTTGGCCGCACCGGGACGGACGACACCCATGCCAGCGCCAGCGTCGAACTGACCGCGCCATTCCTGGACAAACAGATCTACGACCCGGCCACTGGCACTTACGTGAACGGCCCGGTGCAGGTCGAAATCGGCCAGCGGCTGACCTACCGGGTCGAGATCACCTTCGATGAAGACCTGGACATGCGAAACGTGATCGTGGATGACTTCCTGCCGCGCGGCCAGCGTTATGTGCCGAACACCGCCGATTTTACCGGCAGCCAGGATTACCCCGGCACGCCGCAGACCGCGCCGGGCGTAGGTTACGCCGGCACCACCTACAGCGCCGAACAGGCGCAGGCCATCAACGGTTTTTACATTGATGACTGCCCCAGCGCCGGGCGCTTCCCTGGCCCCGCCGACCCGTTTTACAGTGCCGTGCAGTTCCTCGGCGGGTTGCAGGATTTGGTCTGGAAGCTGTGCCGGGTGGACAACTCCGACAGCGGCACGCAGATTTTGTGGCAGGTGGTTTTTGACGCGGTGGTGATAGACGACCCGGCGCTGTTCGACGGCTATCAGGTGGCGAACTTCGGCAACCTGAGCGGCACGAACAGCTTCGGCACGACCTACAGCCTGCGCGACAACCTGAACACGACTTACATCGTGACGCTGCTGGTCGCCACCAAGACCAACAACGCGCCCGACCCGCTGGATGTGCTGGCAGGGACGTTCGCTTACACCATCAACTTCCAGAACACCGGCACCGGCACGGCCTACGACTGGACGATTAAAGATGCCATTCCTGCCGGGATTCGCATCCCCGGCGGCGGCGTTTGCACCGGCTTCGCCACCACTGCGCCGGGGGCGTTCCGCTGTACGGCGGACGCCGGCGCGGTGGCCGGGACGGGCGGTTTTGTGACCATCCAGCCGGATGACGGCGCCGGCGGCCACGATGCCGCGCGGCCTTTCCCCGCCGGCGCATCGTTTGACTTTTCGTTCAATGCCGAAATCGCCCCGGACGCCACGCCGGACGAAACGCTGACCAACGTCGCCAGCATCGAATACTGCACGCAGCCGACTGCGACGGATTACAACGCCGACGGCCAGCCCGACCGCCGCTGCATCGGCTATCTTGACCCTGACCCGACCGTTTTTGACGGCAGCGATACGCCGCACAGCGACGAAGGCACGCCGCCGGATTATCCCGATTTTAAGGACTACACGGATCCGGCCACCCCCAACGGCACGGACGATTCGACGGTGCATATCGTGGGTGTCGGCACGGATAAGGGACATCTCCAGCCGGTTCACGTCCCGCCGCAGGTGACGACCGGCGATTATGCCACCATCGGTGAGGTGTACCAGGTGACGCTGGAAGTAACCATCCCGGCGCGCACGCACCTGTTCACCGACCCGACAGCCGGTTACGTCGAAATCATTGATACTGTCGTTCATGAAGGGGTAGCCTTCTGCGATGCCGCCAGCGCCATCACCGGCTGCGCCGACCCGATTCTGACTCAGCCCGGCCTACTGGTCACGACCGACACGGTGGACAGCCCCACCGCGCCGAACTGGTGGCAGTCGCTCCCCGGCAGCCCTGATCCCGGCAGTCAGGCGCGGTTTTTCCTGGAAGCGATCAACAACAGCGCCTCGGATACCGATTACGTCTTTACCATCACCTTCACGATGGTCGTCACCGGGCTGGACGACGACGGTCTGACGCCGGTTTACTTCCCGCCCGCCGGCGGCGACGTGGCCGAAAACAGCTTCGTCGTGCGCTACTTCAACGACGATACGCCGACCGCGCTGGAATTCACCACCCCGCCCGAACCCGATGAGATAGACATCAACCAGCCGCTCATCACGACCGATAAGGAAGCCGTGCGCATTGTGCGCGGCGGGGCCGATCTGTGCAGCAGCGCGGCGGCCTGCGACGGCGTGAGCGTGCAGGGCGGCGATACCATCTACTATCGGACGGTGTACACCAGCAGCGGCGAAACGACCGCGATGGACGTGTCGCTGATTGACCGGCTTCCGCTGTTTGTGGCCTATAACGCCGATATGGTCTGCGTCTCCAGCGCCCCGGTGGTGAACGGCGGCGTGGTGGCCACTGCGCTGCTGGCCCCGCCCTACAGCCTGGAACTGCACATGGACACCGCCCCCGTGGGTTTGTGGGACATCGCGCCCGGCGAGGACATCACCTGCGATTACAGCGTGACGGTTGAACCCGTCGTGCCGGCAGGCACAAACCTGACCAACTTCACCGACGCCGACTGGAGTACGATTGACGGCACGCCGGGGCCGGGCGACGCGCCGGAGCGCGTGTTTGACGATACGCCCGACGACGGCGACGCCGATGATGACGAAGAAACCATCCCGGTGGAAGTGCCGACGATGGGCAAAACGCGCCTCAGCCCTGGGCCGACCGGCTCGCCCAGCGTCGCGCCGGTACGTATCGGCGACGTGGTGCAGTACCAGATCACCGTGCCGCTGCCCATCGGCGAGACGCGCAGTCTGGTGGTGCGGGATACCTTCGACCCCGGCCTGATTCTGTACACTACCGACCCGATTCCGTTCACTTTCATCACCAATTCCACGCCGCCGGTCAACCTGACGGTGACGCAGACGCTCAACGGCACGAACGACGGCCTGGGCGCGTTCAGCGTGGACTGGGCCTTAAGCGACCCGGCTTGCGCCGCTCAGGGTGGCACGCCGCCCTGCATCATCAACGACGGCACGCCTAACGGCAACTCGGCAGTGGTCATCACCTTCCGGGCGGTCGTGGCGGATGTGCCGCTGAACGTGGACGGCCTGGTGCTGGATAATATCGTTTCCGCCAGCTACGTGGACGGCTACGGCAACCCGCGCACGGTGCTTGACCCCGGCCCGCTGGACGATGAAGAAGTGCAGATCATCGAGCCGGATATTCAACTGGTGAAAACCGTCGCGCCGCTGACCGGCGACGCCGGCGATACGCTGACCTACACGGTGACGATCACCAACACGGCAGCGCCCACCGCCGGCGACCCCGACCAGCCGACGGCCTATGAAGTGACCTGGGAAGATGACCTCGACCCGCGCGTGCAGTACGTGGCCGGTTCGATGGCCTGCGAGCTGAACGGCGCGCCGACGGTGGCGGTCGTCACCGGGACAGACCCCATCACCGTCACCAATAACACCGACCCGAACCTGAACACCTGGGACTTGCGCCCTGGCGGCGTGGATGTGCTGGAATGTACCTATCAGGGATTGGTCTTGCAGACCGTCCCGCCCGGCGCGGCGCTGCTGAATACCGCCGACGCCGACTGGTCGAGCCTGGACGGCACGGTTGCCGCCGGCCCGACCGACCCGAACGAACGCATCTACGACGACCGCGACCGCGACCCGCTGGTGGACTCGGACGGCGACGGCGACCCGGCCAACGATGATGACGACGGCGCCGACGATGCCGATCAGGCGCAGGCCGACGTGCCGAATCTGACGCTTGATAAAGTGGTCGGCCCGATCAGCGACCCGAATTATCAGGCCGATAACCAGTACCAGCCGGGGCAGCTCATCCCCTACCAGATCACGATCGTGCTGCCGGAAGGCACAATCAACGATCTGACCATCACCGATACGTTTAACGCCAACCTGCAATTTGAAGCCGGCAGCACCACCATCACCAGCGTCCCGGCGGGCGCTTCGCTCCAGGCCGGGCCGACGGTGGTCGGTAATACCGTCACCTGGGTGCTGAACGACATCGTTTACCCCGGCACGCCCGCGACCGCCAACCCGCCCGCGACCGGCTACACCATCACCCTCAGCTACCTGATGCGGGTGCGCAGCACGGCGGTCAACGGCGCGACCTATAACAACACTGCTGCCGCGCAGCACGATGCCAACAACGACGGTGTGATTGACGCTAACGACCCGCCGCCGGTGCAGGATACGGCAACGGTGGGCATCGAAACCCCGGCGCTGCAAGTCACCAAAACCGAAAGTGACGCCGATAACCTGGTGGACGCCGGCGACGAGGTGACGTACACCGTCACGCTCAGGAATACGCGCGGCGTGACCGGCGGCATCGCCTACGACGTGTTTTTCACCGAAAACCTGGACGACGATACCGACTACGTGCCGGGCAGCATGGCCTGTAACTACGATGCCGCGCCTGCCGGGGGTCCGCTGGTGCCGCTCGCGCCGATTGAATTTGACCTCGCGCCCTTTAACGGCGTGGCCGATGCGCCCGAAGCCGTCACCTGGGACAACTTCCGCGTTTCCGGCGGGGCGGCAGAAAACAGCAACCCCTGGTTTCTCAACGGCGGCGACCAGATCATCTGCACGTACCGGATCACGGTTAACGCCAACGTGCAGGCCGGCGACCCGGCCATCGTCAACCGCGTGACCATGACCGCCGACACGGCGGACGGCGACCAGCCGCAGGAAGTGACCACCACCACGCCGCAGGTGACGACCACCCTCAGCGTTCCCGCGCCGGTGCTGGTTAAAGACGTGGACGCGACGGCGGCGGAATATCAGGCCGACGGCACGTACCAGTCCGGCGAACTCGTGCCGTATGTCATCACCGTGACCGTGCCGGAAGGCCAGATCACCGACCTCAATATCACCGACACATTCCCGGCGGGCTTCGTGTTCGTCACCGGCAGCACGACCGTGACGACCAGTTGGGCGGCGGTGTTGACGCCGACCGTGACGCAACTGCCCGCCAGCGTGACCTGGGCTTTCGGCAATGTAGCCGTCCCCGGCACGCTCACCGGCCCGACCGCCAGCTACGAAACCATCACCATTCGTTTCCTGCTGCGCGTGACCGACGCTGCGCCCGCCGGCCCGGCGGTGAACACGGCGGGCGGTAACTTCGACCCGCCCGGCAGCACCGATACGCCGATTCCGCCGGACGACGCGACCGTTCAGGTGGTCTGGCCGGCGCTGGATGTGGTCAAAACCGTGGCGCCGCTCCAGACCGACGCCGGCGACCGGCTGACCTATACCGTCGCCATCACCAACGGCAGCGCGACCGCCACGCTGTATGACGTGTCCTTCACCGACAACCCGAACGACTTCGTGACGGTGATCGTGGGCAGCCTGGCATGTAACATCAACGGCGGGCCGAATACCGACGTGGAAGTCAACCCGAATGTGGACGGCGCCGACCCCTTCACCGCCGCCGAAAACCTGGACGAAAACCTGAACGAGTGGGACCTGCCGCCCGGCGCGGTACTGACCTGCACCTATACGGCTGTGGCGGACGCGAACGTCCCGGCCACCGGTACGCTGCTGAACACCGTGAACGCCTTCGGCAGCACCGCCAACGGCATCGCCGCCGGTGAAGCCGACCTGACCGATAGCGACGACGCGCAGACGGAAACGCCCGACCCGCAGCTTGACAAAGCCCTGGACAGCGCCGACACGGTTTACGCCCCCGGCGAGATTGTGCCGTATGTAGTGACGCTCACCGTCCCCGAAGGCACGATCCGCGATCTGCGCGTGACCGATACCCTGCCCGCCGGGATGGCGTTTGAGGCCACTACCAGCATCCTGATCGGCGGTGTGACGCCGCTGCCGCCGCTGACTCAGCCCGCCAACGGCGCGACCGGCGCGGTGACGTGGACGTTCGGTGATGTGACCGTGCCGAGTGCCGACAATACCGGCACGCTCGATTATGTGGTCATCACGCTGCGTTACACCGCCCGTGTGACCGGCGCGGTCGTGGACGGCCAGCCGCTCACCAACAGCGCCGCCGCCACCTACGACACCGGCGACGGCGTGGACGACGCGCCCATCGGCCCGGACGATACAACCGTCACGGTCGAAAGGCCGACCCAGACCACCGACAAAGCCATCATCGAAATTGACCCGGACGGCCCCACCGAACCGCGCCCGCCCGAACCGTTCGACCCCGGCGATACCGTCGAGGGCGGCGGGGTCATCACTTATCGGGTGGTGCTGACCAACACCCACCCGACCGCCATGCTGTATGACGTGTTCCTGCTGGAAAACCCGCCCGACGAGGTGAGTTACAACGCCGGCAGCGTGGCCTGCAACCTGGCGGGTGCGGTCGTCACCCCGGACGTGGATGATGCCGACCCGTTCACCATCGCCGGCGGCGCGGACGAAAACAGCAACATCTGGGACTTACTGCCGGGGCAGGCGCTCATCTGCACTTACAGCGTCACCGTTGACGTAAGCATCCCGGCGGGTCTGGCGCTGACCAACATCGTCACCGGCACCGGCAGCAGCGCCGACGGCGACGTGCCGGACGAAGCAGACATCATTGATGACGACTCCACCACCATCGGCACGCTTGCGCCCAGCATCGCCAAAAGCGTCGTCAGCCCGAACCCGGCGGTTGCCACCATCGGCCAGACTATCGAATACCTGCTGGAAGTTCAACTGCCCATCGGCGTGACCACCGACCTGACCGTGACCGATACGCTGGAAGGCGATAATGGCAACGGCGGCATTGACCTGCGTTTTGATACCCTGCTGAGCATCACGCGCGGCGGCACCGATCTGTCCGGTTCCGTCACCCAGGCGGTGGCGACCAACCCGGACGGCGAACAGGTCATCACCTGGGACTTCACCGCGCCGCTGCTGTTCGACCCGGCGGGCGCGCCGCCCAACAACGTCGAAACCGTCGAAATTCGTTTTACGGCGGTGGTAGAGGACATCGCCACCAATGACGACGGCGACGTGCTGTGGAACTTCGTGGTCGGCGTGCTGTCGCCGGACGGCGGCGTGACCATCATTGATCTGATCGAAGACGATACCAGCGACAACGATGTGCTGCTGGCCGTCCCGGCTTTAGAAGTGGACAAGAGCCACGACGACGCTAACGGCCATGTCGAACCGGGGCAGGTCGTCACCTTCACGATCACCGTTCGCAACGTCGGCACGGGGCTGGCGCAGAATCTCGTCGTGCAAGACCTGATGCCCCCCGGCTGGACATATGTCCCCGGCTCCAGCCTGTTGGACGGCGCGCCGCTGGGCAACCCGGCGCAAGTTGGGCAGGCGCTCACCTGGGACCTGAACGCGCTGGTCAACCCCGACCCGGTGCTGAACGGCGTCAGCGCGCTGACGCTGGTGTACCGGGCGACTGCGCCGATCCCGGTCAGCGGCTCGTACACCAACTTCGCCGAGGCCAGCGGCGACGACGCGCTCGACAACCCGATCCCCGAAGATAATACCGACCATGTGGCGAACGACACCGACCCAACCGACGACGCGACCGTGACGCTGGTGGCTTCGGCGGCCATTCAGGGGTTGGTGTGGCACGACGCGGATGCCGACGGCGTGCTGGACGGCGGCGAAGCGACCATCCCCGGCGTGACCATCCAGCTTTATGATGGTGCCGGCAACCTGATCGCCACCACGACCACCAGCGCCACGCCGATCACCTACGCCGGCGTGACCTACCCGCCGGGCAGCTACCTGTTCACCGATCTGCCGCCCGGTAATTACACCGTCATCGAACTTCAGGATGGGCCGATTTTGAACTGGGAAAGCACCGCCGACGCCGATACGCCGCCCGGAACGGGAGGCGTGCCGGATGACTACAATGAAATCGCCGTGAATCTGGCCGAGGGCGAAATCAGCACCGATAACGATTTCGGCGAACGTTACGCCGGCTTAATTCAGGGCTTCGTCTACCAGGATTTTGACGGGAACGGCAGCAACGCCAACCCGCCCGCCGGGACGGACAACGGCATCGCCAACGTGACGGTGTGGTTGTACGACGACATGGGTAATCTGATCGCCACCACCACTACCGACGCGACCGGGTTTTACCAGTTCCCGAACCTGCCGGACGGCATCTACACCGTGATCGTGGACGGTGGGGATACCGACATCACCGGCATTGACCCGAATATCGCCCTGACGCCCGGCGCGCTGGATACGGTGGTCGGGCTGGTGGTGGACGTGCCGGGCGGCCTGCCGGTGGCGGAGGCGCACTTCCCGTATCGCGCCCCGACGGCGCTCACCATTGATAAGGAAGGCTTCGACCTGAACGGCGCGCCGCTCGTCCCCGGCGACGTGATCGGCTGGGTGATCTGCGTCACCAACCCCGACAGCCTGCCCGCGCCGAACGTGACACTCACCGACGACATAGACACGATGCGGCTGGCGCTGGTGCCGAACAGCATCCGCTACATCGTCACGGGCGGGGTCTGTCCGGCCACCGCCGCCGACGCGCAGGCGCTCGTGGCGGCCCAGCCGCCGCAGCCGGATACCAATAACATCAGCATCACGGTTGACCCGCTGCCTTCCGGCCAGAGCATTGTGCTGTACTTTGAAACCACCGTCACCGACCCCGGCCTGTGGTCGGGCTTCGGCCTGCTGGGGCTGCTGGCGCTGCGCGGCGACCGGCGCAAACGTCTGCGCGCCATAAGTCGCTGGCTGCTGGCGCTGATTCTGATGCTGGCGCTGGTCGGCGGACAGGCGTTTTCGCAGGAAGCCACGCCGGAAGCCACCAATCCTGCGCCCACTGCCGAACCGTCGCCGGAGATTACGCCGGTGCAGCCTGCGCCTGAGCAGCCTGCCGCCGAACCGTCGCCGGAGGTCACGCCCGACCCAACCGAAATCGTCATCCCGGATGTGCCGGAAACGCCGGAAGTGACCGAGACGCCGGAAGCGACCGAGACGCCGGAAGTGACCGAGACGCCGGAAGTGACCGAGACGCCGGAAGCGACCGAGACGCCGGAAGTGACCGAGACGCCGGAAGCGACCGAGACGCCGGAAGTGACCGAAACGCCGGAAG
>JACAES010000036.1 GCA_013388735.1 Chloroflexota bacterium | reverse complement strand
GCTGCCAGTCAACCAGCCTATTGTCTCGACACGGCGTATGCGGTTAAAGTGAGCCATGCTCCACCTCGTGCGAGTGCGTCAGGGACAAGCCAGCCGCTTTAGCGGCTGGTCGTTGACTTTGGTTTGCCACCTCTTTAAACCGTTACTTCAGCGCCGGAGGCGATGGACAGCAGTTGATATTCGCTCAGGCTGGCGGCCTCGGCAATATGCAGGATGTGGCCGTCACGCACAACCGCCACGCGGTCACTCATGGCTAACAATTCGGGATAGTCGGAGCTAATCAGCAGAATGCCTATCCCCAGGCTGGTGAGTTCGTTGATGACGTGGTATACGTCCAGTTTTGCCCCCACGTCAATGCCCTGCGTCGGCTCGTCCAGCAGCAGCAGCCGCGCCTGGGAAAATAACCAGCGCGCCACCACCACCTTCTGCTGGTTGCCGCCGGAAAGGAACTGCACCGACTTTTCCAGCGCCGTCGGGGTGATATTTAACTTCTTCACAAAATTCTCGCCGGCCTGCTGCTCCCGCAGCGGGTTCAGGAATGGCCCGCGCAGGATGTCGGTCAGCCGGGAAATGGTGATATTGGGCGGGGCTTCAAAGTTAAAAAACAGGCCGTCCGCCTTGCGGTTTTCGGGGATGAGGCCAACGCCGCCGGCGATGGCTTCTGACGGCGAAGCAAAATGAACCTCGCGCCCAAACAGCCGCACCGTGCCGGCAGTGTGTTTGTCCAGGCCGAACAGCGCCCGCGCAATTTCGGTTCGCCCGGAGCCAACCATCCCGCCCAGGCCGAATACTTCTCCGGCGTTGATGGTAAAACTCACGTCATGGACACCATGCTCGGTGCTTAAACCTTCAACTTCCAGGCAGGGGGTGGGCTTCACCGCGCTGATTTTCGGGTAGTGCTGTTGGATGTCCATGCCGACCATCATCTTAACCACGTCGCCCATTTTCAGGTTGGTGATCGGTCGGGTAGCGACGCGGTTGCCATCTTTGAGGACGGTCACGATGTCTGCCACCACGAACACTTCATCCAGGCGGTGAGAGATATAAACGATGGCTTTGCCCTGCGCCGCCAGCCGCTTGATGAGCCGCAGCAGGCGTTCGGTTTCGGCCAGGCCCAGCGCCGCCGTCGGTTCATCCATGATGAGCAGGGTTGAGTCCAGCGAAATCGCCTTGGCGATTTCGACCAACTGCTGCTCGGCCACCGACAGATTTTTGACCAGGGCGTCCGGTTCGATGTGGATTTCGAGCGGCTTCAGGACGTTGACGGTTTCCGCCCGCATTTTATCCCAGTCAATCGTGCCGGTAGCGCGGCGCGGCTGCCGCCCCAGGAAGATGTTTTCGGCGACGGTCAGCGTCGGCACCAGCGAAAACTCCTGGAAGATGGTCGCTACCCCGTGCGCCCGCGCATCCATCGGGTGATTGAACGTCACCGGTTTGCCGTTCAGCAGCATTTCACCGGAATCGGGCTGGTGGACGCCGGCCAGACATTTGATGAGCGTGGATTTGCCACTGCCGTTTTCGCCAAGCAGCGCGTGAATCTCGCCCTGGTGTAAGCTGATGGAAACGCCTTTAAGCGCCTGCGTGCTGTAAAAAGCCTTTGTGATGTCCCGTAATTCCCACAGGGGTACGGCTGTCGCTGCTTGCATAATCACACCTGATTCCTGATCGCTTCGGACATCCCGGTTCGGGAACATTTTTTACAGGGGCGCGCCGCAGCACGCCCCCGCAGACCTGTGAATAGCAGCCTACGACGCAGGACACTCATACGTCCCGGCCAGCGGCGGGAACAGAGTCTCCGGCTTGCAGATGTATTCCATCACGTTCGATTTATTCACTACCACCGTCGGGGTTTCGACCCACCCGCCGGGATAAATGCCGTCCAGGCAGTCCTTCGCCACTTGCAGCACCACCTGCCCCATGACAAACGGGGTGGTGTTGACGGTGGCCGTCCAGCGTCCGGCGGCGATGTCTTCCAGACCGGTAGTGTCGCCGTCGTTGCCGAAGATCAGCACGTCACTCCGGCCAGCCGCCTGAGCCGCCGCCGCCGCGCCAATCGAGATATAGTCGTTGGCCGTCACCACGACCGTGATTTCCGGGTGCGCCTGGAGCATGTCGGCCATCGCTTTGTTGCCGGTGTCCACGTTCCATTCGGTCGGCAGTGTGGCGACGATTTCCATGCCGGGGAACTGCTTGAAGGCGTCCAGGAAGCCGCCGATACGTTCGGTCGAGTGGTAGCCCGGCAGCCCTTCCAGCACGCCGACCTTAGCCGTGCCGCCCACCATGCCGGCGGCGAAGTTGCCCAGGTTGAAGGTGCCTTTACGCTGGCTGTAGCCGACCACGCCATGCACCGGCGTCGGGAAGTTCGGGATGTCGGAATTGACGATGATGACGGCGATGCCCTGTTCGACCGCCTGTTTCACCAGCGGGGCCGCCGCGCCTTCATCGTGGGTCGAAAGGATGATGGCATTCACGCCCTGCGTCAGCACGTCCTGAATCATGCCCATCTGCCCGGCGATGTCCGAACCGCTCTGCGGCGCAAGCATGAAGGTTTCCACGCCCAGTTCCGGCGCTTTGGCCTTGATGCCTTCGCCGATTGCCATGTAATAGGGGAACTCGGTGGCGGGCGGCATGTAGGCGATGCGCGGCGTGGTCGTGCCGTCCCAGTTCAGGTTGGCGCAAACCGCCTGCGCGCCTTCGTTCAGCGGAACAGGATTAAATGCCGGTGCAGGTGCGGTGTATCCGTCCTGCGCGGCGGCCAGGGACACGCTCAGGACGACGATCATCAATACAGCAGCAACAAAACGGAACTTCATTTTAGCTATCCTTTTCTAAGACATCGGGCGATTCTTCTGCTTGATTTATCCGATATGTTCCCGTAAACCGAATATCACCCCCTTTACTAACGCATGGTCAGGTTATTCGCGCCGAGTATGTCGGCCTGGATGAGCGCCTGTACCTCGGCTTTGGTAATAAGCGGAAGATCAAACATGATCGTCTGTTTCAGGCGCGTGGCGGCATCGCCGACCACCACCCCTTTTTCCAATCCCTCGGCGTTGATACCGGCGGTCAGCAAGCCGTAGTAAAAACCGCCCACCCAGGCGTCACCGCCGCCGATCCGGTCGGCCAGGTAAATTTCACGCGGCACAGCCGACCGGAAAAAATGCCCGTCGCGGTCAATCGCCGCCGCTTCCCAGAGGTGATGCTCGGATGACTCCGACTGCCGCAGGGTGACGGCCACCACTTGCAGGTTGAAGCGCCGGGTGACTTCCTCGCCAAACGCGCGCAGATCGTCGTCGTGAAGGTCGCCCATCTCGCCATCGTTGATCTGCTGTGCCGTATACCGGCCACAGGAAATCCCGTAATGGCGTGCCATGTCGTACACGGACGTCACCAGGACGGCGGCATGGTCGCCGATGAGCGGCGTCATGATGGCGGTGCATTCGCTTTCGCTCCACAGGGTAGAGCGGTAATTGAAGTCCATACCGACCAGACAGCCCGCCGGTTTGGCCGCCATCGCCTCCAGAAAAGCATCGCGCAGATAGTTACAGTCGTAACCGCTGTGAACCGCCAGCCCGAAGGTAATGCCGGACGTGTGAAACAAACGGCAGTCGCGCAGCGCCGCCGCCCAATCCACCATGCCCGCCCCCAGGCGGCTGGCCGATGAATACATGCGCTGATACCACACTACCCCCTGGCGCGGGGTGCGCCCGGTTTCGTAGATGTAGCGGCCAATGGTTTCAGCCTTGTGCGCCCACACCAGATGCTCAACGCTGATACCGTTGGCGCGGGCCGTATCGCGCAGCATCCAGCCGTAGGGGTTATCCGGCACGCGGGTGATGTAGGCCGTCGGGATACCCATCCGGGCCAGCAGCGTGGCTATCGAAAACTCGCTGCCCGCCAGGCTCAGGTACACCAGCCGGGTAGCTTCGGGCCGCTGCAAATCCGCCGGGGTATCGCGCAGCATGGTTTCGCCAAAGGTGACGAAGGCCGCACCGCGCCCGGCAAACCCGCTCAAATCGTCCTGCATCAGATCAAATTTCAGCACCCGCGCACCTGCCTTTGTTTACCAGCTTTCCAACTGCGCCGTCAGACCACCGTCTACAAACAACTGCACGCCGGTAATGAACGAGGCTTCGTCGCTGGCGAGGAAGGCGACGGCATAGCCGATGTCCTCCGGCGTGCCGATACGCTTCATCACCTGGCGCTGCTCCACGATGCGGCGCTGCTCTGCCGGGTCGGGGTAGCTGTCGAAAATACTCTGGATGAGCGGCGTAATCACCCATCCGGGCGCAATCGCATTGATGCGAATCGTCGGGCTGTAGTCCATCGCCATCGCGCGGGTGAGCGAGGCGATGCCGCCTTTCGATGCGGCATAGGGCGACGTGCCGTTAACGTTGGCATAGGCGTGGACGGACGAGATATTTACAATCGCGCCCTTGCCGACCTTCTGCATACGCGGGATGCTGTACTTGGAGCAAAGGAACACGCCTTTCAGGTTCACGTTCAGGCAGCGATCCCAGTCCTCGCTGGTGGTGTCCAGCACGGTTTTGTAAACCCCGATGCCGGCGTTGTTCACCAGGATGTCAAGCTTGCCAAAACGATCCAGCGCGGCCTGCACCATCGCCTTCACCTGGTCTTCGTTGGATACGTCGCACTTCACGAAGATGGCTTCGCCGCCCTGATCGCAGATTTCGGCGGCGGTTTTGGGGCCTTCCTGGTCATCCCAGTCCACCACCACTACCTTCGCGCCTTCCTGCGACAGCACTTTGGCGATGCCCCAGCCAATGCCTTTGGCCGCGCCGGTCACAATCGCCACACGATCCTGTAGTCGCATCATCGTTTCTCCTTAAATAGTGTCGTCTTCGGCAGGGGCGCAGCGCGCCCGCCTGCCGGTGAACGGTCATCTGCTGACGGTCAGCCGCTTACCAGGGCGTGCGCGGCGTGGACAGGAAGATCGGCCCGTCTGCGCCCACCGCCACGTTATCCTCGATGCGGATGCCGCCGAAATCGGGAATATACACGCCCGGTTCGACGCTGCTGACCATACCGGTTTCCAGCGTGCCGGGCATACCGGGCAGCAGGAACGGGATAAATTCGTGGTAGCGCCAGCCGACGCCATGCCCGGTGATATGGACGAAGTATTCACCCAGCCCGGCATCCGTCAGCACCTGGCGCGCGGCGGTGTCGGGGTCGCTGAAGGACGCCCCGGCGCGCATCATGGCCGCGCCGGCCTGCTGCGCCTTTAACACCGTGTTGTAAACCTCGCGCTGACGCGGTGTCGGCTCGCCGGCGACGGCCACATAAGTCAGATCAGACCAGTAGCCATCTACGACGGTCGCCAGTTCGACCATCACAATATCCCCTTCCTGAATTGTGTAGGTGGTCGAAGGCACCAGCAGCGTGCCTTTGGTGCTGCCCACCGGCCCTGCGCCGACTTCCGCCGACGCCCGCACCAGCCGCGCCCCCTTATAGCCGGGGCCTTTGGCGCGGATGGTGTATTCGACCAGCGCGCCTACTTCCACTTCAGTCATACCAGGCCGGAGCTTTTCCAGGAAGGCGGCCATGCCCATTTCGGCGATTTCGTTGGCGCGGCGCAGGTTGTCCAGTTCGTACTGGCCTTTGGTCGCCCGCGCGCTCTGGATGACCCCGGCGGCATCCACCCGTTGGTGACCGGCGAAGACGCTGTCCAGCAGCGCCGCCCAGGGCGCCGCCGGCGTAACCGGCTCGGCAGCGCGGTAGGTCGGGCCAGACACTTCAAAACTCTGCTCCACACCGATGACCGCCCCGGCCAGCCCCAGCTTATCGCGCGCATCGGCCAGCAGGCGGCGGTAGTTATCGTACAGATCACCATCCTTCAGCAGCCCCCAGCCGAACAGGGTGTAATCCGCCCATTCTGGTTTGGCGTAATCTTCTTCGATTTCCGGCAGGAACAGCAGCGGCTTGCCGTCCTGCGGCAGCACCACTACCGAAAAGCCGTGATGCGGCCAGTAGTCGGTGATGTACACCACGTTTTCCGGCAAACGGCACACCAGGGCGTCAATCCCGGCTTCCTTCATCTTTTCGCGCAGTCGGTCTACGCGGGCCGTGTTTGCCATAACCTCATCCTTTCTTTATAACCGGCCAAATTCTGCCAACAGTTCTTCAACGGTTTTACCGGCGCGAATCTTGGCGCGGGTCTGTTCTTCCTTTTCGGCCTGCGCCTGCGCGGCCTTGAGGACGTCGGCAGCCGTTTCCAGCGGAATGACCACCACGCCGATTTCATCCCCCAGCACCAGATCGCCCGGATTGACCAGGATGCCCGCGCATTGAATCGGCACGTTTATCTCAATCGGCTCCATCCGCCCGGAATAGGGCGTGTGGGTGGAACGCGGCACAATCGCTTTTGCAAAAACCGGGAAACCAAGCGCCCGCGTTTCGTCGGTGTCGCGCATCGCGCCGTCAATCACTGCCCCGGCCACGCCTTTCATCAGGCACAGGCCGGACATCAGCCCGCCCCAGATCGAGGTTTCGGTTTCGCCGGCGGCATCCACCACGATCACGTCGCCGGCCTGGGCGACCGAAAGCGCGTCCAGGCAGTCCACCTGGTTGCCGGGTTCGAGCCGCACCGTCAGCGCCGGGCCGACAAACCGTTTGTCGGTCATCAGCGGGCGGATGTCGCTGCGCATCACCCCGGCGCGCTCCTGCGAGTCCGCGACCACGCACGACGGGCTGTAAATGCCCAGCAGGTCTTTAAATCCCTGCAAGACGTCCGGGTCGGGGTGGCGGTCACGTTGGTTGATGATTTTTCGCATGTCCTCTACCTGTCTCAAAAACCCATTTCAGTCACAGGACGATCCGGGGCGCGCCCGGAAGCGCGCCCGCAGGATTATCGGCTTCTGTTCGGCTCGACCTGGCGGAAACCCAACCGCGCCGAAATCTTGCCGGCGGCACTCAGAATGGTGTGAATGCGTTCCTGGTTGGTTTCCAGCGGCTCCATCCGGTTGGCCGGGCCGGAAATGCTGATAGCAGCCACCACCCGGCCAGCCGAGTCGAAAACCGGCGCGGCCACACAGCGCACGTCCGGCTCATGTTCGCCCCGGTCAAAGGCATAACCGCACTGGCGAATGGCCTGGAGTTCATTCATCAGTTCGTCAAGATCGGTAATGGTTGTATCGGTGAAGGCGATAAAGCCGGTTTTATCATAGTGCGCGCGCACGCGCTCCGTGTCGGTATACGCCAGCAGCAGTTTGCCGAGGCCGGTACAGTACGCCAGCAGACGCGCGCCGACGTGGGATGACATCAGGCCGATGGCGTGCAGCCCGTGCAGCTTTTCCAGATACACCACATCCATCTGATCCAGGATGGCGAGGTGGACGGTTTCGCCGGTCTGGTCACGCAGGGTTTCAAGTTCTGGCAGCGCCGCCCGACGAATGTGATTGTTGATCTGGTATGAGCGCGCCAGTTCCAGACAGGCCAGGCCGAGTGAGTACTGGCCGGTCTGCTCATCCCGTTCGACGTAGCTGTGGAATGCCAGCGCCGACAGCAGGCGAAAGGTCGTGCTGGTGTTCAGTTCGATCACCTCGCTTAGTTCAAGCAGGGTGCGTGGTTTACCATCCGACAGTGTTTGCAGAATGCTCACTGCCCGATCCAGCACGCGGATGTTGTAACGGTCCTCTTTTTGTACCACGATATTATTCCCTCATTGAACAGCCATTGAATGGCTGTTATTGTAGGGCAAACCAGCAGCGCGCACGATGATCTTTAACGTTTGAACTGGCCTACATTTTCCTGGGTGACGGCGAACACGCCGGTTTCTACCCGCTCCGGCAGGATGTTCAGCCCCGCGCCGCGCCAGTCCGGGACGACCTTGAGGACATCGTTCTTCAGCCAGTACAACAGATGAACGGCCATGAACATCTCGGTATAACTCTTCTGCACCACCGTGCCATAAATCGTGCCATCCTCGATGAAGGGCAGCATGTCGTCGTTTCGATCCATCGCCACGATCTTGATCTCGCCCACTTTGCCGGCGTCGCGCACTGCCAGCGCCGCGCCTTTGCCGCTGTCGCCGTCCGTGCCGCCGATGCCGGCTACGTCAGGATTAGCGGCAATGGCCGCCGAGTAGGCCGTCGGCGCATAGGCCGGGTCGGCGCGGTCATCCACTTCGGCCACGACTTCGATGTCCGGGTATTTCTCGGCAAAAACCGCTTTGTAGCCTTCCATGCGTTCGATGATGTTGGGGCTCTGGAAGCCGCCGATGACGACCTTGCCTTTGCCGCCAATGGCCTGCGCCAGCATTTCGCCGCCGACGCGCCCGGCCTGGAAGCCGTTAATGCCCAGGATGCTGTAACGTTTGCTTTCCGGCGCATCGCTGATGACCAGCACCACCGGGATACCGGCTTCGACCGCGCGGTTAATGCCAGGGGTGATCGCGCCCGCGTCGCCGGGGAAGATGACGATGCCGGCGGGGTTGCGCGCCACGATCTCGTCAAGCTGGCGCGCCTGCCCGGCCACGTCAAAATCTACCGGCCCGGTGAAGGTGGTTTTAACGCCCAGCACCGCCCCGGCGTCTTCCAGCGCAGCGCGGTGGTCAACCCAGAACGGCACTTGCGTCACGATGGACAGGTATACATATTCCTGGTCGGCGGCGTCCTGCGCGGCGACCGGCAGCGCCGAAAGCCGCGAGGCCATCAACGCGCCCAACGATGCGGCAGCGCCGCTCTTCATAAAATCCCGGCGAGAAAAATTCTTGCTCATAACCGCTAACGCTCCTTTTTAAAACTTAAAACCTGTACGAAAATACACGCTGCGGCGTCAAACCCGCCGCCGCCGAACCAGCATATCGAACGCCACCGCCGCGATCAGAATCGCCCCGGTGACGGCCTGCTGCCAGAAGATTGAAACGGCTTCCATCGTCATCACGTTGGAGATAATGCCGATGAAGACGATGCCCAAAAACGCGCCCAGCACCGTACCTTCGCCGCCGGTCAGGCTGGCGCCGCCGATGACGGCCCCGGCCAGCACTTGCAGTTCGAGGCCCTGGGCGGCGGTCGGCGTGCCGGCCATCAAACGCGAGGCCAGCAGAACACCGGCCAGTGCCGCCAGCACGGAGGTTAAGATGAAAGCGAAGATGCGGAAGCGGTCAACGCCGATACCGGACAGACGCGCCGCGTTTTCATTGCTGCCGACGTAATAGGCCTGACGTAAAAAGCGGGTATGCCGCAGCGCCAGGTCGCCTACCACGACGATAACCAGCATGATGATGACCATATAGGGGATGTTGGCGAGCTGTTCGCCGCCGACACGGCCAAAGGATGACGGTAGACCGCTGATCGAAATCCCCTCCGTCATGACCTGGGCGATGCCGCGCGCAATCGAGAGCGTGCCGAGGGTCGCCACCAGCGGGTTAATTTTGATCTTCGTCACCAGCACGCCGTTTACCGCGCCGATTCCCCCGCCCAGCGCCAGCACCAGCAGCACGGCCAGCGGCTGTTCAACCCCGTCCAGCACCAGCCGCGCGACGACCGTCCCGCTGAGCGCCAGCACCGCTCCCACCGACAGGTCGAAGCCGCCCGCCACCAGCAAAATCACCATCCCGACGGCGATCACGGCGGTTGGCGTAAACCCGACGGCCATCGCGCGGAAGTTGGCGATGGTCAGAAAATTGGGGTTGCGGTTCGCCATGATGATGACTACGAGGATAATCAGCGCCAGCAGTGGCAGTTCGCGCGTGCCGATGAAACGCCGCAAGGCGCTGTTCCACCAGCGCGCGCCAGGTGGCGCGGCCTCGGCGAGCGGCGCTGTGGACGACTTTTCAACCATGCCTTACCCTCCCGCAGCCGGCTCTCTGGCCGTATAACCGGACGACAGCAGCATCAGGTTTTGCTCGGTGGCCTGCCCGGCGGGAATCTCCCCAACCAGCCGCCCCTCGACCATGACCAGGATGCGATCTGCTAAACCGATGATTTCCGGGAATTCCGACGACACAAACAGAATGCCCGCGCCCTGCCGCGCCAGTTCCCGCAGCAGCGCGTGGATTTCCACTTTCGCGCCCACATCCACGCCTTTAGTCGGCTCGTCAATAATGAGGATTTTCGGCTGCCGTACCAGCCACTTGGACAGCATCACCTTTTGCTGGTTGCCGCCGCTCAATCGTCCGACAAGCTGGTTCACCCCCGGCGTGCGTATGTGCAGGCGTTCGACGTAGGCCTGCGTGACGGCGGCTTCTTTGCGGGCGCTCATCAATCCCAGGCGGGCGAAGTCCCGCAGCGCAGTAGCCGAAATGTTCTGGCGCAGCGGCATCTTAAGGAACAGGCCGTCGGTTTTGCGTTCTTCCGGCAGGTAGGCCATACCGAGCGCAAAAGCATGTTCGGGCGACTGGATGCGAACCGGGCTGCCGGAAATCGCAATCGTGCCGGAAGTCGTTTTGTTCACGCCCACCAGCGCCCGCAGCAGTTCGCTGCGCCGCGCGCCCATCAGCCCGGCGACGCCCACGATTTCGCCGCGCCGCAGGGTGAACGAAATGCCGCTGAAATCGCGTTCGTGGCTGAGGCCCTCGACGCGCAGTAATTCCTGCCCGAACGAGTCCGCGCGCGCCGGGTACAGGTCGGCGATTTTACGCCCGACCATCTGTTCAATGATGTCGTCCGGCGTCACCGCGCCGATAGGGTGCGTGCCGACGCGCTGGCCGTCGCGCAGAATGGTCACGCGGTCGGCAATCGCCATCACTTCCGGGATACGGTGGCTGATGTAGACGATGCCGATGCCGCGCGCTTTCAAACGGCGAAGCACGTCAAACAGGCGCTCAACCTCGTTGGGCGGCAGTGCCGAGGTCGGCTCGTCCAGGAGCAGCATCCGCGCATCAAGCGACAGTGCCTTGACGATTTCGACGATCTGCCGGGTGGTGATGTTCAGATCGCGGACGAGCGTCCGGGGATCAACATCAATTTCAAACTGCGCCAGCAGCTCGCGCGTCTGGCGATAAAGACTGCCCCAGGCAATCGTGCCGCCAGGGCGGGTGGGCGCGCGGTTGGGGTAAACATTTTCAGCAATGCTCAACCCCGGCGCGAGGCTTAACTCCTGGAAGACCATGCCGATGCCGTGCGCCTGCGCCTGCCGGGGACTGCGCAGCATGACCGGATGCCCGTCAATGCGGATTTCGCCGGAGTCAGGGGCATACACGCCGGAAAGGAGGTGCATGAGCGTGGATTTACCCGCGCCGTTTTCGCCCATCAGAGCGTGAATTTCGCCGGGCAGCAGTTCAAACGATACATCTTTCAGCGCGTGTGTGCCGGGAAAGGATTTGTTGACGCCGGTCACTTCCAGCAGCGGTGTCCGCATCGCCCTAACCTGCTTCCTGGCAGCCCGCGTCCACCGCTTCGCGGAAGCGCCGCGCCTGTTCGGTGATGGCCGCAAAATCGCCCGCTTCAAGCAGTGTGTTGTTGACCAGCGAGCTGCCAATGCCCAGCGCGTCGGCCCCGGCGCGGATGAAGTCCCTGGCGTTGTTCAGTTCTACGCCGCCGGTCGGGGCAATGCTGACCTGCGGCAGCGGGGCTTTAACCGCCCTGAGGTAGGCCGGGCCGCCGATGTCCGCCGGGAACAGTTTCACCATATCGGCTCCGGCTTCCCAAGCGGTCAGGATTTCCGTCGGGGTATAAGCGCCGGGCAGAACCGGCACGCTATATCGCTTGCACAGTTCGATTGTTTTCAGGTTGAGGGTCGGGCAGACGATGAACTGCGCGCCGGCCTGAATGGCTGCCTTCGCGCTTTCAGGGTCAAGCACCGTCCCCGCGCCAAAGACCGCTTCATGCCCAAACTTAACAACCGCCTGTTCGATCACACGCAGCGCGCCGGGAGTCGTCAGCGTGACTTCAATCGCCAGCACGCCGCCGGCCTGCAATGCTTCAGCCGCCGCTAACAGGCTGTCCGGGCTGTTCGCACGCATGATGGCGATGATGCCCGTTTCAAGGATTGTAGAAAATGCAGAGGTTTTGTTAAAGCGGCTGAAAGAAGTCATACCGTGTAATTTTCACTGAATAAAAACGTTTTTCATTTAGTAAAAACATTATAGGACGTTATCGGTCGAATGTCAACCGGTTCAGCTATTTGGGGTGCGGGCCAGAATATTTATTCGGCATTCGCTGCCGGTAATGCCCTATAGTTAAAGGGCAAACCGCTCGCGCCGGGGGATATTTGTAAATTCCCGAAACAGGCAACAAATGTCTGAACATTTGTTCACCCTGCGCCGCCGGTAATGCCCTATAGTGAAAGGGCAGACCGCTCGCGGCGGCGCGCGATCAGGCGCGCCCCGGCGATGTTCAGGTGAGGAGTGAACGCATGTTGCAACGGCTGTCTGTTCTGTTCAACCGGCGGCTGCGGCCCGCGCCGTTTCTGGCCGCCGTCGCCCAGCACAACGATTTCCGCTGGCCGAACCTGGCCGAAGCCCAGTCCTTCAGCCTGGTTTACCAGCAGTCGCCCTGGGTCTATGTGGCCGTCAACCGCATTGCGGAGGCGGCGGCGCTGGTGCCGCTGCGCGTGCGGCGGCTGAATGGCGAACGCCGCGTCGAGGTCGAACGCCACCCGCTCGAAAATCTGTTGGACGCGCCCAACCCGTTCCTCAGCCGTTTTGAGCTGATCGAACAGACCATCGGCGCGCTGGAACTGACCGGCAGCGCCTACTGGTTTCTGGCCGGGGATGAAGCCGGCGTGCCGGTCGAAATCTGGCCGCTGCGCCCCGACCGCGTGAGCCTTGTCCCCGACCCGGCGCGTTATATTCGCGGGTACGTTTACGAAATTGACGGCCAGCGCATTCCGCTCGAACCGGCAGAAGTGGTGGCCTTCAAACGCTGGCATCCGGCCAGCGACTATTACGGCCTGTCGGCGCTGGAAGCGGCGCGGCTGGCGACGGCCACCGACCGGGCGATGGCGGAGTGGAATCGCAATACCTTCGGGCGCGATAACGGCGTACCGGCGGGCATCGTGCAGATCAAAGACCCGGTTTCCGACGCCGACTTCGAGCGCATCAAAAGCGAGTGGCGGCAGAGCTACGGCGGGCCGCAGCGCCGCACCGCCTTCCTGCGCGGCGGCGGCATCGAATGGCAGAACATCGGCCTCAGCCACAACGAACTGGATTTCCTCAAAGGGCGGCTGGCAAACCGCGACGAAATCCTCAACGTTTTTGGGATTCCGGTCGGGCTGGTCAGCGAAAATTCGACCGAAGCCAACGCCCGCGTGGCCGAACGGCTGTTCATCGAACGCACGCTGTGGCCCAAACTGGTGCGCCTGGCGCAGAAGATCAGCCAGGAGCTGCTGCCCTTCTGGCCGGGCGACTGCGTGGCCGAATTCGAGGACATCCGCCCCACCGACCAGCAGGCCCGGCTGGACGACATCCGCACGGCTTACCCGGTGCTGAGCATCAACGAGATTCGCCAGCGGTACTATCACCTGCCGCCGGTTGAATGGGGCGCGCTGCCGGTGGGGATGCAGGCGCAAAAACACAACCCAGAGGAAGAAAGCGCGGGCGAACGCGGGAACGAAGATTTATCCAGCATTTCCGCTAAAGCGGCGCTGGACGAACTGGCGCGCTGGGAGCGGTTCGCGCTCAAACGCTGGGGGCAGCCCGACAGCCGCCCGTTCCAGGTGCGCGCCCTGCCGCAAGACCTGGCTTTTGAAGTATCGGCGGGGCTGTTGGCGGCGGCGGACGCGGCCTCTGCCCGGCAGGTGTTCCACGCTGCGCGGGAAAGACTGGCCGCGCCGCAAAAGGACGAAACGCCGGCGGCCTGATCGCCAGTTAAACTTCGACGCTGATTCGTTTCTACTCTGGACATTGAGGGGAACTGATCCGCGCGGTTTGTCAGCCGCGCGGGGTGATTTTTGTCCCGATTCCACCGCCGGCGGCGACAGCCGCGCCCACGCCGTCGTATAGCTGGATGAAACCACTCGCCTGCCGGAGAAAGGATAACGACGGTGGCGACGACTGCGATTCCAGAAACCCACCGGGATTTAATCGAAGGGCCGTACAACGCGGCGCTGACGACCATGATGCCGAACGGCCAGCCGCAGACCACGCCGGTATGGTGTAATGCTGCCGGCGGCGACATCCTCATCAATACCATGCGCGGTTTTCGGAAAGAAAAAAACATGCGGCTGAACCCGCGTGTTTCGCTGCTGGTTTATGATCCGCGCAGCCCGCTGCGGAATATCGAAATTCGCGGCCTGGTGGTGGAGATGACCGAAGTCGGCGCGCTCGAACACCTGGACGAACTAACGCGCCTGTACACGAAAAAACCGGATGCCCGCTTTTTCGGCGATTCCGTGCCGGCCGAACTGGCGGGGCGGTATCACCCTGTCAAAATCACCATCAGGCCGACCCGCATCCGGGCCGAAGGATAGATAAACGACAATGGGCGAACCTATCCCGGAATCCCACGGCGACCTGCTGGTCGAACCCGTTCATGGCGTGCTGACGACGGTGATGCCGGACGGCCAGCCGCAGAACAGCATCGTTTGGGTGGACTACGACGGCCAGCACGTGCTGGTGAATACCACGCTCGAACGCCAGAAGGGGCGCAACATGCGCGCCAACCCGCGCGTGACGCTGCTGGTGATTGACCCCCGCGACGGCAGCCGTTGGATTGAAGTGCGCGGAACGGTCGTGGAGATGACCGCCGAGGGCGCTGAAGCCCACGCCGACCGGCTGACGCGGCTGTACACCGGCAAACGGCATTTTTACGGCGACATCTATCCGGTCGAACAGCGGGAACGCGAAACGCGCGTGATCGTCAAAATCCTGCCGCTGAAGGTGGCGGTGGACGCCATCTTCCGTTAAGCGGCCAGACCGGTCAAGACAGGAACAACAAACAGGGGGCGAGGCCAACCTCCCCCCTGTGGGTGGTCATCAAAACAATTCAACCGGCGAGATTATCGGTCGTTGGCGCGCAGCCGCCGCGAGACGACGATCACGGCCAGCAGCCCCAGCGCCATCAGCGCGAAAGCGCCCATGTTCGCGCCACCCGCGCCCAGATCATCGAAGAAGCCGGTTTGCGGCAGCGCCGTCGGCGGCACACCTGCTGTTGGCACCAGTCCTTCAGGGGTAGGCGTCGCTTCGCCGCCGCCCTGTCCCGGCGTGGGCGGGGCCAGCAGAATCGCCAGCGCGGTCGCGGTCAGCGCCACGTCGCTCGGCCCCAGCGCCTCCTGCGTGGGCGGCGTCAGCAAAAACTCCGCCGTCTGCGTCAGCTCTAAAGCCGTCTGGGTCTGCAAGGCCTGCGCCGCCAGTTCGGTCGGGTCAAGCGTGGGTGTATCGGTGGGCGACGGAATGGGCGTATCGGTCGGCAGCGGCGTATCGGTGGGCGGAACGGCAGCCGTTTGGGTCAGCTGCTGGGCGATGATGACGGCGGCGGTCTGCGTCAGGATCAGCTGCGCCTCGACGGTCGCGTTCTGCTGGACGATGAAAGTCGCCGTTAACTGCGTGGGCGTGGGGGCCTGCGGGCGGGACACCAGCACCAGAACCACAATCAGACCGATGACGAACAGGCCGATCATCAGCGCGGCGATGATAACGAAAGTGCGGTTCGGACCGCCGCCTTCCTCGCCCTCTTCTTCGATTATCGGCATATCTTCTTCAAAGTCGAAGCCCTGCTCGTCCAGGCCGATGTCCTCCGGCTCGTCGCCGAAGTCAAACGGTTCGCCATTATTGTCTACTTCGTCGTCGAAGCTAAAATCGTCGTCTTCCAGGTCTCGTCGGTTGAAAGTCATTTTTTTCTCCTCTGGTTCGAGGTGCCTGCCGTTAGCGACCAAATACTTCCAGGTTAACCAGCGGCGTCATCACCCGCTCGCCGGTCAGCAGTTCCACCTGCGCGCACCGCACCCGCAGTCCATTGTCTAACATAAAGGGCGTTTTTGGCAAATTGACCACCTTACCCACCTGGCCGGCATTCGGCGCGCGCGTTAGCCGAACCTGCGTGCCGATCTGGAGCGCCAGGTCCGGGTTGGGGCGCGGCGGTCGCCCGCTGCCCCGTGATGTTGGATTAATAATAACCTCTGGACGCCGCGCTTCCCAACGATTCGGCAAAAAAGCATCCAGTGTGGCCGGTCGCCCGATGAAAGTCGTCAGCATGGAGGTGATGGTGGCGCTCATCCGGGTGCTGCCGAAACCTTCTGTCAGCATGATCGCCCCTTCGGCGCGCAGCACCGGCTCGATCAGATCGGCTTCCATGCTGGGCGCGATGATCCCGACGAAGCCCTGGTCTTCCATGATGAGCAGCCCGGTTTCGCGCAAGGGACGCCGGGTGACGACGATGGCGCCCCGATACAGAGTATTGAGTTCGTCGCCCTGGATGGTCTCGATGCCGTCATCCGGCTCGAAGCGCAGCGCGCCGATGGAACGGCGGTTGTTGCCCCACACGCCTTGCAGCAGCGCGCCGGACGCTTCGATGACCACGCCGCGCCCCGCCATCAGGCTGACGACCTCACCTTCCAGACCGGCTTCCACCACGATCTCGCGCGGGGACTGCTGAAGGATAATCAGGCCATCGCCGATGTAGGCCACCACGCCGTTCACCGGCGACAGCAGCCGCCGGTTCTTGCGGGTCGCCAGCGCCGCGCCTTTTTCGACGGCGCTGCCGGGCCGCACATTCAGCAGGTCTTCCAGGTCGGCGGGGGACTTGAGGCGAAAGAAGTCGGCGGCCTGCACCATCACGTACCGCGACGGCACCGCCCCCCGCGCCACCACGTCGCGCAGGTTGACGGCTGCGCCTTCGGCGACTTCCACGCCGCCCAGCGCCTCGGCAGGCAGCAGCCGCTCCCGGCGGATGGTCGTCAAATCCAGCATGTGCCGCTGGTCAGGATAAAACAGCATGGTCAGCCCCCTCGCTGCCGGCTACTGCCGCAGCTTGTCCAGTTCGTCCAGCGTATCATCTTCCGATTCGTCGAATTCCGGCGGCGCGGTACGGCGGCGTCCCCCCCGTCCGCGAACCGGCTTCAAGGCTTTCAACGGTCGGCTGCGCCCCGGCGGGGGCGCTTCGGCCTGGACGCGGGACTCGCCAAATTCCTCGCCCGCGCCGACGATCTCCCGAACCGGGTCGCCGGTGATTTCCGAAACCCACAGCGGCATCTGTGCCGCCCGCCCCTGCGGCGTATCGGCCAGCGCCAGCGGTCGCCCGCGTGTGTCGAAGATCAGCCCGACCAGGCCGCCTTCCACTTCGGCGCGCAGCCGGGCGCGGCCACCGATTTTCAGCCCACGCGCAGCGCGCACTTCAACGCGGGCGGTCTGTCTGCTGCCCAGCGGATAAACCCACAGATGGCCGCCAGGGACTTCGTGGCGAATCGTTTCGCCGCCGGGGGTAGTGATTTTGATTTTGAGGGCCGTCTTGCCGGACGACGGGTAGCCGGTAACACTAAAACACATGCCCAGGCGTTCCAGCCCCAGACCATCCAGCACCTGCACCACCGCTTCCGGGTTAACGGGCGAGAGCGCCCCCAGGGCCGCGATCAAGCCATGTGGGTCGGCCATCAGGGTCGCCGTCCCGGTCGGCTGCACCGCGTCCAGCAGCAGCAGCGCGTTATAGCCGGGATGGCCGGTGCGGGTTAAAGCCGCGCCTGCCCCGATGATGAGGCCGAAGGGCGGCAGCACCCCCGCGCCATTAACCGGCCAGGTGGGGCGCGCCGCATCCAGCAGCGCCCGCGCGCCGGCCCGCAGCAGGCCGTGTTCCAGGTACAGGCCGTTCAGCGTTTCCGGCACCGTCACCGGGCGCAGGGTTTTGTTGAGCGTATAATGCCGGAGCTGATTTTGCCCCGGCGCGAACGGCAGCCAGTCCGCGACCGCGTTTTCGCCGACCAGTTCCAGCAGGCTTTCGGCGCTGTGGCCCAGGCCGATGTCGGTGCGGATGGTGGTCGCCATCTGTTGATTGATCGAAACCGACAGCGTGCTGGTTGCGCTGCCGATGTCCAGCGCCAGCACATTGCCCGGCGTGGTTTTGCCCAGGTAATCCACGATCAGGTCATAACCCTGCGCGGTCGGCATCACGCCCAGGCGCGTCATCCCGCCCACTGCCTCGAAGCCGCCGCCGCGCCGCGCCTGCCGCGCATCGAAGGCGCGCGCAAGCTGAAGCTGCGCCGCTTCCAACTGTTCTTCGTCCAGCGAAGGCCGCACGTTGGGGGCGATGAATACGGGCGTCAGCCCGTCGAACATGGCGCGAATCTGCGGCGACAGGTCGCCGTTGCCGGCATACAGCACCGACGGTTTGTTGCCGCCCTGCTGCACCAGCTGGATCGCCAGCCGCGCCAGCGCCGCCAGTTTTAAGACCGGCTCGCGCGCACCGTATTCCGTCCCGCCGGCGATGAAGATCAGGTCCGGCAGGCTGGCAAGCAGCGCGTTCAGGCGGTCTTCTTCGCTGCGGCGGTCGTCCAGGCTCAGCGTCTCCACGATCTGCACGTAAGTCCCGGCGGCGGCGCGCTGGCTGCTGGCGATGCTCACGTCCGGCACCAGCACCAGGATAGCCGTCCGCAGCGGTCGCCCGGTGCTGGTGGTGGCGACAAAATGATCTACCCCGGAGCGGTCGGGTTGTTCCGGCGTGATGATCCTGCCGTCCGGCGTGGTCAGCCTGCGCCCGGTCACGTCGGTCAGCCGTTCGACCGCCCGCCGCAGCCCGACCCGCACATCCCCGGCGGGGAATTCGAGCGTAGTGCGCGTGGACGACCGCGCGATCAGCCGATATGTGCCTTCGACCAGATCAATCAAAATCGCGCGGGTGGTTACGTTGCCAAAATCTACCGCCAGGATCGAACCCGCCATCGTTTATCCCCCCGTAATCCGCGCCAGGATGAAGCCGATGCGCTCGCTGAAAATGGTCAGGCTGGTCAAAATCGCGCCGGCGTAAATCGCCCCCAGCGTCACCACCACCACGCCCTGGCCGAGCGCGCCAATCGCCCGCACCACCAGCCCCCGGCGAATCTCGCCGCCCGGCTGCCGCCGCGCCAGATACTGGAAATACACCAGCGTGCTGCTGACGCCGATGAAGATTAGAAAACCGTTCACCAGGTCAATCCGCACGCTGCTCCCGGTCGCGGCGGCCAGCGGCAGCAGCGTCCCGGTGATCGCGCCCACCAGCGCCACCGCCGTGCCGACGGCCACGATAAAAGCGATGGCGAGATTGCCCAGCGGCCCCAGCCGGGGCGACCCCTTGAGCAGCAGCAGCAGCCCCAGCACAAACGGCACGATGCCCAGGATTTGCCCGCCGACGCCCACCGCGCCCGGCGACAGCAGCGTGCCGCGCAGCCAGGGCAGCAGCACGCCCTCCACCGTCACCAGCGTGATGTATCCTGCTGCCAGCCCGGCGAACACGTAGACCGCCAGCCGGTACAGGATGTTGTCGCCCAGGATGTAACTGAAGATCATCAGCGTGAAGACAAAACCCGCCCACAGTCCGATCTGTTCCGCGTTCAACGGCCTCTTCTCCTGAACAGGCTGCCGACGATATTAACCACCGTCCCCAACACGATCACGGCGATGATGACGATCAACCCCAGCGTCATGCCGTACCAGCGTTCTGCCTCGTAGCGGCGCGCCGGCACAGGCGGCGCGGCCTGCTGCGCCGGCACAGGCGGCACGCCCCACCAGAGCGAGTCGGACATCAGCGCCACGATGGCGTTCGGGTCGTCCAGCCGTTCCGGCGTGGGAGTCGGCCCGTCCGGCGTGGGGGTGGGCGGCTCTTCGATCACAATCAGGTTCGACGAAATCCAGCCCTCGCGCCCATCTTCCAGGCGGATTTGCAGCCACAGGCTGTCACCGCTGCGGCCAATAATCTGCACCCGCTCGCGCGGCCTGACCGAGGCCACCGGCGCGAAAGTGCGCCCCGGCCCTTCCCGCACGTTCACGGCCTGGTTGGCGTTCACCTGCGCGAAGATGACCAGTTCGGGCGCGGCGGGGGTTTCTTCGGCGGTGGCCTCGGCGACGCTTTCGGTCGCTTCGGCAGTAGCCTCGGCAGCGGCTTCATCGGTGCTTTCGACCGCCGCTTCGGGCGTGGAGTCGGCGCTTTCCGGCGCCGCTTCGGGCGCGGGGGGCGTCTGCACCGGGGGAATGGGCGTTTGAGTCGGCTCAGCCGATTCGGTCGGCAGCGGCACGTCCGCCGGCGGCAGCGCATCCAGCAGCGCGCCGTAAGTGAAGGCGTCGGCATAACCCACCAGCAGCCCGCGCACGCCGCCCGATGCCTCCGGCGCGCCGGGCAGCACATAAGGCTCGACCAGCGGCGCGGCGGAAAAACCGGCAGCCGCCACCAGCGGCGCGTTCGTCAGGGGCGCGATCTGCTCGGCCCAGGCGCGCAGGTCTTCGGCGCGCTCGGCGATCACTACCACCAGCGCGAAGTCACGCAGCGAAGCGGCGTTCAGATTGGTCGGCTGGCCGTTGATGTCGGTGGCGAGAAAAGGCGCGGCATCAGCGGCAAACGCGCGCAGCCCCACCACGCCCCCGGCCAGGTAGCGCACCAGCGCCGCGCCGCCGCCCATCCGGTCGGTGATGGCCTGGACGTGCAGCAGCCCCAGCGCGTTGGTGCTGACGATCACCGGGCGCGCGCCCCGCGCCCGCACATGGCGCAGCAGGGCTTCGGTCAGGCCGTCCAGTTCCGCCGCGCCGGTTGGCCCGTATTCCGCCGCCACCAGCACCCAGTCGCCCGGACGCAGGCTGTTCACCCGGTCGAAGGCGATCTGCTGGCGGCTGCCGGGCGCAAACAACCCCGGCGGCAGGTTGCCCACCCGCAGCGGCCCGAACACAAACGGCAGCACAACCGCCGCTGTAATCAGCAGCGCCACCAGCAGCCGCCCAACTTTGACCCGACGGCGCGGCGGACGCCCAGCGGGCGCGGGTTCGGCTTCCGGCAGCGGCGCTTCTTCTTCGCCTTCTTCGGCCAGGATGTCCGCGAAACTGGGCGTTTCGTAAGTCAGTTCAATCGCCGACGGCGGTTTAACGGCGGCGGTTTCTTCCTCTACGGCGGCCAGCGCGCGCAGCAGTTTGATCCTGCCGGCCTGATCGGGCGTCAGCGCCAGTTCGCCGCTGATGCCGGTCGTCCCGGTTCGGATCGGCGCAGGCGCGATGAACTGCGTCACGCCGGGCAGCAGGCTTTTCAGGTCGGCGGGCGGGGCTTCCTCCGGCGCGGCGGTCAGTTCCAGACCGCTGTGGTGCAGGGCTAAAAGCCGTTCGTCCAGGTCTTCCAGCGGACGTTCGTCCTGCGACTGTTTACGCAGGATAGCCGCCGCCGACACCTCGCCGACCGACACGCCCATCTCGCTCAACCATTCCGGCGTATCCGGGCTGATCTCCGGGGTCGGGCGGGCTGCCCGCCGCGCCGCGATCTGCTCCAGGTCTTCGTCGGACAGCAGCCGGTCAATATCCACCCGCGAATCCAGCAGCGCCCGGTCGCTTTCAGCGGCTTGCGGCGACTCGTAGGACGCCAGCAGGCTTTCCAGGTCATCCAGCGCCGAGGCGCGCGGGTCATAGACGGGCGCGGCTTTCTGAAGTTCGGCCAGGAAGGCGGCGTCGGCGGGTTCGGCCTCCGGTTCTTCGTCGGCCTCCGGCTCAAGCTGACTCAGATCAACCTCGCCCAGTTCTTCCAGCCAGCCGGGGGACGCGCCGGCAGGCGCTTCATCCGCAGCGAACCATTCGCCTTCCGGCTCGTCAAGGAAGTCGTAGCCGGTTTCCGGCGTAGGCAGCCCCAACTCCGCGAAGATATCCTTCGTGCCGCCGGCTTCGGCGGCCGGCATGGCAGCAGGCCAGTCCGACATTGCTTCGGCCTCCGCCGGCGCTTCCGCTTCCAGTTCGCTAAACCAATCGTCCGACGTCTGGGCAGCCGGTTCGGACGATAAATCCAGCCCGGTCAGCCAGTCTTCTTCTTCCGCTCCCGGCGCGGTGATAAGTTCTTCGGCGGCTTCCAGTTCTTCAGACCAATCATCCGACGCCTGGGCAGCCGGTTCGGACGATAAATCCAGCCCGGTCAGCCAGTCTTCTTCTTCCGCTCCCGGCGCGGCGGCCACAGCCTGGACGATGGCCGGTTCTTCTGCGGGCCGGTCGAAGAAATCATCCTCAACCACCTCTTCGACCAGATAGGCATCCAGCCCGGCGGGCGGCTTCGGCGCGGCGGCAGGCGCGATTCCCAGCGCCTCGTCCAGCCCGCTGAACAGATCGTCCTCGTCGGCGGCAGTGTCGGCAGACTGCATCAGCCAGTCCACGACCGGGATTTCTTCAGCGTCCGCCGCCGTTTCCTCATCAAAACCCGCCAGCCAGGCCGGCACATCGCCCGCGCCGACCGGTGTTTCGTCTATCGCAGCGGGCCGGTCAAACGACTCTTCGGCGTCCTCGCGCAGCCAGGGCGGCACGTCCCCTATCGGCGCGGCCTCGGCCTCGGCGTCTTCTTCATCAAAACCCGCCAGCCAGAGCGGCACGTCACCGTCACTGGCCGGTGTTTCGCCCATCGCGGCGGGCCGGTCAAACGACTCTTCGGCGTCCTCGCGCAGCCAGGGCGGCACATCGTCCGCCGGCGCAGATGCTTCTTCGGCTTCTGCATCGAAGCCCCGCAGCCAGGGCGGCACGTCTGCCGGCGAGGGTTCGTCCGGCGCAGGTGATTCCTGCGTGAAGGCCGAAAGCCAGTCGGGCAGATCGTCGTCCGGGCCGGGTTGTTCGTCCGACGCGGCATCGGCCTGCCAGTCGAACTCGGCAGACATGCCCGGCTGCTGGGCCTCGAAGGCCGCTTCCACGTCCTGACGCCAGGCCAGTTCGCCCGTAAAACCCAGCTGACCGCCCGGCTCTTCGCCCGGCTGTTCTGGCTCGTCCGACAGCCAGTCGAGTTCGTCGCCGCTGTCGTCGTGATCGTTGGGGGGCCGCAGTTGATTAAAATCGTCGGTCATCGCTCATTCCCTGTACGAGCGGTCTAGCCCGATCAAGACCCGCACCCCGGTGACGACCGTCGCCAGGGCGATGCCCAGCAAAATCCCGCGCGCCCCGGCGCTGACCGGCACGGCCAGCAGCCAATCCCGCGCGCTTGTCAACAGTCCTGGCGCCGACAGCGGCAGCGCCGCCAGCAGCACCAGCAGCAGCGCCAGCACGAACAGCAGCTTCGGCCAGCTTACGCCGCGCCGCATCAGCCGGTACGCGCCAAAAACCAGCGCGAACAGCACCAGCCCGGCCAGCGCCGACTCGATGCTGACCTGAACGCTCTCAAACAGGATGGTCGTCAGCGCCGGTTCGCCCTTCAGCACGCCCGCCCGTTCCAGGACGGCCAGGACGATCACCGCCAGCGCGCTTAAAACCAGCAGCAGGCTGTACCCCCAGCCTTTTTCGCGCCGCCCCACCCGCCGCAGATGCACCACCAGCAGGTTCAGAATACCGATCAGAATGGTCGTGGCCGCCGTGATGGTCGCCAGCTGCAGGAAGATGCTGCTGATGTCCCGGATTCGGAACGCCTCCACGATGGCCGATAACCAGCCCAGGTCGCCGCCGACCACCAGCCCGGCCACCGTCAGCAGACCGATGCCGATCACCAGCGCCGATGTGATGACTGCCCCAAGACGCCGCATAAACGTTATCCCCCTCCGAGCAGCCGCGTGATGGCCGCGCTAAAGCGCCCGTCCAGAATCGCATCGCCAACCGCCAAGGCCGTCGGTATCAACATGCCCAGAATCAACAGCAGACGCAGCACGTCCAGCGTCACCACCAAGCCGACCTGCGAGGCCGACTCGCTTAGGTAAGCCCCGGCGGTGAAAATTTCCTCGCCGATGAGCGGCTGGTCGGACAGGGCGAAGGCGGCTGCCTGCCCGGCCAACTGGTCGCTGGCGGCGATCACGCCCTGGTCGCGGCGCGCGGCGGCTTCCGCCACCAGCGCCACCTCCGGCCCGAAGCTGCCCACCAGCACGCTGCTCGCCACCCGGTCGTCGCCCAGCATGGCCGTCAGCGCGGCGGCGAAGGCCACCGAACGCGCGCCCGCTGGATACCAGCGCACCTGCCCGCGCGGGTAACGTTCCAGCAGCCCGCGCGACTGGTAAGCCCGCCGCAGCGTATCCTGCCCCAGCGGGATAGCTGTCGTGTCGCTCATGGTCAGGATGGGTGGAGCCGCGCCGATGGCCGCCCGCGCCGCCGCCTGATAAAAAAGTTCGGCGCTCGCCAGCGCCAGCAGGGTATTATCCCCGCCCAGGCTGGCGCTGCCGAACGAGACGTGCAGCGGTCGGTTGCCCTCAATCGCCTCGCCCACCCGCAGCGGAATGGCCTGGTAAGCCGGGATGGGACGCAGCGCCACCAGGCTGCGCCGCCGCCGGATGAACTGCGTCACAACCACGCTGACCGCCATCGCCAGCAGCAGGATCAGTATCGTGATGACCTGGTTCGTGCCGTCCACATCGTCCTCCGACCCGTTACGCGGCGGTTTATTCTTCCAGATGCGCCCGCAGCCGTTCGACGCCGCCCGGTTCTTCCAGCGCCCGCGCCAGCCCGCCCAGGGCGGCGCGCCCCACCAGCAGCCCCAGCGCCGGCTGGGCAATCCATACGAGCTGCGCGCCCAGCGGGCCGAGCGGCTCCAGCAAATCCAGCGCCAGGCCCAGCGCCGGCCCCAGGCCGCGCGCCCGCGCCTGCGTCACCCACTGCGGCGCTTCGTCCGTTTCGTGTCTCATAACCGCCAGTATAACACAGCCTTTAAGCGCACGAAACTCAACCGATGGGTGATTTAATAGGCTTATCGTCGGAGATTTTTAACGGGTTTTCAACCAGAAGAACCGCTCGGCTGCGTTCACCCTACCGCCCGCGCCGGGAATCAAAAAACCGGCGGGCCGCCCGAACAGGCCGCCCGCCGGCATCACCCATCCTACGCCTTTTTGCCCACCTCGTCCACCAGCCCGGCCAGCGCATCCTTGATGAGTTCGCGCAGGTCGTCGGGCGGCTGCGCGGCGCGTTCCCGACCGGCGCGGGCGGCGTCCTCTAATGAGTAACCGCCGATGACCGCCAGCGCCAGCGAGACGACCAGCGTCAGCAGTTCGCCGCGCACCACCGCCAGTTCCGGCAGCGCCAGCGTCAGCGCCCCCACCAGCAGCGCCGACAGCGCCACCATCACCCGCCGCGAGCGCAGCGCCAGCAGCAGCGGATCAATCACCGGACGGCGCAGCCATTTTTCGTCGTTCATCGTGTCTCCTTTTACTTCTCGTTTCGTAAATCGCGGATTTCCTGTTCCAGCCAGGCGATCTTGCGCGCCAGTTCGTCCAGCGCCGCCTCGCCACCAAACTTCGCCACGTCCAGATCGGCAGCATTTTCGGCACGCAGCCGTTCCAGCTTTTCCCGCCGCGCGGCCTGCTCCTGCCGGGCGACGGCCATCTCATTCTGGTAACGCACCCACTCGGCCAGGATTTCGGCTTCGGTCGGTTTTTTAGTGGCCGGGTCGCGCCATTCGCCGATGGCCGCATACCCCTCTCCGCCGCGCCAGTGATAGGCGCATCCGGGGCGCAGCCGCCCCAGCACCAGACGAATATCCACCGCGCGTAAATCGGCCATCACGCCTCCTTCCAGAACTCGGCAATCGTATACACTTCGGTGTCCAGCCCGGCCTGATAGCCAAAGCCGTAGGTCGAGAAGCTGGTTTCGCAGCGGTGCTGCACTTCCAGCACCTTGGAGGTAGAAAGCGTAAAACGCCCGATGATGCTGCTGAACACGGTCGTGCCGACGGTGGTGGCGGTGCGCTGCGACGACCCCAGCGCCAGCGTCAGGCCGTCGCTGATGCTGTACAGCCGCGCCTGATGTTTTGCCACCTGGTAGGCCGGGCATTGAATCCGGCAGCGCCACGTCCCGGCGGCCAGCGTGATCTGGTTGGCAGCCAGCGCGGCATGACCACCCACGTCGCTTTTGATGGTCGTCAGGTCGCGCGTCTGCCACGCCCCGGACGAAAACGTGCCGCCCGGCGTGTCCAGCGTTTTTTCATCACAGATGAGGACGTACCCCACCAGCCCGGCATATAAAAATTCCAGGTTGTCGCGCACCTGCTCGTTTAAGTCCTGCTCCGTCACCAGCTGGTCAACCAGCCAGGTGAGCGGCGGCGTCCAGACAGCCGTCATCATTCCTCCTGTTCATGATTCGTGATTCGGCCTCAGTAGGCCACAACGGTATCGCGCCCCAGGCGGCTGACGCCCAGCAGCCAGAAGGCATTGACTTCGGCGCTTTCCAGCGTCCAGGTGACTTCGTGGCGCGCGCCGCCCAGGCTGACGCGGTGCGCCTCGGCCACGATGAAATAATCGGCGTCCTGGCCGGTCTGCGCCTCTCGAACGGTGATGCGGTCAAACAGCGCCCGCGCCAGGATGTGCGGGCGGTGCGCCGGGCGGCTGAGCGTCAGGCTGGCCGCCACACCGCGCGGCAGCCTGCGCCGGGCCAGTTCGTAACGCGCCAGTTGGTCGGCCTGCGCCGCCGAATTGAGCGCCGGTAGGTCAAAGTCCAGGCTTTCCAGACCGTAAAAGACCTGCCCGTAGAGATTGGCCCGCTCCACCACCAGTGGATCACCCCGGCGCAGCGGTGTGCCGCGCAGCCGCGCCCACAAGTAGGCCGGCCCTGCCGCGCGGTTGTGAATGTCCAGTTCGGCGGCGCTGAATCCGGCAGTTCGCAGCGTCACCGTCACCTGCTCGCTCAGGGTCACGCCGCTGCCGTCGGCGGCGCTGTTGGCGGAAAAATCCACCCCGCGTGCCGGCGGCAGAACGTCCAGCGCGCCCATTGGGCGGCCATCGCTTTCGCTGAAGCGGGCGACGATGCGGCTGAAGCCCGGCGGCAGGCGCTGTGGTTCGCTCAGCGTCCACAGTTCCGACTCCGCCGCGCCGACCACGCGCG
>JACAES010000025.1 GCA_013388735.1 Chloroflexota bacterium | reverse complement strand
CATCGGGCGGCGCTACCCGTATATCCTGGCGGCAGCGCCGGTGGCGGCAGTGGCATTTGCGCTCATCCCGGTGGCGGGCAGCATGATTGACGCTTCGACCAACGGCAGCATTGAGCAGACCGGCGGCGTGTTCGCCTTTTTCATGATCGCCGCCGGCCTGATGCTGCTGGCGATGGCGGTGCTGCGCACCCCGGTGATCGCCCTCATGCCGGACATCATCCCCTCGCCGCTGCGCAGCAAAGCCAACGGCGTGATTAACCTGATGGGCGGCGTCGGCGGCATCATCGCGGCGCTGGGGCTGGCGCGGCTGTTCGACGTAAACCCGATCTGGCCGTTTCTGATCGGCGCGGTGGTGATGATCGTCGCCATCATCATGCTGTTCGTTTCGGTGCGCGAGCCGAAAGTGTCCGAACTGGCGCACCCGGAAAGCGACCAGGAAGAGATGATCCAGGGCTTGAAGGGCGCGCGCGCCATCCCGCCGGAATACCGCCGCAGCCTGACGTTTTTGCTGCTGGCGATCTTCTGCTGGTTCGTGGGTTACAACGCCATCGAGACGTTTTTCTCGTCCTACGCGGTGACGACGCTGGGCGTTTCGGCAGGAACCGCCGGCACGCTGTTTTCGGTGGCGTTGGCGAGCTTCATCCTGTTCGCCATCCCGGCGGGCTACCTGGGGACGCGCTTCGGGCGGCGGCGCACCATCACGGCGGGGCTGGTGCTGTTCGGCGCGCTGCTGGTGGTGGCAGCCTTTGTGCCGAACACGACCGTGATTACGATCATCCTGGCGGCAGGCGGCGTGGGCTGGGCGCTGGTGAACATTAACTCGCTGCCGATGGTGGTGGACATCACCGACGACGAACGGCTGCTGGGTACGTACACGGGGCTGTATTATTTCGCCTCGATGAGCGCGGCTATCGCCGGGCCGGTGCTGAACGGCGTCATCATCGAGCTTTCCGGCAGCAACTACAACATGATCTTTTTCGTCACGCCGTTTTTTTTCGCCCTGGCGGTGGGCTGCATGATGCTGGTCACGCGCGGGGAAGCGCACGTCAGCCGTCCCCAGACGCAGGCGGCATAAGGACATCCGACGATCTGCATCCGAAAAGTGGCCGGGGGGACAGGGGGCAACGTGACGCAGGATGAGCGTCTGATACGTTCGTCCTGCCGCCCCCCGGCGCTTCGCACTTTGCCAAAGCCCGCCATCAGGCTACAATGAACCCTGTAACCGATTCGCAGCGGGAGTCGCAAAACCCTATGGCGTATGGACGCCTGGATGTCTTCTGGCCCGACGGCTCGTTCATGACCTTTCCTCTGGTCGAGAACAATATCTCCTTAGGCCGCTCCACCGGCAATACGATTGTGCTGGATACGTCCACCATCTCGCGCTATCACCTCAGCATCAGCCACGATGGCGAACAGGTTTACCTGACCGATTTAGAGTCGGTCAACGGCACCTTCGTGGATGGGGTGAGATTGACCAGCAACCAGCGCCGCCCGCTGTACGGCGGCGAGGAAATCCAGATCGGCCACCTGCGCCTGATCTACCATCACATCGAGGAGCAGGCGACGCAGCCGATCACGGCGGTGGAGGAGACGACGCAGCGCATCGAACTCCGGCTTCCGGCCTTCCGGCTGGATGTCATCAGCCCGGATATTCCCGTCGCGCCCGGCGCGCACACCGCCGCCGAACTTTCGATCACCAACACCAGTGAGGAGCAGCACAGCTATGTCGTCAGCGTGGACGGGATGCCGGCGGACTGGGTGCGGATTGACCGCCCCCGGCTGACGATTGACCCCGGCGAGATGTCGCAGGTGCTTATCAACTTCCGTCCGCTGCGCCGCAGCACCAGTAAACCGGGCGATTACCCGGTGACGGTGACAGTGGCGCACGCCGACGACGTAAACGCCAAACTGGAAGCGCAGTTTAAAGTGCGCGTGCTGGCGTTTGGCGGCTTCGGCATGGCGCTGGATTCTAAACGTATTCACAGCGGGGAACGGTTTCGCCTGCACCTGCACAACCAAGGCAGCGCCGTCCTGCCGCTGACCATCGGCGGGCGCGACCGGGACGAGAAGCTGCGCTTTAATATCCTCGTGCCGCAGGTTTCGCTGGCGCCGGGGCAGCGGCTCACCGTCCAGGGCGAAATCAAACCGCGAAACGCGGCGCTGTTCGGCAAACCCCGCCGCTACCCGTTCGACCTGATCGCCCGCTCCAATGACGCGGCCCATTTCCTGGTGGCCGTGCGCGGCCAGTTCGTCGAAAAACCGCTGCTGCCGTCGTGGATGCCGTTCGCGCTGGTGGGCGGCCTGGGGCTGCTGCTGCTGACGGTGATCGTGGGCGGCCTGCTGCTGGTCAGCCGCCCGCTGCCGGAGCCGCGTATTGTACAGTTTGAACTGAGCAGCACGCTGGTCGCGCGCGGGGATACCGTCAGCCTGAGCTGGGCGGCGGAAAACGCCGGCGCCCTGACCCTGAGCGTGAACGGCACGCCGGTGCTGGAAGCCGCCGGCGGGCAAACCACCGGCGTGCCGCTGAACACCGAAAACCTGATCGGCGACGTAGCATTGGCGCTGGCCGGCAGCAACGGGGAACGCGAGGCGGTCGCCACGCAAATGCTGCGCGTTTACGAGCCGCTGGGCGAGGGCGTTTTCACCACCACGCCCGCCGAACTGGTGCTGTATGTGGTGCAGTCCCTTGATGTCAGCTGGGACATCCCCGGCGCGGTCAGCACCCGGCTGGTCGGGCTGGAGGCGTTCAGCAACGCGCCAGTGGAAGCCCGCTACGGCCAGCAGGCCAACCTGTCTGTCAGCGGCATTCCCGCGCAGCCCTTTATGCTGACGCTGTTCGCCGAAGATGAAGTCGGCAACGTGCGGGAACAATCGCTCAATATCCCGGTGGTGAACCCGGAATGCGCGCCGGCGCAGAATGCCGTCACCCTGCGCGCCGGGCCGGATGCGCTGCATCAGGTGATCGGGACGGTTCCGGCGGGCGCGTCGGTCGTGGTCAGCGCGCAGGACAGCAGCGGGCGCTGGCTGCGGGTGCAGCTTCCCGGCGGGCTGTCCGGCTGGGGCGAACGCGCCGCTTTCGTTTGTGCGCCGATCTTCAACCCGGATGATCTGTATATCGAGGTGAACGTGCCGACGCTGCCCCCGCCGACCGCGACTCCCATGCGACCGCCAACGCCCACCCGCGCGCCCGCCACCACGCCATGATTCCGGCATGGTCGCTTCTGTTCTGCTCGCTGAAATGGCCTGTGATGAATACGAGTTGTCGAGACACAGAATCATGAACCTGGATCAGCAAGCCCTCCAACAAACTCTGGCCGAACTCTTAAAAATCGGCGGCCAGTATTTTCTGCCGGCGGCGGCGCTGCTGCGGGCGCTGTATGCCGGGGTGCGCGGCAAAATGCCGGAAGGCTTCCGCGAGATTGCGCTGGCCGGCATCCTGGCCGGGGTGGTCGCCGCCGTGACCGGCGAGCCGATAAACGTTCAGGCGGCGGCGGTGGCGATCCTCAGCAATACGGCCTTCACAGTCGGCGTGCTGGTGTTCATCGTCCTCTACCTGCTGCGAATGCCGAACCGGGGGCTGGTCGCCGATGGAATCGTCGGCGGTGTCCTGGGGCTGATCGTGTGGCTGTTCACGGTTTACGTCCTGGGCGAAGCCTGGCCCTGGTGGCTGATCCCCCTGCTGATCGTCGCGGGCGCGGCGATATTCATCATCCTGCGCTTCTCACTGCGGCAGATCATGCGGCTGGTGCGCGTTGCCACCTACCTGATCGCCATCGGCCTGGTGCTGGTGGTCGGCGCGGGCGCGTTTTTGCTGGTGCAAACGCTCACTCAACCGCCTGCGCTGCGCTGACGAGGAAACATTTTATGCGACATCCGCGCCATCTTCTTCGCCGCCTGATGCTGTTGGCCGCCGTTCTGCTGGCGGCCTGCGCGCCTGCCGCCCCGGAAGCCGTCGTCCTGCCCACGCTGTTTCCGTCACAAACGCCCTCGCCGGAAATTCAGGCTGCCGTCGAAGGCACGCTGACGGCGCTCGTGCCGACGGTCACGCCGCGCCCGGAGACGGCCACGCCCAGCCCCATGCCCACCGCAACGCCCATCGTCGTCACGCTGCCGGCGCTGGCCGGGCAGCGCATCCCGCCGCCGCTGGACATCAGCCTGCCGGACGGTTGGCAGACGGTCGGCTATGACGTGCTGATTTTGAGCGACGTGATCGCCCTGGACGACGTAGGCACCATTCGCGGCGTCCCGCTGGCGGTTTACCGGGGGCCGGTAACGAACGGCCAGGGGACGATTGTGCTGCTGTGGGGCTTCCCGAACGTCGTTAACCCCTTCCCGGAGGGCGGCACACCCGGCGCCCCGGATTTGTGGGCCGACGGCCTGCGCCTGCTGCGGCTGGCCGTGCTGGAACAGGACTGCAACATCGGCACGGACGAACGGCGCACCTACCGCGTCGGCCTGCTGTCGGCGGTCGGCGCGCAGTTTTCGGCGGTCGCCTGCCCGGAACTGCCGGATACACGCGGCTGGTTCGTCGGCGTGCAGGAAGGCGGGCTGAACTTCGTCTTTTACGCCTACGTCGAAGGCCCGGCGCTGGTAGACCCGCAGCGTTTGGATGCCTTCAATGCCGCCAGCCGGGAGATCCAGGCCATCCTGGACACGGTGCGTTTTAACCTGCCGGAAGCCACACCGGACGTGCCGTAGGGGAAGGGCTAACCTGAGCCGGATGCCGGCGAGCTGCTGCCGTTGTCAGTTACAAGTTGTCAGTTGTCAGATTCAATCACAAGCCTTGATGACGCCGAATGCCTGATCTGGCAGCTTATGGACTTGTGATTTACAGCCAGCACTCAAGCCGGATACGCTGAGTTTGCATCAGGTAAGGTCATCGGCAGTATTTCTCGCCGCACGTTTAATCCGCCCACTCGTAACGCACGGTATAGGTGACGGTCGTCTCGCCGCCGGGCGGCAGGTCGGCGCGGAACTCAATCGTGCCGGCGTCCTCGACCGTATAGGGATGCGAATGCTGCACGATCTTCCAGTTCCGCCAGCGGAACAGCGCCTCCGGCACGCGAATCTGCACCGACTCGCTGTCCTTGCGGCTGCGAAGCTGGATGGCGTAACTTTCTTCGATGACGTTTTTACGCACCTGCTGGAAGTGCGTCTGCCGCCGTTCGCCGACCAGATCAAAAGCTTTGCCCAGTTCGAAGTGCACCCGTTCGCCCTTCGGCGTGTGTTTAATTTTGCTCTCGCCGATCAGCACCGCCGATCCGTCGGCGTCCAGTTGGTAGGCGCGCAGCCGTCCGGCGGGCAAATCGGCGCCCAGACCGCTTTGTTCGCCGGTGGAAAATTCCAGCCAGACCTGCACCGCGCCGCCGGCCCCCGGCGTGATCGGCTCGATATACGGGCGCGGACCGTAGGTCGTGAAGGGCGGTTGAACGCGGAAGACGTAAAACCGTTCCGCCTGCACGCCGCGCGCGGTGATGAACTCGACCTGTTTGGTTTCGTTGTGGGCCACCGTCACCGGGCGTTTGATCTCGTAGAGCTGGTATTCAAAAATCTCGCGCTGTTCGACCTGCGGCTCCGGGGCGGCCATCGTCATGCCCAGCGCAAACGCCCGGCGCTGCACCGCCCGTTCGGCCTCGATGCGTTTGATGTCGCCCGCCACCAGCTTCACCTGGGCATCGTGGAAGGTCATGCCGCTGGTATTGGTCAGCGTCACCCAGCCGTTCAGGTCGAAGCGGCGGCTGTCGCCCGCCAGCAGCAAATTATAGTCCGCCGACCAGTTGACGCCGCCGCTCAGGTAGGTCAGTTCCACCGGCAGCGCCCCGGCCTGCTGGCTGTGCAGCAGCCAGCGCAGCGTCGGGCGGGTGATAAGGCCGCCCGGCAGCGCCGGAAAGCGCATGTCGCGGATTTTGTCCAGCGCCACTACCGCCACCTGTCCGTCGGCCTGCTGCAGGATCAGTTCGGAAGTCTGGTTATTAAACGGGTCGCTGCCCCTGGACGGCGCATTGAGCAGGGTGCCGACGAAACGCGCGCCGTCCTCGGTGGTGAGTTCGATGGTCTGTTCCAGGTAGCGGCGCAGCAGCGCGTCCGCGCCCACCAGATCAAACAGGAAGTTCTGTTCCAGCACCGCCACGCCCGCCGCCTGGAATGTCACCGAGGTAGCGTCAATCAAAGCCGTCACGTCGCTGAATGCCAGCGTATTCAGGCCTTCGGCCAGTTCGACCGTGCGCCGGTCACGCACCAGCGCCGTCCCCTGGTTGTAAATCGTCAGGCTGATATTTGCCCCGGACAACTGCCCCTCCTCATTACGCAGGAAAAATCACTATACGACCAGTGTACTCGCCGCCGACAGCCGCTTCAGCCCCCAATCGGTAGGGGAAAGCCGCAGCGTGGCACGCTCAGGTTGTGCGGCAGGCCGATTGAGATGACAATGGACATCTGGCGATGGGAGTGACTAAAGCAAAACAGATGATAAAATAACCACATGAACACATGTCCTTATTGCCAAGCCACAGAAGGTCAAGTCAGGAACGGCTTGAATCCGTCCGGGACACAACGCTGGTTGTGTCGACGCTGTCGGCGTGTCTACACGCCCCAACCCAAGCCCATCGGTTACGATGATGCGACGCGGCTCGAAGCCGTCCGACTGTATGTCGACGGGATGAATATCCGTCGGATTGGGCGCACGTTGGGAGTGAATCACCAAAGTGTCGCCAATTGGGTCAAGGCGCACGCCGCGCACCCCTTACCCACTGCACCCGTACCTGCTGAGGTGGAAACCATCGAGTTGGATGAGTTGTTCACCTTTGTCGAGAAGAAAAAAAGCCAGCCTACATCATGACGGCAGTTGACCGCGCGACGCGCTGTATCGTCGGGGTGGTAGTGGTGTGGGAGCGCACGACGCAGGCGCTGCAAACGCTGCTGGATACAAGCGTATGGGCAGCCAACTACTTCAGCGATGCCTTTCATAAGATTTGGCGCAGGAAACCACCAGCTTTAGCGGGTGGATGAATGCGCTCTTGCTCCTTTCGTGGTATAATGGTCTTGGGTGAAGACACTCCCTCACGGGAGCAACGGTTACT
>JACAES010000131.1 GCA_013388735.1 Chloroflexota bacterium | reverse complement strand
ATGCCGACATCGATAACGCGCCCGAAGAACGCGCGCGCGGTATCACCATCAACATCCGTCACGTGGAATACGAAACCGACGCGCGTCACTACGCCCATGTGGACTGCCCCGGCCACCGCGACTACATCAAGAACATGATTACCGGCGCGGCGCAGATGGACGGCGCGATCCTGGTGGTGAGCGCCCCCGACGGCCCGATGCCGCAGACGCGCGAACACGTGCTGCTGGCCCGCCAGGTGGAAGTGCCGGCGATGGTCGTTTACCTGAACAAGGTTGACCAGATGGATGACCCCGAACTGCTGGAACTGGTCGAGCTGGAGCTGACCGAACTGCTGGAAAGCTACGGCTTTATGAACACCCCCATCGTGCGCGGTTCGGCGCTGCTCGCCAACGAGTCCGAAAGCAACGATCCGAACGCGCCGGAATACGAGAGCATCCTGAAGCTGATGGACACGGTGGACGAATTCATCCCGACCCCTGTCCGCGAAGTGGACAAGCCCTTCATGATGGCGATTGAAGACGTGTTCTCGATCAAGGGGCGCGGCACGGTGGTGACGGGGCGTGTGGAACGCGGCGCGCTGAAGAAAGGCGAGGAAGTCGAAATCGTTGGGCTGCGCGATGAGGTCATGAAGACGGTTGTGACCGGCATCGAAATGTTCCACAAGGAACTGGACGCTGCCGAAGCCGGCGACAATGCCGGTATTCTGCTGCGCGGCATCACCCGCGAAGAAGTGGAACGGGGTATGGTGCTGGCGAAACCCAAGAGCATCACCCCGCACCGCCGCTTCATGAGCGAAGTGTACGTGCTGCGTAAGGATGAGGGTGGCCGTCATAAGGCGTTCTTCCCCGGCTATCGTCCGCAGTTCTACATCCGCACGATGGATGTGACCGGCACCATCCAACTGCCGGAAGGCGTGGAAATGGTCATGCCTGGCGACAGCGTGAACCTGGAAGTTGAACTGATTATGCCGGTTGCTCTGGAAAGAGGCTCGAAATTCGCTATCCGTGAAGGCGGTCTGACCGTTGGCGCGGGTGTCATCACCGAAATTCTGGAGTAACACCAGAGTATATCCGGTTCATCGCAGGGGCGGGTTTTGAAACCTGCCCCTAACCCAACCGATAACCGGACTTCTATCGAGGACACTATGGTAAGGAACAAAATTCGCATCTGGCTGAAGGCGTATGACCACCGGGTTTTAGACCAATCGGTGCAGCGCATTGTGGAAACGGCGGAGCGCACCGGGGCGCGCGTGGTCGGGCCGGTGCCGCTGCCCACCCGGATCGAGCGGTTTACGGTGCGGCGCAGCTCGTTTATTGATAAGGACTCCCAGGAGCATTTTGAAATCCGCACGCACAAACGGCTCGTGGATGTTCTCGACCCGGACAGCAAGACGATTGACGCGCTGATGCGCCTGAACCTGCCAGCAGGCGTGGATATTGTCGTGAAGTAGAGGGCGTATGCGGGCGCGGCAGAAGCGTCCGCCGCTGCGCAATTGAAAGCTGAGGAAGGTGCCGGTGACGCGAGTCGGGTGAAACGTGTCTCCGTCCCCTTCGGGAAAGGCAACGGATGATGAAGGGCATGATCGGCAAAAAAGTGGGCATGACCCAGATCTTCGATGAAAACGGGGATGTCATCCCTGTAACGGTGATCCAGGCCGGCCCGTGTTATGTAACGCAAATCCGCACGGCGGAAAAAGACGGTTATCTTGCCGTACAGATTGGCTTTGGCGAAACCAAACCGCAGCGCCTGACCAAAGGCCAGCTCGGCCATCTGCAGCGCAACAACCTGCCCGCCCTGCGCCACCTGCGCGAGTTCCGGGTGCGGAGCGGTGAAGTAGACGTGGCGGAGGGGGAAACCATCAAGGCCGACGTGTTTGTTAAAGGCGAGCGTGTAGATGTTATCGGCGTCAGCAAGGGGCGCGGGTATCAGGGCGGCATCAAGCGCCATCACTTTAACCGCCAGCCCAAGACGCACGGCGCTTCTGACCGGACGCGCGCGCCCGGTTCGGCAGGTGCCAACACCTATCCGGGGCGCACCATCAAGGGCAAGCGTTATCCGGGGCATATGGGTTCGGAGCGCGTGACGATAGAAAATCTGGAAGTGGTCGTGGTGGACGCGGACAAAAACCTGCTCGCCGTCCGAGGCTCGATCCCCGGCGCTAACGGCGGCATCGTCATGATTAAACCGGCGCGGGTGCGGCGGGGTTAGGGCGAGAGGAGCGAGTCACCATGCAAGTTCCCGTGATGAACAGCAGCGGCCAACAGGTCAGCACCATTGACCTGCCCGCCGATATTTTTGAAGTGGAAGTGAATGTCGGGCTGATGCACCAGGCGTATGTGCGCCAGATGGCGAACGCCCGCCTGGGGACGCACAGCACGCAGCGGCGCGGCGAAGTCAGCCGCACGTCCGCCAAGTGGTATCGCCAGAAAGGGACGGGGCGCGCGCGTCACGGCTCGCGGGATGCCACGCAGTTCGTCGGCGGTGGCCGCCCCAAAGGGCCGAAGCCGCACAAGTACACCAAAGACATGCCCCGGAAGATGCGTCGGCAGGCCATTCGCTGCACGTTAAGCGCGCTGGCCCGCGACAATCAACTGGTGTTTGTAGACCGGCTGGCGGTCGAGTCGCCCAAGACCAAACAGATGCAGCAAATGCTGACGGCCATCGCCGGCGCGGGTGCTTCGGCGCTGGTGCTGCTGGCGGCGGGCGACGACAACCTGGAGCGCAGCATCGGCAACCTGGCGAACGCGCAGTATTTACGCGCCAGCTATCTGAACGTGCGCGACCTGTTGAAGTACGATAAGGTGATCGTTCCGCTGGACGCGCTGGAAGTGATTAAGTCCATCTGGGGACGGGAGGAGCGCGACAATGGCTGAGCTGCACCCTTATGACGTGATTATCCGCCCGGTCGTTACCGAAAAGTCAAGTATTCAGTCGGAAGACCTCAATCAATACGTGTTCGAGGTTCACCCGGACGCCAACAAGATTCAGATCAAAGAGGCGGTCGAGCTGGTGTTCCCCAACGACGTAAAGGTTGCGAAAGTCCGAACAATGGTGATGCCCGCCAAACGCGGGCAGCGTGGCCGCCGGTGGTATCTGCGCTCGCGGCAGTGGAAAAAAGCCATTGTGACGCTGGAAGCCGGTCATAAGATTGAGCTGTTCAACCTGTAGGTGGGGTGATTATTATGCCGGTTAAAGTCTACAAGCCCACCTCGGCAGGCCGCCGGGGCATGACGGGCCACACGTTTGAAGAGATCACCACGTCACGACCGGAATGGTCGCTGACGGAATCGATCCGCAAAAAAGGCGGGCGCAACAACCAGGGCAAAATCACCGTGCGGCATCGCGGCGGTGGACACAAGCGGCGCTACCGCATCATAGACTTCAAGCGGGATAAGTTCAGCAGCCCGGCGGAAGTGGTGTCCATCGAATACGACCCGAACCGTTCGGCGCGTATCGCGCTGGTGCAGTACGAAGATGGCGAACGCCGCTACATCATCGCCCCGCTGGGGCTGAAGGTGGGCGACCGGGTTGCCAACGGCGACCTGGCGGAACTGCGGGTGGGCGACGCGCTGCAAATCCGGGATATCCCGGTTGGCACGCTCATCCACAACATCGAATTCGCGCCCGGTCAGGGCGGGCAGATCGCGCGGGCGGCGGGCGTTTCGGCGCAGTTGATCGCCAAGGAAGGCGCGTATGCCCAGGTGCGGATGCCCAGCGGTGAAGTGCGGCTGGTGAATGATCGCTGCATGGCGACCATCGGCCAAGTGGGCAACACCGATCACGGCAATATCAAGCTGGGCAAGGCCGGGCGGCGGCGCTGGATGGGCTGGCGGCCTACCGTGCGCGGCACGGCGATGGATCCGGGCAGCCACCCGCACGGCGGCGGTGAGGGCCGGTCGCCGATTGGTATGGCGGGGCCGAAGACGCCCTGGGGCAAACCGGCGCTGGGCAAGCGCACGCGCGTTAATCGCCGTACCGACCGCTACATCATCCGGCGGCGCGGCGGTGGCCGTTAAAAAAGCCGGTCGCCGGAAGGCTGGCCGTCTGCGCCGGCCACAACAGCGCCGGCCAATCGCTAACTGCTGAGTGCAGAGGTAGGAAACGATGTCACGCTCATTAAAGAAGGGGCCTTTCGTAGACCCCAAGCTGCTGAAAAAAATTGAGAAGTTGAACGCGGACAACAAAAAAGTGGTCATCCGCACCTGGAGCCGCGCCAGCACGGTCTTCCCGCAGATGGTCGGCCACACCATCGCCGTCCATGATGGCCGCCGCCATGTGCCGATTTACGTCACCGAGAACATGGTCGGTCACAAACTGGGCGAGTTCGCGCCGACGCGCACGTATCGCGGCCATTTGGTCGAGAAGAAGAAATAGGAGGCCGTGATGGATGTGCGAGCAAGAACCACGTCGCTGCTGATTTCGCCGCGCAAACTGCGGCTGGTGATTGACCAGGTGCGCGGGATGGGGGCGAAACAGGCGGCCACCGTGCTGGAATACATGCCGAAAAAAGGCGCCAAGATGGTACGCAAGACGCTGCTTTCGGCGATGGCTAATGCCGAGGCAAATCATGACCTGAACCCGGACGATCTGTACGTGAAGAGCATCACCGCCGACGAAGGCCCGCGTTTGAAACGCATGAAGGCCGGGGCGCGGGGGCGCTACAAACCGCGCGTGCGGCGTATGGCGCACGTGACGGTCGTCCTGGCCGAGCGAGAGGGAGCATCGTAATATGGGACGCAAAGTACATCCCGTCGGCTTCCGGCTGAAGATCAACCGGGACTGGGACGCCCGCTGGTATGCTGAAGGGCGGCGCTACGCCGACCTGCTGCAAGAGGACTTCGCCATTCGCCGCTACATCAAAGAAAAGGGCGCGCGCGCCGGGGTTTCCCGCGTGGAGATCGAACGGTATCCCAACCAACTGCTGGTGAACATTCACACCGCGCGTCCGGGCATTCTGATCGGGCGCAAGGGCGAGGCGGTTAAGGAACTGCGGACGGGGCTGGAACAACTGCTGGGCAGCGAGGCGAAGGTCAAGGTCGAAGTGACCGAGATTGACAAGCCCGACCTGGACTCGCAGTTGGTGGCAGAAAACATCGTAGACCAGTTGGAACGCCGCATCGGCCACAGCCGGGCCATCAAACGCGCCATCAGCCAGGCCATGCGCCAGGGCGCGCAGGGCATCAAGATCGAGGTAAGCGGGCGGCTGGCCGGGGCGGACATGGCGCGGCGGGAATGGGCGAGCGAAGGCCGCGTGCCGCGTTCGACGCTGCGCGCCGACATTGACTACGGCAAGGCAGAAGCCCTGACGACCTTCGGACGCATCGGCGTGAAGGTGTGGATTTACAAGGGCGAAGTGCTGCGCGAGGAAAAACCCGCCGAGCCGAAGAAGGACGTATACGTCAGCCCGTAACGGGCGCGCCCTTCCCGGCGGATGGGCGGAAAACGAGGACGAACTAACATGTTAATGCCAAAGCGAATGAAGTACCGGAAACAGATGCGGGGCCGCATGAAGGGCAAGGCCAGCCGGGGCAATGTGGTTTCGTTTGGCGAGTACGGTCTGATGGCGCTGGAGCCGATCTGGCTGACGGCGCGGCAGATCGAAGCGGCGCGGCGCACGATGGTGCGTTACACCAAACGACGCGGGAAAATCTGGATTCGGGTTTTCCCGGACAAACCGTATACCCAGAAGGCTGCCGAAACCCGCATGGGTAAAGGTAAGGGGTCGGTCGAGTACTACGTGTGCGTCATCAAGCCGGGGCGCGTGCTGTTCGAAATGGGCGGCATCCCGGAGGAAGAAGCCTTTGAGGCGCTGCGGCTGGCCGGCCACAAGCTGCCCATTCGGACGAAGATCGTCAAGCGGATTGACCCGATTTCCGGCCAGGAGATCAAGTTCGAGTCGTAATCTCCGAGAAAGGGAACTGGGAAGATGCACATCCGTGAAATTCGTCAACTGAGTGATGAAGAACTTTTGAATGCGCTGGAAGACCAGAAGGAAGCCATGTTCAATCTGCGCTTCCAGATGGCATCGGGCCAGCTTGAAGACACCAACGCGCCCCGCAATGTCCGGCGCACCGTCGCCCGGCTGAAGACCGTGCTGCGCGAACGGCAGTTGGCCGCCGAGCTGGCGCGCAAGGAGGATAAAGATGCCTAACAGTCGCCGTCGTCTGGTCGGGCGCGTCGTTAGCGACAAGATGGAAAAGACCGTCGTGGTCGCCATCGAGCGGCGCAAGGCGCACCGTGTTTACAAGAAGGTCATCCGCAGCACCAAGAAGGTGATGGCGCACGACGAAAGCAACGCCGTCGAGATCGGTTCGGTGGTGCAGTTGGTAGAAAGCAAGCCCATCAGCAAGAATAAACGCTGGATGGTGGAAAAGGTGCTGGAAGGCCCCGGCGGGCGCGTGTTGGAACCGCTGGTCGGCGATACCCCGGCAGGCGTGGGAAGCGAAGAAGGCCCGGCGCCGGAGGTGCCGCCGGCAGGCGAAGCCTCGGCAGCAGCCGGTGAAGGCGAGGAGCAGGAGTCATGATTCAGAATGAATCGCGGCTGGTCGTCGCCGACAACAGCGGCGCGCGCGAGCTGCTGGTGATCCGCGTGATGGGCGGTTCGCGCCGGAAGTATGGGTATGTGGGCGACGTGGTGGTGGCGACCGTCAAATCGGCGGCCAGCGACGGCAGCGTCAAAAAGAGTGAAGTAGTCAAAGCGGTGATCGTGCGCACGGCCAAAGAGTACCGGCGCAGCGACGGCTCGTACATCAAGTTTGATGACAATGCCGCCGTTCTGCTGGCCGACGATGGGGTTAACCCGCGCGGCACGCGTGTGTTCGGGCCGGTTGCGCGTGAACTGCGCGACAAGGGGTTCCTGAAGATCGTATCGCTGGCGCTGGAAACGCTGTAGAGCGAGTTCGGACATTACGCCGTATCCGCCGGGGAGCGGAAAGACGGCGTGTATCCTGGGAGTTGGGAAAACAATGCAACGGATTAAAAAAGGCGATAACGTCGAGGTGATTGCCGGGAAGGACGTGGGCGAGCGTGGAGAAGTTATCTCTGTGCTGAACAAGGCCGGCCGGGTAGTCGTCAGCGGCGTGAACCTCGCCAAACGACATGAGAAAGCCAAACAGGTGGGCAGTCGCCAGATTCCGGCGCAGATCGTGGAATTTAACGCGCCGCTGCACCTGTCGAATGTGATGCTGGTTTGCCCGAAGTGCAACCAGCGCACGCGCGTGGGCTATCGTCTGAAGGATGACGGCTTTAAGACGCGCTACTGCAAAAAATGCAACGCGAATATAGATTGACCGGAGCGAAGCAGATGGCAGAACATGTATTACACCAACGCTACCGGGCAGAGATCATTCCGGCGCTGATGAACGAGTTCAAGTACCGCAATGTGATGCAGGTGCCGCGTCTGGAGAAGGTGGTCATCAACATCGGCCTGGGCGAGGCGATGGACAACCCGAAGCTGCTGGACGGCGCGGTGGAAGACCTGCGGGTCATCACGGGGCAGCAGCCGGTTATCACCAAAGCCAAAAAGAGCATCGCCACGTTTAAGCTGCGCGAAGGGCGCTCCATCGGTGTGAAGGTGACGCTGCGGGGCGAACGGATGTGGGCTATGCTGGATCGGTTGATGAATATCGCGCTGCCGCGCGTGCGTGACTTTCGCGGCATCCCGTCCAAGATGGACGGGCGCGGAAACTACACCATCGGCCTGCGCGAACAGTTGATCTTCCCGGAAATTCAGTACGACAAGATTGATAAAGTGCGCGGCATGGAAATCACGATTGTCACGACGGCCAAGACCGATGAGGAAGGCCGCCGCCTGCTCAAACTGCTGGGTATGCCCTTCCGCGAGAGCTAGAGGACAGATACAAATGGCGAAAAAATCAATAGTTGCCCGTGAAGGGCGGCGCAAATACAAAGTCCGCGTCCACAACCGCTGCCAGTATATTGACCCGAATTCGGGCAAAGTGTGCGGGCGTCCACATGGCTACATCCGCCGCTTCGGGTTGTGCCGCATTCATTTCCGCGAACTGGCGCTGCGGGGACAGATTCCCGGCGTCGTGAAGTCAAGCTGGTAGGAGGGGGCATGATTAGCGATCCTGTAGGCGACATGCTGACCCGGATTCGGAACGCGCTGCTGGCGGGCAAAGCTTCGGTGGAGATACCCAGCTCTCGACTGAAAGTGGAGATTGCGCGGATTCTGAAAGAAGAAGGGTTTATCGAGGATTACACGGTTGGCGACGAAAAACCGGCGCCGATTATGCAAATCGTGTTGAAGTATTATGGCGCGCGGCGCGACCGCAAGCCGGTTATCACGCATCTGGAGCGGGTGAGCAAGCCAGGCCGCCGGATTTACCGGGGGCGGCGCGACCTGCCGCGCGTGATGAGCGGCATCGGGATCGCCATCGTGACGACGCCTAAGGGCGTGATGACGGCGCAGGAAGCGCGCCGCCAGCGCGTCGGTGGCGAAGTTCTGTGTTACGTGTGGTGAGGTCATTATGTCACGGATTGGCAAGAAGCCGATAACGATACCGGCCAAAGTGCAGGTCACGATCAGCGGCCAGGATGTGGTCGTCAAGGGGCCGAAGGGCGAATTGAAAATGACCGTTCACCCGGACATCACCGTCAAGCAGGAAGATGGCCGGCTGCTGGTGGAACGGCCTAACGATCAGGGGCCGGTGCGGGCGCTGCACGGCCTGACACGGGCGCTGTTGGCGAACATGGTGATGGGCGTGACCGACGGCTTCCGCAAGACGCTGGTGATCGAAGGCGTGGGCTATTCCAGCGACAAACGCGGCAACGACCTGGTGATGAAGCTGGGTTACTCGCACGAAATCGTCGTGCCGCCGCCGTCGGGCATCAGCTTCAGCGTCGAAGAGCGCGGGCGGATCATCCATATTGACGGCGCGGACAAACAGATGGTCGGGCAGACGGCGGCAGATATTCGCAGCCTGCGCCCGCCGGAGCCGTACAAGGGCAAGGGCGTGCGCTACAGCGACGAAATCATCCGGCGTAAGGTTGGTAAAGCGGGTAAGACGAAATAAAGTTCCGGGTGGAAAGTTCCGTGTTCTGAGTAAGTGGATAAAGCCCACGCGGAACCCGGAACTCGGCCCTTGAAACGGATAAAGAGGGAATCATGAGCAGCAAGACGGAAATTAAAGAGGCTGCGCGGGCAAGGCGTCACCGGCGCGTGCGGGCGCGCGTAAGCGGTACGCCGGAACGTCCCCGGTTAAACGTCTTCCGCAGCCTGACTAACATCTACGCCCAGGTGATTGACGACGTGGCAGGCCGGACGCTGGTTTCGGCTTCGACGGTGGACAAAGAGATCGCCGCCAAGGTGGCCGGGAAGAAAAAGGCCGAGGCGGCCAAGATTGTCGGCCAGGTGCTGGCCGAGCGCGCCAAAAGCGCCGGCATTCAGAAAGTGGTGTTTGACCGGGGTGGATACCAGTATCAGGGGCGCGTGGCGGCCCTGGCGGAAGGCGCGCGCGAAGGCGGCCTGGAGTTTTAGGAGCAAAACATGGCTGGAAATAGACCACAACGCAGAGGAGACCGCCCCGGTGGCGGCGGCCAGCGTGGGGAGCGGGGCGACCGCCCGGAGCGCGACAAGCGCGACCGCTCTGACCGCAGCGACCGCGACCGGGACGAAGACCGCGAAGAACTTGATGAGCGCGTGGTAGATATCAAGCGCGTCGCTAAAGTGATTAAGGGTGGCCGCCGGTTCGCCTTCCGCACGGTTGTGATCGTGGGTGATGGCAAGGGGCGCGTGGGCGCGGGCATCGGCAAGGCGCGCGGCGTGCCGGACAGCATCCGCAAGGGGTCGGATCATGCGCGGCGTAATATGAGAAAGGTGGCGCTGTACGAGACCACCATCCCGTACCCGGTGATTGGCCGTCACGGTGGCGCGGTGGTGATGCTCAAGCCGGCATCGCCCGGTACAGGCGTGATCGCGGGCGGCGGCGTGCGCGCCGTGCTGGAAGCCGCCGGTGTGCGCGACATCCTGAGCAAGAGCCAGGGCAGCCCGAACCTGCTGAACGTGACGATGGCGACCCTGGACGCGCTCGAACAGCTTCGCAGCCCGGAGGAAATCGCGGCCACGCGGGGCAAAGACCCGCAGGATATGCTGCCCTTCTGGGCGCGCCGCCGCGAGGAAGGAACGCGCAATGAGTGACAGGAAGATGCTGCGGGTGACGCTTCGCCGCAGCCTGATTGGCTACGAACAGAGCCAGCGCGCCACCGTGCGTTCGCTGGGTCTGCGGCGGATCAACCATAGGGTGACGGTGCCGGACACGCCGCAGGTGCGCGGGATGCTGTTTAAGGTGCGGCATCTGGTCGAGGTGGAGGAAGTCACCGATGAAACTGCATGAGCTTCAACCGGCTGAGGGTTCCAAGAAAAAACGCACCCGGCTGGGGCGCGGCGTTGCGTCCGGGCATGGGCGTTATTCTGGCCGGGGTATCAAGGGCCAGGGCGCGCGCGGCGGCAAGCCGAAACGCGCATACTTCGAGGGCGGCCAGCTGCCGCTGGTGCGGCGGCTGCCGTTCAAACGCGGCTTCACCAACATCTTCCGCATCGAGTATCAGGAAGTGAAGATCGAGGCGCTGGCCGGGCTGGATGACGGTGCGCTGGTGACGCCGGCGCTGCTGCTGGAAAAGCGGCTCATCAAGGATATTTACCAGCCGGTGGTCATCCTGGGCAACGGTGAACTGAAGCGCAAGCTGACGGTGAAAGCGCACCGCTTTACCAAGAGCGCGCAGGAAAAAATCACCGGCGCGGGCGGCGCGGTCGAGATCATCCCGCTGCGAGTCAAGGGCGCCAAGGCGACCGTCCGCAAACTGCGGAAACAAGCGCTGGCGAAGATTTACGGCGAGGGGTAAAGTTTGCGCCTGATGGGGGGCGGGTTTAGAAACCCGCCCCTGCACCTTTTTGCCCCGACATAATTATGTGAGGGATCGTTTCCATGATTGAGGCTTTGCGTAATGCGTGGCGGCTGCCGGATGTGCGGAATAAACTACTCATCACCGGGTTAATTCTGGTGGTGTACCAGTTCGCGGCTCATGTGCCGGTGGTTGGGGTGAACCCCGCCGCGCTGGAGTCGCTGTTCGCCACCCAGCAGAGCGGCCTGCTGGGCGTGCTGAACCTGCTGTCCGGCGGCGCAGTCCGAAACTTCAGCGTGATGGCGAACGGGGTCTACCCGTACATCACGGCGTCCATTATCTTCCAACTGCTCATCCCGCTTGTTCCGGCGCTGGAAGCCATCCAGAAAGAGCCGGGCGGCCAGGAAAAAATCCAGCGCTACACCTACTATCTGGCGATTCCGATGGCGCTGCTGCAAGCCGTCGGCCAGATACAGATTTTCAATGTGCTGGGCGGCCAGCCGATCATTGATGGGTTCGGGACCGACCTGCTCCTGACGGCTTCGGTGCTGGTGACGATGACCGCCGGGACGATGTTCGCCATCTGGTTAGGTGAACTGATTACCGAACAGGGCATCGGGAACGGGCTTTCGATCATCATCTTCGCCGGCATCGTGGCGCAAGCGCCGTCCAGCCTGATCCAACTGCTGACCGGCGGGACGCAGCCGGCGCTGTATAATCTGCTGCTGTTCATCATCATTGTGGTGGTGAGCGTGGTGGTGATCGTGTACATCTACGAAGGGGTGCGGCGCGTGCCGGTGCAGTACGGCAAGCGCGTGCGCGGTCGCCGGCAGTACGGCGGCGGCACGACGCATATCCCGCTGAAGGTGAACGCGGTAGGCATGATCCCGCTGATCTTCGCCCAGTCGTTCATCACCTTCCCGGCCATCATCGCCAACCTGTTCCCGCCGGGGCCGGTGGGCGATATGATTACCCAGACCTTCGGCAATCATCAGGGCTTGGCCTACTGGCTGACGTTCTTCCTGATGGTGGTGGGTTTCACCTTTTTGTACACCGACATCATGGTGCAGCAGCAAAACCTGGCGGAAAACCTCCAGCGCAACGGCGGTTTCATCCCCGGCATTCGCCCCGGCAAACGCACACAGGAATACATCATCCGGGTGACGCGGCGTATCACGCTGATCGGCGCGCTGTTCCTGGGCGTGATCGCGGTCGTGCCGGGCATCGTGGATTTAATCAACCGGCTGCTGTTCCCGCTGGAGACAGTAGGTAATGCCAGCAACGCGGCACAGGTGCTGTCCGGTTCCGGCCTCATCATTGTGGTGGGGGTCGTCATTGATACCATGCGCCAGATCGAAGCGCAGCTCGTGATGCGCAACTACGAAGGCTTCATGGGCTAGTTTTTCAACTCTTAAGCCTACAGTCGTTAGCCGATAGTCTTTTACCTGTAGACTATAGCTATAGACTGTAGGCTAAAAGGAATACTACTTAAAATGGCAGGGCTATACATCATTCTGATGGGCGTGCAGGGGTCCGGGAAAGGCGTGCAGGCGGACTTCATGCGCGATCATTATGGCATTCCGCACGTCTCGACGGGCGACCTCTTCCGCGCGATGAAAATGCGCACCGATCCTCTCGCACAACAAATCCAGGAAATCATGGAGTCCGGGCAGTTGGTTTCGGACGAGATCACCAACCAGGTGGTTCGGGAACGGTTGGAACAACCGGACGCGAAAAACGGCGCCATCCTGGATGGCTACCCGCGCAGTCTCGGTCAGGCCCAGTGGTTAGAAAATTATCTGCAAAGCCGGGGCGAAAGGTTGACGGCGGTGCTGCTGCTCGACCTTGATCTGTACCAGGCGTTTCGGCGCGCGTTTGGGCGCGTGACATGCAGCAGCGGCGAAAGCTACAACATTTACTCCAACAGCGACGGCATCGAATGGGCGTTCGTGGAAGACCCGAACAAACAGTTTCCGCCGCGCCTGGAAGCGACGCTGAAAGCCACCGGCGAAAAGCTGATTCGCCGGGCGGACGACGCCAGCGCGCACGCTATCGTCCAGCGTATTGACACCTATCTGCACACGACGCAGCCGCTCATTGACTATTTCGAGGGCAAGGGGCTGGTGCAGCGCGTGGACGCCTCGAAGCCGATTGAGGGCGTGAGCTGCGAGATCAAACGGGTGATTAATCAGATGAGGAAGTAGGGACGGGTTCAGAAACCCGCCCCTACGGGGTTCGCACACGATGAACATCCATCTCAAAACGCCGGAGGAAATCGCCATCATGCGGGAGGCGGGGCGCATCGTCGCCCGCGCGCACCAGGCCATGCGCGAGGCGATTCGCCCCGGCGTCAGCACCGCCGAACTGGACAGAATTGCCGAAACGGTCATCCGCGATCACGGCGCGACCCCGGCGTTCCTGAACTATCCGAAGCTGAACGCGCCGAACTTCCCGGCCAGCATCACCGCTTCGATCAACGACGAACTGGTACACGGCATCCCCAGCCCGAACCGCATCCTGAAAGACGGCGACATCATCAGCCTGGATACAGGCTGCCACTATCAGGGCTTTGTGGGCGACGCGGCGTTTACGGCGGCGGTGGGCGACGTTCCGGCGGCAGTGCGCCGTCTGCTGGATGTGACGGAGCGGGCGCTGTACGTGGGCATCGAGGCGTCGGCGCTGCCGAACGACGTGCGCGGCGTGGCGCTGGCGATCCAGACGTTTGTCGAAAGACAGGGTTACAGCGTGGCGCGGGAATATACCGGACACGGTGTGGGGCGAGCGATGCACGAAGACCCGCAGGTGCCGAACTGGTGGCCGCGCGGCAGCAAACGTCGGCGCGGCTGGGAGAACGTCCCCTTGCAGGTGGGCATGACCTATGCGCTGGAGCCGATGGTGATCGCCGGGCGCAACGACCTGCGCGAACTGGCCGACGGCTGGACGGTGGTCACGACCGACGGCTCGCTGTGCGCGCACTTTGAGCATACGATTGCCATCACGGACGGCCAGCCGGTGATTTTGACGCTGCCGTAAGATAGGTTCGAGCGGTGAGTGTCGAGTGCCGAGTTGAAAGCGAAAGACAAAACGCACAGGCGCAGAGGCGCGGGTTTCCGAACCCGCCCTTTTTGCTTCCCGCGAGGCCGGTAGCGGGGCGGGCGCGACTCGACTACAATGGAGTTAATAACCCGCACGGCACACAGGGGAGTCTGATATGATTGGGCGCACCCTCGGCGGATACCGCATCGTCGAACAGATTGGCATGGGGGGGATGGCGACGGTCTATAAAGCCTACGACGCCAGCACAGATCGTTACGTCGCCCTCAAAACCCTGCCGCAGCAGTATTCGCAGGACCCGCAGTTTCTGGAACGCTTTCGGCGCGAGGCGCGCGCCATCGCGCGGCTTGAACACCTGCACATCCTGCCGGTTCATGCTTATGGCGAAGAGGAAGGCATCGCTTACCTGGTGATGCGCTACCTGCCCGCCGGCACGCTGGCCGACCGGATTCGCCAGAACGGGCATCTGCCGCTGGAAGAAACGGCGCGGCTGCTCAACCAGATCGCCTCCGCGCTGGATCACGCGCACGCCAACGGCGTTTTGCACCGCGACGTAAAACCCGGCAACGTGCTGATTGACCGGGACGGTAACGCTTACCTGACCGATTTCGGCATCGCCCGCATCGTGGAAGGCACGCTTGACCTGACCGGCGACGCGGTGTTAGGCACGCCGCAGTACATGAGTCCCGAACAGTGCCGGGGGTCTAAAGACCTGACGCCCGCCACCGACCAGTATTCGCTGGGCGTGGTGCTGTACGAGATGGTGACGGGGCGCACGCCCTTCCAGGCCGAAACGCCGCTGGCGGTTATCCACATGCAGATGATGGGCGCGGCGCTGCCGCCACCCCGGTCTTTACGCCCGGAACTGCCGGAGGCCGCCGAAGCGGCCATTCTGAAGGCGCTTGACCGCGACCCGGAGCGCCGCTTTGTATCGTGTGCGGCGCTGGCGCAGGCGTTCGAGGCGGCCATCCGTGAACTGCCGAAACCCGTTAAAGCGCCGGTTGACGGGGATCAGCCGACGATAAAAATGGATCTGCCCATCACCAAACCGTCCGCCGCGCCGTCCGCGCCGGCGGTCGAGGGCGCGCCCCGGCGTCTGCCGTGGGCGATCATCGGCGGCATCGTCGCGCTGGTCGTCATCATCGGCGGCGCGCTGCTGCTGTCCAGCCGCCCGGCAGAACCGGCAGGGACGCCGGTGGCAGAGGGGGTAGGGACGCTCGACTCGATGATGCTGACGGAAACCGCCTTCATCGTGCAGGCCACGCAGAACGCGCTGATAACCCCCACTTTCGACCCGCTGTTTTTGACGGCGACGGCTGTGGTGCAGCAGGCCACGCAGAACGCGCTGGACACAGCGCGCAGCCAGCAGGTGCTGGACATTGAAAACACGGCGACCGCTCTGGCGGCCACGCTGAACGCCCAGGCGACGCGCGTGGTGGAAGGGACGGCGACGGCGGCTGCGGCCTGGCTGCAAGCCACCACTGCCGCCGCGCAGGAAGCCGGTAGCGAAGCGACGCTTGCCGCGCAGGAAGCCGCTGCCGAAGCGACCATTGCCGCGCAGGAGGCCGCTGCCGAAGCGACCCGCGCCGCACAGGAAGCCGGCAGCGAAGAAGCGATTGCCTTGATCGAAGAAGGCGACCGCGCGGCAGAGAATTACGATTTTGAGGCAGCCATAGCGGCCTATACGGGGGCGCTGGAAGGCGCGCCGGACAGCCTGGATGCGCTGGTGAAACGCGGCGAGGCGTTTTACAACGCTGGCGCTTATGACGACGCGCTGGCCGATTTCGACCGTGCGCTGGAGCTGTCGCCGGACGACGCCACGCTGTATTTGCAGCGGGGCATTGTTCAGCGGGATAGAGGCGATTACGAGGCGGCGCGGGCCGATTATGACCGCGCCCTGGAACGCGACCCTGGGATGAGCTGGGCGTACCACGAACGCGGCAGGCTGGCGAGCTGGACAGGGCAGACCGAAGCGGCGCTGGCCGACCTGAGCCGCGCCATCGAACTTGACCCTGATCTGGGCTACGCTTATTTCGAGCGCGGGCTGGTCTACTTGTATCATCTGCACGATTACCCGGCGGCGCTGGATGACTTGAATCGCGCGGTGGAACGGCTGCCGGATGATGTATGGGTGCGGCGCGGGCGGGCCGATGTGTTGATAATGGCTTTCGACGCCGGGCAGCAGCTTACCGACGGCGACCTGGAACGCGCGCTGGAAGATGCTGACCACGCCATCGAAATCGCGCCGGATTCGCCGGAAAGTTACGTGCAGCGCGGCCAGGTTTACAGACGTTTGGGCGATAACGATGCGGCGCTGGCGGACTTCAACTACGCGATTGACCTGTCGCCTGATCTGGCGGATGCTTACGTGCAGCGCGGCTGGATGCAGATCGGGCGCGGCGAACTGGAGGCGGCGCTGGCCGATCTGAATCGGGCGGTGGAACTTGAACCGGAATATGCCGAGGCTTTCCATGCGCGGGGCATCGCCCACCGCGACGCGGGGAATTACGAAGCCGCGGTCGCGGATTTAAGCCGCGCGATTGACCTGGCGGGGGATGTGCCGGCGCTGTACCTGGATCGCGGCGTCACCCACAGTTGGATGGGCGAAAACGAAGCGGCGCTGGCCGATCTGGATCATGCAGTGGAACTGCGCCCGGACTGGGTGAACGCACTTCTCGAACGCGGTTACGTGCGGCGGGGCATGGAGCTTTACGAACTGGCACGCGAGGACTTCCACCGCGTGATTGAACTGGCGCCGGAACTGCCGGACGGCTACCGGGGGCTGGCGGAAATGTTCCTGTACATGGCCGATTCTGAACAGCCGGTTTCGCAGGATTTGCGCCAGGAAGGGCTGGCGAGCGCCCGCCAGATGGTCGAGCTCCAGCCGGACGACAGCTATGCCCATCTGCTGCTGGGCATGGTTTACCGGCGGCGCGGCGGCCTCGACCGGGCTTTGGAGAGTTATACGCGGGCGCTGGAACTGGACGGCGACAACGCCGAAGCCTACCTCGAACGCGCCGGAGTTCATCTGATGGCGAAACGCTTCCGGCTGGCGCTGGAGGATTATGAACAGGCCGCCCGGCGCGGCATTGATGAGGTTCGCTTGTATGTGGGGCGGGCGCGGGCGCACGCCGGCCTGGGTGAATTCCCGCCGGCGGTGCAAAACTTCAGCCAGGCGATTCGGCTGGCGCCCTGGGACGCCGAACTGTACGCCATGCGCGCGCGTGTGCGGGTGATGGCGGGGGAATACGAACGGGCGCTGCAAGATTACAGTTCGGCCATCGTCCACGATGCCGACCGCTTTTCGCTGGATGTGGTGATCGCGGATTATCAGTCGCATATCCCGGAAGCTGCCAACCGGGCCGAAGCCTATCTGGTGTTGGCGGATATGCTGTACGATGCCGGCCAGCCTGACCGGGCGCTGCAGGTGTATCAGGCGTATGTCGGCCTGATGAACGACCGCGACCTTCCGCCGCACGTGCGCGAGCGCATCGCGGAACTGTCGCGGTAAATGTCCAGTAGGGGCGGGTTTCTAAACTCGCCCCATGCGCCCCGCGTTTTGCAGGGGAGGATTAACCCGCCAGGGTGTATCTGCTGCCGCCGACCCCAGGGCAAAACATACCGGTCAAAATTCGCAGTAGACACCACTTTCAAAAACTGGTAAAATCTTACGCCTTGTAGAAATGTAAAGGGTATCTAAACCATGCGCGTGTCAGCGTCTATCAAACCGCGCTGCCCGAAGTGCCGCGTGATTAAGCGGCATGGGCGCGTAATGATTATTTGTGAAAATCCCAAGCATAAGCAGCGCCAGGGTTAAGGCGAGGGGACAAAATATAAATGGCGCGTATTGAAGGGGTTGATCTGCCCCGCGACAAACGGATCGAAATCGCACTCACCTATATTTATGGAATTGGCCGCCCGACCAGCCGCCAGATTCTCGAAGCCGCCGGCGTCAGCCCGGAAACGCGCGTCCGTAACCTGACCGAGGACGAAGTAACGCGCCTGCGCGAGCAGGTCGCCAAACTGACGACCGAAGGCGATCTGCGGCGCGAGGTGCAGTTGAATATCAAACGGCTGGTGGAAATCAACTGTTATCGCGGTGTGCGTCATCGCCGGAGTTTGCCGGTGCGCGGCCAGCGTACCCGCACGAACGCGCGCACCCGACGCGGTGTCCGCAAGACGGTGCCGGGGCGTGGTCGGCGGCGCGGCGCAACCAAGAAATAACCGGTAAGGGCCGGTTCAGCGTTCGATACGGTGCGGATAAATGCGCTCTGTCCAGCAGGGCGCGTTTTCCCGCCTATGCCATGTTAAGAGAGGGATTATGGCAAAAACACCCAGAAAGTCTGCTGCTCGCCGAACGGTGAAAAAAGTAGTCAAAAATATCCCTTACGGGCAGGCGCACATCCATGCCACGTTCAACAACACCATCGTCTCGATGACCGACCAGTTGGGGAACGTGGTGTCGTGGGCCAGCGCCGGGACATCGGGCTTTAAGGGCAGCCGGAAAAGCACGCCCTATGCCGCCCGGGTGGCTGCGCAGTCGGCCTCGGAAGTGGCGCAAACACACGGGATGCAGGAAGTGGATATTTTTGTCAAAGGGCCAGGGCCAGGGCGGGAAGCCGCCATCCGCGCCATTCAGGGCAGCGGCTTGAAGGTGCGCTCGATCACCGATGTAACACCCATTCCCCACAACGGGGTTCGCCCGCCCAAACGCCGCCGCGTGTAACTGGTCATCAGTTGTCAGTTGTCAGTTGTCAGTTGGCCTTTGATTGTTTACCCGGATTGACGACGCAGAGACTGGAAACTGGTAACTCGTAAGTGGCAGGAAGCCCGAAGGGAAAACAGACTGTGGTGACGAATAATATGGTGCTGCCGCATAAGGTTGAGGGGGATGCTACGTCGCGCAATTATGGGCGATTTATCATCAGCCCGCTGGAGAGCGGCTTCGGACTGACGCTCGGCACGGCACTGCGGCGCGTGCTGCTGTCGTCGCTGCCGGGGGCGGCGGTGACGAGTATTCGCGTGTCCGACGTGCATCACGAATTTTCTGCCGTCCCCGGTGTGCGGGAAGACATGACGCAGTTGATTTTGCAGGTCAAACAACTGCGGCTGAAGATGCACGACGGCGAAACGGCCCGGCTGCGGCTGGAACATCGCGGCGCGGGGACGGTGACGGCGGCGGATATTCTCTGCCCGCCGGAAGTTGAAATCATCAACACCGACCTGTACCTGTTCACGGTGGACGCGCCCGATGCGCACCTGGAAATCGAATTCGCGGTCGAGGCCGGGCGCGGCTACAGCCCGGCGGAAGACCGGGGGCGGCTGCCGATTGGCGAACTGCCGGTAGACGCCATCTTCAGCCCGATTCGGCGGGTGAACTTCGATGTTGAACGGGCGCGGGTGGGCCAGCGCACCAATTACGACAAACTGATTATCGAAATCTGGACGGATGGCGCCGTGCGTCCGCAGGACGCGCTCAGCCAGGCGGCGCAAATTCTGATGAAACACCTGACCGTCATCGGCGGGATTGAATCGATGTACGAGCAGATGGCCGATACCGTCGAGCCGGTAGAGGATACACATGGCCGCAAGCCGGAACTGTACGACAAGCTGATCGAGGAACTCGACCTGAGCGTGCGGGTATTTAACTCGCTCAAGCGCACCGGCATCACCACTATTGGGGACGTGCTGGATATGCTGGCGCGCGGGCCGGACGCCATGCTCGCTATCCGCAACTTCGGCGAGAAATCCCTGGATGAGCTGATCGTCAAACTGCGCGACAAGGGCTATCTTTCCGAAGACGTAGAATTTAACATCACCGGCCTGACGGCGGGGAGTGAGTGAGGACGCACCATGCGACATCGTGTACGAGGGAAAAAACTGGGGCGCAACGGCGCTCAACGCAAGACTCTGCGCCTGTCCCTGGCGACGGCGCTGCTGGAACATGGCCGGATCAAAACCACGCGCGCGAAGGCGGATTTTATCCGCAGCGACGTGGAAAAACTGATTACGCTGGCGAAACGCAGCCGCGCGCACGAAGACCCCAACCGGGTTCTGCACGCGCAGCGGATCGCCGCCAGCCGGTTGAACAACAACCGCGACCTGGTGAGCAAACTGTTTAACAACATCGCGCCGCGCTACGAAAACCGCCCCGGCGGTTACACGCGGATTCTGAAGCTGGGGCAGCGCCAGGGCGACGCCGCCGAGATGGTGCTGCTGGAACTGGTGGAACGCGAGGAGTAGGCGCTCTGCGCTACCGCGCCACGCTGGCTTACGACGGGACGGCCTACCAGGGCTTTCAGCGCCAGGGGGACAAACCGACCATCCAGGGCGCGGTTGAACAGGCGGCAGCCGCCGTGACCGGGCAGCGCGTGACGGTGACAGGCGCGGGGCGCACCGACAGCGGCGTACACGCCACCGGGCAGGTGATCGCCTTCGAGGCGGAGTGGCAGCACGACGAGGCCGCGCTGCTGCGGGCGATCAACGCCAAGCTGCCGGACGACATCGCCCTGCAAGACCTGTCGCCCGCGCCGGGCTTTCACCCGCGTTTTGATGCCCGCGCGCGCCGCTACGCTTACCAGGTCATCCAGGCGGAACAGCGGCAGCCGTTGTTCCGCCACCGGGCCTGGAGGGTGCGCGAGCCGCTGGACGGCGAAACGATGCGGCAGGCGGCGGAACTGCTGGTGGGCGAGTTTGACTTTGCCGCGTTTGGCACGCCGCCGAAGGGCGACAACACCGTCCGTCGGGTGTACCAGTCGGCCTGGACTCAGCAGCCCGCCGCATGGGGGACGCTGTGGATTTACCGGATTGAGGCCAACGCCTTTTTGTACCACATGGTGCGGCGCATTGTGGGGGCGCTGGTCACGGTCGGGATGGGGCGGTGGAGCGTCGAAACGTTTGAGGCGGTTTTCCGCCGGGCGGAACTTTCGGCGGTGAAGGTGATCGCGCCGCCGCAAGGGCTGACGCTGGAAGCGGTGCGATATGAGCGATGAGCAGCAGCCGGTTGAACACCTGACGGCTGCCCAGAAGAACGATGGAATGATGGTGGGTGAGACGCCTGCCGGAGGAAAAACAAGTGCCTAGCAAGACCTACGTTACCAAACCACAGGATATACAGCGCGAGTGGTGGATTGTGGACGCAAAGGGGCAGAACCTGGGGCGTCTCGCGGCGAAGATCGCGCCGATTCTGCGCGGCAAACACAAACCCTATTTCGTGCCGAATATGGACGTTGGCGATTATGTGGTCGTCATCAACTGCGAGTTGATCGAAGTCACCGGCAACAAGCTGGACGACAAGTTCTACTATCGCCATTCGGGTTATCCGGGCGGCATCACAGCGGTCAGCCTGCGCAACCAACTGGCGAAATTCCCCGACCGCGTCATCATGGCGGCGGTGAAAGGGATGCTGCCGGATGGGGCGCTGGGGCGCAATATGCTGAAAAAGTTGAAAGTTTACGCCGGCCCGGAACATCCGCACGGCGCGCAAAAGCCCAAAGTATTCGAGCTTTAGGAAGGGGCAATAGATGTCGGCACAGTATTACGAAGGCATTGGCCGCCGGAAATCGGCAACCGCCCGCGTGCGGGTTTTCCCCGGCGGCACGGGCAATCTGGTGATTAACGACAAAGACGGCAGCGACTATCTGCCCCGGCTGGGTGACGTGGACATCCTGCTGGAGCCGCTGGCGGTACTCGGCCAACTGAAGGCTTATGACGTGACGGTGCATGTCAACGGCGGCGGCATCACCGGCCAGCGCGACGCCATCCGGCTGGGGCTGGCGCGGGCGCTGATTGCGCTCGACCCGGAGCTGAAGCCGCAGTTGAAGGAACACAAGTTCCTGACCCGCGACGCGCGCGCCAAGGAACGGAAGAAACCCGGCCTCAAACGCGCCCGCAAAGCGCCGACTTATACCAAGCGTTAAGCCGCGCTTTTGGCCCTCACCCTGCCCTCTCTCCCGAACGCGCTTCGCGCTGGGCGAGGGGCTAAATGAGGGGCTAAATAAAGATACGCCAGCCTTTCGTATGGTGTAATCGTCCTATGGCTGATTGCCGGATGGCGGCGAAAAGGCTATCATCAAGCCGGGATACATCGTCCCGGTTTTTGATTCTGAGGGGGATCCACGAAACACTATGACCGATACACTTTCGGCTGAAAACCTGATGGCACACGTGCGGGCGCTGGCGGACGAGATCGGGCCGCGGCCCGCCGGCACACCGCGCGAACAGCGCGCGCACGATTACGTGCGGCAGGCATTGGCGGCGGTGGACGTGACCGAAGTCGAAACGCTGCCGTTTGAAGCGCCGGATACCTGGGGCTATTCGCTGATTTTCCCGGCGCTGATCGGGTTGGCGGGGAACGTGCTGCCGGGACGGCTGGGGCGGCTGGTGGGCGGGCTGCTGTCGCTGTATGGGGCGTATGCGGTGCGGCAGACCACCGGCGGCCAGCGCAGCCTGCTGGCCGGGCTGGCCCCGACCGGGCCGAGTTCGACGCAGATCGTGCGTTTTCCGGCGGCAGAGGAAACCCGGCATAAGCTGGTGTTCCTGGGACACGTGGACGCCAACAAACACCGCCTGACCTTTGGCGAGCCGAACAAGTATTTTCTGCGGGAAAGCGGCACGGCGGGCATTGTGCTGCTGGCTTTGAACGGGGCGATTCAACTGCTGCGGGCGGTCGGGCCGAAACACGCCTTCAAGACCGATTACCGCCTGAGCCTGCTGGGGCTGGCGGGGGCGCTGGGGCTGCTGGTGGCCGACGAGATGGGCCCCTGGATTGACGGCGCGAACGACAACGCGACGGCGGTGGCCTGCCTGCTGGGGCTGGCCGGATACCTGCGGCAGAACCCACTGCGCCATACGGAAGTGTGGCTGGCCTTCACCGGGGCGGAAGAAGCCGGCGACCTGGGCGCTCATGCGCTGCTGGATGTTTACGGCGAGCAGTTGAAGGACGCCTACTTCTTCGATTTTGAGATGGTGGGCGCGGGCGAACTGGCCTACATCACGCGGCATTCCGGCATGTCGGGTTTTAGCGGCTACCAGCCCGACCCGGAGTCGGCGGCGCTGGCGGCGGAAACGGCGCGGCGTCTGCCGGAATATGAGGTGAAAGGCGTGCCGATGACCATCATCGAAGAAATCGGGGCGCTGCGCGGTCGCGGCTTCCGGGGGCTGTGCCTGGTGGGCGTGGGCGAGGATGGCTACCTGGTCAACTGGCACCGCAGCAGCGACATCAGCGCCAATATCATCCCGGCCACGATGGAAAAAGCGGCGCGCTTTGGGCTGGCGTTCGCGCACACGCTGGACGAACGGTAGCCGAGGGGAAAAGACCTCAACGCAAAGGCGCAAAAAATCGGGCAGGGGCGCGCGCCGGCGCGCCCCGCTGCGTTCTGATGGTGCGGCTCAAACGTCCTGTTTTGGGAGGCGCTTCTAGCCGCCGCTCAATAGCTGGCTGATGCTGGCGAGAACGTCGGCGTAAAAACTGCCGCCAAACTGGGTGAACAGGATAAATTCGTGACCCGGTTCGCCGATAAATGGGCTGAGCGTCCAGGCCATCTGGCTGCCGACGAAACCATACAGCAGCACCCAGATGATGAAGATGTTGCGGCGCATCTGCACGCCTTCGAGGTTATCCGATTCGCTGATGATCTGGAAACCCTGGGTCAGAAAGACCACCCCCATGCCGCCCGCGATGGCGAAAAAGATGACGTTCAGCAGTTTGAAGAAAGGATAGTTGGCGGTCGTCAACAGGAAAAAGAGGGTGATCGGGGCGAAGCTGACCAGGATGACCGAGGTGGTCGTCATGGCCGTCAGGATCAGCGCGACCGTCTGCCCCATCGTCTGCTTCGAGCCGAAGAGGATATTAAAGTAGTGCAGCGACGGCGTGCAGATCAGCAGCGTCACCAGGAACAGCGCCGGCAGCTTCAGCGCCGACGCGACGACTTGCAGCGGGCTGTGCGACGCCCCCATGACCGCGCCGTAAATCGCCAAGAAGGTGAAGCAGGACAGCAGCATCGAGCTGATTTTGTTGCCCAGCAGCACCGCCCCCCGTATTTCGCCGAAGAAAAAAGTCCGGCTGCGAAGAATGGTTTCGACAATGGCGAGATCGCTCATAAATCCTCCCCTCAGGGTATAACTGTGCGTTACAGTGTTTTACACTGCCGGGTCTGGCTTTCCGCGCGGGCTGAGAGCTTCTGATGGTTTTAATGAGAGGTTCTGATAGGATGACGCGCGAGGCGCTTGTGAGGACATCAGAAGGGGTATAAACATCGTCCTTCCGAACGGCTGAAATTCCTTTATACTGGCGGTAAACTTCAGCGCGCTCCGCGTTTGGTGGCTGTGGTAAAATCGCGCTTATAGATACCAGCAGGCAGGAAGATCACGATGCGATTTTCGCGCATCCAACTGGAAAACTGGCGCAACTTCTCGGTGGTGGACGCGCCGCTGCAAAACCGCGTTTTTATTGTTGGGGCAAATGCCTCCGGCAAGTCGAACTTTCTGGACGTGTTTCGCTTTCTGCGCGATATTGTGACGCCCGGCGGCGGATTTCAGGACTCGGTAAACCGGCGCGGCGGTGTTTCGATCATGCGTAATTTGGCTGCCCGCTACCCACGCACGAATATCACTATTGATGTGGAACTAAGTGAGGGAGAATCGGTCATATGGCGCTACCGGCTGGAGTTCAACCAGGATAACCGCAGCCGCCCCATCCTGCAAGAAGAAAAAATCTGGCATCAGGGCACATTGCTGTTGAGCCGCCCCGATGACGAAGATCGCAGCGACGAGGCGCGTTTGAGCCAGACATACCTGGAGCAGACCTTCGCCAACCGGCAGTTCCGGGACATCACGGATTTTTTCCGGTCGGTCAGTTATTCGCATGTCGTGCCGCAGCTGGTGCGCGACCCGGAACGCTCGATCGGACGCCAGGCCGACCCCTATGGCGGCGACTTTTTGGAGCAGATTGCCAATGAAAACGAAAGGACACAAAAAACCCGGTTAGGCCGCATCCAGAAGACGCTGAAGATCGCCGTACCGCAGCTTTCTGGCCTGGAACTGTACCGAGACAAAAAGGGTGT
>JACAES010000093.1 GCA_013388735.1 Chloroflexota bacterium | reverse complement strand
TGCCAGCTTCAGTAGCCCTAACTTGGTAGCGATGATCTTCTGTTCATTCGTCATCTTGACACTCTCCTGTATCCTCAACAGTTTACCCGGAGTGTCAGATTAAGTCTCGTCTATTTCACCCTTTTGTGACCCTGGTAGGACTCGAACCTACAACCAATTGATTAAGAGTCAACTGCTCTGCCAATTGAGCTACAGGGCCAGACCATTAGTCGGATTATACCAGCCGACCCCGCGCCGTCAAGCCTGAAGCCGCAATCCTTTTTCCATTTTCGGCATTGTGCGTTATATATTGAAAGGAAAATGGCTTAGCGCAGGAGTCAGCTTTTGGCTTCTCAAGGATCATCTTCGCGCGGCCTGTCGGCTGCCGAAGTGGCCGAACGCCGGGCGCGGGGTGAGTCGAATGCTTTTCGCGCGCGGGTGGGACGCACCTACTGGCACATCTTCCGGGATAACGTTTTGAACCTGTTCAACGTCGTCCTGTTTATGCTGCTGGTGATCGTGCTGCTGTTCCAGGATTATTCGACCGTGCTGTTCGCCGGCTTCAGCGTCGTCACCAACTCCATCCTGGGTATGGTTCAGGAAGTGATCGCCAAACGCAAGCTTGACCGGCTGGCGGCGCTGTCGGCGCAGGATATTCGCGTCTGGCGCGACGGCCAACTGACCCCGGTCGCGGTTCACGCGCTGGTCAAGGACGATCTGATTCCGATTGAACCCGGCGACCGTCTGGTGGTGGACGGGCGCGTGCTGGAAAGTGACGCGCTGGAGATGGATGAATCACAGCTTACCGGCGAGTCCGACGCGGTGTTTAAAGAGCCGGGGCAGGACGTGTTTTCCGGTTCGTTCTGTGTGGCCGGCAGCGGGCTGATGGTCGCTACCCGCGTCGGCAAGGACAGCACCATCAACCAGCTTGCCAGCATCGCCAAGCTGTACAAAAACGTCCAAACGCCCACGCAGGGGCGCATTTCGGCACTGGTGGAGATCATGGTACTCGCCATGCTCATCTTCATGCCGATGCTGTTCCTCGCCGGCTGGCTGCAAGGCGCGACGCTGCTGCAAATCGTGCGCAACGAAGTCGTGTTCGTCACCAGCATCGTGCCGCAGGGCTTGGTGCTGACGGCCATCCTGTCGCTGACGCTGGGCGCGATCAGCATCAGCCGTCACCAGACGCTCGTCCAGCGTGTGAACGCGGTGGAAAGCATGGCGAACGTCTCGGTGTTATGTTTCGACAAAACCGGCACGCTCACCCGCAACCAGCTTGCCGTGACCGAGATCATCACGCTCAACGGTACGCCGACGGAAGCCGTTCATGCCCTGCTGCACGCTTATACCGGCAGCCTGGCGCACCGCAACCGCACCGCCGCCGCCGTCGCCGAATATGCCGCGCAGCACGCGCCGTCACTCAACGGTCAGGGGCCGGGGCGCAAAGTGCGCGAAATCCCGTTTAATTCCAGCCGCAAATGGGGCGCGGTGGTTTTCCAGAACGAAACCCTGGTGATGGGCGCGCCGGAGCGTGTCCTGCATTCAACCGCCAATGCGACTGCCGCGCGCCGCGCGCAGGAATTGGCGGCCTGCGGCCTGCGCGTGCTGGCCTTCGCCCGCCTGCCGGAAGCGCCCGGCGACCGGATAGAGCAGCCCGGTGAGGCTCTGGCGCTGATCGTCCTCAGCGACCAGGTGCGCCCGGATATTCGGGATACACTCGACCAGTTCCGTGCCCTCAACGTCAGCCTTAAAATCATCTCCGGCGATAACCTGGACACGGTGAAAGCCATCGCCGCCCAGGCGGGCATCGAGATTCGCAAGGCCTACACCGGCAGCCAGATGGAGGCGCTGACCGAAGCGGAATTTGATGCGGCCGCATGGGGCGGCGACCTGTTCGCCCGCATCGAGCCGAACACCAAGCGCAGAATTGTGGCCTCGCTCAAACGCCAGGGCGCATATGTGGCGATGGTTGGTGATGGCGTGAACGACGTGCCGGCGCTCAAGGAAGCGCATCTGGCGGTGGCGATGAACGACGGCGCGCAGATCGCCAAAGACGTGGCCGAAATCGTGCTGCTGAACAACGCCATGTCCACGCTGCCGCGCGCTTTCCGCGAAGGCACCAACATCACCCAGGTCATTTACGGCACGACCAAACTGTTTCTGACCAAAAATCTGTATAACATCCTGCTGATCTTTTTCGCCGGATTCATGATGCTGCCGTTCCCCACCAGCCCGGTGCAGATGAGCTGGATCACCTTCGGCACGGTCAACATCCCGGCCACGCTGATCGCCTTCCAGCTTATCCGCCCGGCGTTCATGAAGGAGTTTCGCCGCGACGTGCTGGATTATGTCCTCAGTGCCGGGGTGATCGGGGCGGTCAATCTGTCGCTGCTGTACGCGGCGGTCTTTTTCGCCAGCCACCGCAGCGTGTACGCCGGGCGCAGCGCCGTAACGCTGTTCATCGCCCTGTACGGCGCGCTTATCTTTTTGAACACCCATGAAATCGAACTGTTCGACCCACGCACCTGGCGGCGGCGCTGGCGGGTGCTGGCAATCGGCTTCGGACTGACCTTTGTGACCATGCTGGCGCCCTTCGCGCTGCCGGGCATCTTCGAGTTCGTCCCGCCCACGCCGCTGGTCTGGGTGCTGATCGTGGCGGTCTTCCTGCTGACGGCGGCCACGCTGACACTGGTGATGCGCTTCCGGCATCTGGTGAACCAGTTGTGGAGGCTCATCCGGCCATAACCGGCGGCGCATCAGTTTTTCTCAACCATCTTAACCCCTTATCGAAAACGTGTGTTCGTATTTTGTCTTATGAGCGGCACGCCCACAGATGCTGGTTTTTGCGAACTTTTGTGCTATCATTACATTGTGCGCATGTCTGGCCGTGTCCCCTGGATTACACTATAATCAGACACATTCAGGAGGAGGGTTTTTGGCGGCATTTAAACGAATCGGCGTTCTGGGTCACCCGATGCGCCCCGCGACCGCCCCGGTTGCCGAGCGGATCGCCGACTACCTGGAATCGCGCGGCGTGGATACGTGGTGCTGCGCCCAGTGGGATGACCCGCAGATCGCCGACAACGTGCGCGACAGCAACATGGTGATCGCCATCGGCGGCGATGGTTCGATGCTGCGCGCCTCCCGCGTGTGCGCGCGGTTCGGCGTGCCGGTGCTGGGCGTCAACATGGGGCATCTGGGCTTTCTGACCGAAATCAGCCAGGCCGAAACCTGGGAACAGGCGCTCGACAGCGTGCTGCGCGGCAACTACTGGATCGAAACGCGCATGATGATCCGCGCCACGCTGCTGCGGGCGGGGCTGGCGCTGGCCGAAGGAGAGGCGCTGAACGACGTGGTTATCAGCCGGCAGGCCGCGACCCATATGATCCTGCTGGAAACCTACATTGACAAGGACTGGGCCACCACCTACAACGCCGACGCGCTCATCATCGCCACCGCCACCGGCTCGACCGCCTACGCGCTGGCCTGCGGCGGCCCGATTCTGCCGCCGGAACTGCGCAACATCCTGATCGTGCCGGTCGCGCCGCACCTGAGCATGGAACGCCCGATTGTGCTGTCGGAAGGCGCGACCGTCGAGGTGATCGCCTCCGCCGAAAACACCGCCCGAATCGTGCTGTCGCTGGACGGCGCGCCGATGGGCGACGTGCAGCCCGGTGACACCGTCCGAGTCCAGGCCAGCGAACTGGTCAGCCGTTTTGTGCGGCTGCGCGAGCGCAACTATTTTTACCGCTCGCTGCTCGACCGGCTGGAGCCGCGCCTGCCGGTGCGCGCCGAGCCGCAGCGCAAGCAGATTTAAACGCCTCGACCTGGCGGGGCGTTCGACCTGTCGTTTGAAAAATTGAGGATGAAGGGTGTCCGAACAGCCAGCACGCATCGAAGAACCGACCTTTTGCGAAGTCCATCCCTCGCGGGAAACCAGCCTGCGCTGTAACAAGTGCGGTCGGCTGATGTGCGCCGACTGCGCCGTGTTAACGCCGGTCGGCTACCGCTGCCGCGAGTGTGTCCGCCAGCACGAGGACCGTTTTTTTAACGCCAGCCAGTACGATTACGCCATCGTGTTCGCGGCCTGCGCCGCCCTGTCCGGGGTGGCAGGCGCGATCATCAGCGCCATCGGGTTTCTGTTCCTGGTCATCATCGCGGCTTTCCCGGTCGGCGGCGCGGTCAGCGAAGCGGCTCTGCGGCTGACGCAGCGGCGGCGCGGGCGTTATTCCGGGCAGATCGCGGCGGCGGGGGTGGTGATCGGGGGCATCGTTGGCGGTGTGGCGCGGGTGTACCTGTCCTATGCGGGCGTGGCTGCCGATCTCGCCCGGCGCGCGCCGGGGCGCGACATCCCCGCGCTGCCGCTGGATACGGCGCTGACGACCGCCCTCAGCGACATCGGCCTGCTGGTTTTCGTCGGCATCGTGGCTTTTACGGTTTACGGGCGCTTTCGGATGCGGATATAACCAATGGTGCGGTTCGCGGCTGCCCCGGATACTTCGGGCTGCTGAATGCGAGGATGGAACGGAACGGGCGCGGCCCGTTTTAGCCCTTCTCCCCTGAATTCGGAGGAGAAGGGTTGGGATGAGGGGGTCTGGCCGGTATCATCATCAATCGGCTGCCGGGTGGATAGTTGAAGATAGGCGTTTATGCTCGAAGAACTGCGAATTCAAAACTTTGCCATCATTGACCGGCTGGAACTGAGCTTCGCGCCCGGTTTTAACGTCATCACCGGCGAAACCGGCGCGGGCAAGTCCATCATCATTGACGCGGTGGAACTGCTGCTGGGCGGCAAAGCCGATGCGACCGTCGTGCGCGCCGGCGCGGACAAAGCCGTTATCGAGGGCGTGTTCGCCCTCAGCCGCCAGACGCAGGCGCTGACGCTGCCGATTTTGCAGCGCGAAGATTTGCTGGAAAGCGACAGCGCCGCTTTCGTCACCATCTCCCGCGAGGTGCGCGCCAACGGTCGCTCGACCGCCCGCGTCAACGGCGTCACCACCAGCCAGGAGGTGCTGCGGGAGATCGGCGTGTTCCTGGTGGATGTTCACGGCCAGAGCGAACACCTGTCCTTGCTGAACCCGCGCACCCACATTGACCTGCTCGACCGCTACGCCGACCTGATGGAACTGCGCGAAGCGATGGCGTCGGTGGTCGAAAAAGTGCTGACCGTCCGGCGGGAAATCAAACACCTGCTGGAAGACGAGGCCGCCCTCAAACGCCGCGCCGAGCAGCTTCGCCATGAAGTCGAGGAGATCGAAGCCGCCGAGCTGATCCCCGGCGAAGAAGAAGAACTGCGCGCCGAACGCCAGCGCATGGCGAACAGCGAACAGCTTGCCACGCTGACCGCCGAGGCCGCCCTGCTGCTTTCCGGCGACGATCACGCCCCTGACCAGCTTTCGGCGGTAGACCAGTTGGGCCAGGTTTCGGTCATCATGAGCCGGCTGGTGAACCTCGACCCGGCGCTGAAGGCCGAATCCGAACTGGCCGACACGCTCAGCGTCCAGGTGGAAGAACTGGCGCTGGCGCTGCGCCACTATGCCGATACGGTGGAATACACGCCGGAACGCCTGAACGAAGTCGAAGAACGCCTGGAACTCATCAGCCGTTTGCGCCGCCGCTACGGGGCGACCATCGAGGCGATTTTGGCGTATGCCGAAAGCGCCCGCGCCGAACTGAACGGCATCGAAAACAGCGAAGAACGGCTGGAACAACTGCGGGCGGACGAAGATAAACTGCTGCGGCATATCGGTGAACTGGGCGAAAAAATCAGCCGCGTGCGCCAGATGTTCGGCCAGAAGCTTGGCGAGCGCATCGTCGGCGAACTGGCCGACCTGCGCATGGAGCGCGCCCGCTTTGAGGTGGCGATCACCCAGACGCCCGACCCGCAGGGCTGTTTTGTGAACGGCCAGCGGTATGCCTTCGACGCGACCGGCATTGACCAGGTTGAAATGCTGATGAGCGCCAACCCCGGCGAACCGCTGCGCCCGCTGGTGCGCGTGGCGTCCGGCGGCGAGACGGCGCGTATTATGCTGGCGCTCAAGCGCGTGCTGGCGCTGGCCGACCAGACCTCGACGCTGATTTTTGACGAAATTGACCAGGGCATCGGCGGGCGCATCGGCAGCGTGGTCGGGGAAAAATTATGGTCGCTGGCCGCCAACCATCAGGTGATGGTGGTTACGCATCTGGCGCAGCTTGCCAGCTATGGCGACAAACACTATCACGTTAAAAAGCTGGTGCGCGGCGACCGCACTTCGACGCAGGTGTATCCTTTGGACGACGAAGCCGAGCGCGTTAACGAACTGGCCGAGATGCTGGGCGCGCAGGGCGAAAGCGGCAAAATCAGCGCCCGCGACATCCTGCACCAGGCCCTGGCCTTCAAGCAGCACAAACAGCCGAAGCTGATATGACCGCGAACATCGCCATCCCCCAGGCTGAACTGGCGGCCTTCTGCAGACCATAACATTGCGAACGCAAAACGGGTTGTCTACACTTGATGGGGCGGGTCACTGACCTGCCCCTATACGACTCCTGAGGCACAAACGACATGATCTACAACTTCGACAAACAGATCGAGCGGCGCGGCACCGGCAGCGCCAAATGGGAATGGTACGACGACGGCGTGCTGCCGCTGTGGGTGGCGGACATGGACTTTCGCGCGCCCGAACCGGTCATCCGGGCGCTGCACCGCCGCGTCGAACACGGCATCTTCGGCTACGAGTTCAACCCCAAAGAACTGAAAACGGTGATCTGCGAGCGGCTGGCGCGGCTGTACGGCTGGCAGGTTCAGCCAGACGAAATCCTGTTTCTGCCCGGTATCGTCTCGGCGTTGAATGTGGCCTGCCGCGCCTTTGGCGAACCGGGCGACGGCGTGCTGATGCAAACGCCGGTTTACCCCCCCTTTCTGACCGCGCCTGGCGGCTACGGCAAAACCGCCGACCTGGCCGAACTGGCCGTCAGCGCCGGCGGTCGGCTGCTGCATTACGAGCTGGACGACGAACGTATGGCAGCGGCCATCACGCCGCGCACCCGCATGTTCATGCTGTGCAACCCGCATAACCCGGTCGGGCGCGTGTACAGCCGCCACGAGTTAGAACGCCTGGCGGAAACCTGCGCCCGGCATGATCTGGTCATCTGCTCCGACGAAATCCACTGCGATCTGCTGTTCGATGGTCACTGTCACACGCCCATCGCCACACTTGCCCCGGAGGTGGCCGCCCGCACCATCACGCTGATGGCCCCCAGCAAAACATTTAATATCCCCGGCCTGGGCTGCGGTTTCGCCATCATCCAGAATCCCGCCCTGATGAAACAGATGCAGGCGGCGGCAGCCGGCATCACCGGGCATGTCAGCAATACCGGCTTCACCGGGGCGCTGGCCGCCTACCAGGAAGGCCAGCCCTGGCTGGAAGCGGCGCTGGCTTACCTGGACGGCAACCGCCGCTTTGTGACCGATTACGTGCTGGAGCATTTCCCCGGCGTCAGCCTGACTCAGCCGGAAGGCACCTATTTAAGCTGGTTGGACTGGCGCCAGGCTGGGCTGCCGCAACGCCCCTACGAGTTCTTCCTGAAAACCGCCCGCGTCGCCCTCAACGACGGCGCGCTGTTCGGCAAACCCGGCGAAGGTTTTCTGCGGCTGAACTTCGCCACGCCCCGCGCGCTGCTGGCCGAGGCGCTGGAGCGGATGCGGTCGGCCTGGGCAGAGGCGGCATCTGCCGCCGGGGATTAAGCGCCTGTTGGTGTTTTGTGAATCATCTGGGCTAACAGTAACCTTAAGAAAGTTCCGGGTAATAAACTGCTAAGTTGAAGTATAACAGTTATTCGCCCACAATTGAATTAGTGCGATCAATTGTCCGGCAACATAATGGAGAGCGAATGATGATCCAGCCATCCGATATAAAGGCGCGTTTACGCCTGCTTCGTTATGGTCTCGTCGTTGTTGTCGTCGTCACCTTCCTCGTCAGCCTGCTGTCGCCGTATGTCTCGCTCGGATTTCTCAGGGAAGCCAACATTAATCCGCCGCCGATCACCGACTTCCTGGGTACGGCGCTGCTGCTTACCGTGATCGTCGGCGTGATCGCCGTCGTGGTATACTTCGTCTACCAGCGCGTGCTGACTCAGACGATGGCAAAAAGCGGCGACCAGTAGGCACACTCCGCTTTCTGGTTAAAACAGCGTTTGGGATGCAGAGGCGGGCTTTCACAAACCCGCCTCTGTGTTTAATTCGGCCAGCTTCCGCGCCGGGCGCTGCCGCCGGGGCGCCGGTTAAGCGGGTGGTCGCGGCCTTCCACCAGGGCGCGGCGGGCTTTCTGCACGTCGCTTTCGTGTTTCAGCAGCACGGTGAGGGTGGTTTCCAGCGTGTGCCGGTCGAGACTGTCGGCGTTCATCATCACCAGCGCCTTGGCCCAATCAATCGTTTCCGACACGCTGGGGCTTTTCTTTAAGTCCATCTGGCGCAGGCTTTGCACCACATCCACCGCCTGCTGTGCCAGCTTGGCGTTCAGTTCCGGCACGCGCATCCGCACGATGCGCATTTCCGATTCGTGATCGGGATAGTCAATGAACAGGTACAGACAGCGCCGTTTGAGCGCCTCCGACAGATCGCGGGTGTTGTTGCTGGTCAGCACGACGGTGGGCCGATGCCGCGCGACAATTGTCCCCAGTTCCGGCACGGATACCTGAAAGTCGCTCAGGATTTCCAGTAGAAAAGCCTCGAATTCGGCATCGGCGCGGTCAATCTCGTCAATCAGCAGCACGACCGGCTCCGGCGAAGTGATGGCCTGGAGCAGCGGACGCGGCAGCAAAAACCGCTCGGAAAAGAAGGCATTTTCTTCCTGCCCCAGCCTGTCGGCGGCTTCGGTCAGCGTCATCGCCTGCGCCAGCAGTTCGCTCAGTTTGTCGCGCAAAAGCTGGGTGTAAAGCATCTGTTTGGCGTATTCCCACTCGTACAGCGCCTTGCTCTCGTCCAGACCTTCATAACACTGCAAGCGGATCAGCCGGCAGCCGGTGGCTTTGGCCCAGGCTTTCGCCAGTTCGGTTTTGCCCACGCCTGCCGGGCCTTCGGCCAGCACCGGCTTCTCCAGTTTTTCGGCCAGGAACATCACCGTAGAAATTTCGTCGGTCGAAATGTACTGCTGCTCACTCAACGACTGGCTGACCTGGCCTATATCCTTAAACATCAAACCCGCCTCCATTACATGCCCACAAAAACAGAGGAGAGTGTGAAGGCTCTCCTCTGCCAGCATACACCTAAACCGGTGAACTGTCGAATAGCGCCGCGTAAGGAGCGGGTGAGAAGTTATTCGTCGGGGATGTCGAGCTGTTCGTCGGTTTGGCCGAAGCGCCGGGTGCGGCGGCTGTATTCCCAGATGGCTTCCAGCAACTGCTCGCGGTCGAAGTCCGGCCAGTAGATCGGCGTGAAGTAATACTCGGCGTAGGCCGCCTGCCAGATCAGGAAGTTGCTGCCACGAATTTCGCCGCTGGTGCGAATGATGAGGTCGGGGTCGGGCAGGCCGCTGGTGTACATGTGCTGGTTCAGCACTTCTTCGGTAATGTCGTCCGCCGGGATGCCGGCCCGCACCACCTCGCGCACGGCCTGGATGATCTCGTCACGCCCGCCGTAGTTGAAGGCCACATTGAGGACGAGCCGCTGGTTGTCTTTGGTATACTCGCAGGCGTCGTGTATCTTCTTCTGCAAGGCCGGGGAAAGGCGGTCGGTCTGCCCGATGTGCCGGATACGGACGCCGTTTTCGTGCAGTTCCTTTAACTCGCGGTCAATCACCGTCTCCAAAATGGTCAGCAGAAGCCGCACTTCCAGCGGGGGACGCCGCCAGTTTTCGGTCGAAAAGGCATAGATGGTCAGGATTGGCACGCCGAACTCGACGCAGGCTTTGATGACCCGGCGCAGATTTTCCGTCCCCTGGCGATGCCCCTCGGTACGGGGCAGGCCGCGCGCTTTGGCCCACCGCCCGTTGCCGTCCATGATAATCCCGACATGACGGGGGACACGCTCCGGCAGCAGGGATTGCGTCGCCGGTTGTTGATCCTGAACAGCAGCGATCATGAATTTGCCTCGCCTCTCACAAACGCCTCTAAACCCATTATGGCGCAGGACTCATCATTTTATGATACACGCCAACCTCAATTATTCCTTAAATCTCACACTTCCATGATTTCTTTTTCTTTGTTCTTGCCCAGTTCTTCCATCTGGGCGATGAACTGGTCGGTGAGTTTCTGAACTTCTTCCTCACCGCGTTTTTTGTCGTCCTCGCCGATCATGCCTTCTTTTTCAAATTCCTTCAGGTCATCGTTGGCGCTGCGCCGGATGTTACGGATGGAAACACGCGCTTCCTCCATGCGCCGGTGCAGGAATTTGACCAGTTCCTGGCGGCGTTCGCGCGTCAGCGGCGGCATGTTCAGGCGGATCACGTCACCGTCCACGTTGGGATTAACGCCGATATTGGCCGTCTGAATGGCTTTTTCGATGGCCTTGATAGCGTTCCGGTCGTAGGGGCGAATCAAAATCTGCATGGCCTCCGGCGTGGAGATAGTGGCAAGCTGGCGGAGTTCAGTCTCCTGGCCGTAGTAATCCACCGTCAACCGGTCTACCAGCGCGGTGCTGGCGCGCCCGCCGCGAATGCCCATCAAGTCCTGCTCGAAGACACTCACGCTGGCTTTCATCTTGTGTTTGGCTTCGTTAATGATGTCGTTAATCATTGTTTGTTTACCCCTCTAAAATTAAGTGCTGAGTTCCAAGTGCTGGAACAAGAGGAAACCCGGCGCTCAGCACTAAATCAGGCATGTTCCCAGCCCTGCCAGCCGCGCGCCTGCCAGGCGGCATACAGGGCAATCGAACCGGCGGTCGCCACGTTCAGGCTGGCGAGATGGCCGCGCATCGGCAGCGTCAGCAGCAGGTCGCAGGTATCGCGCACCAGGCGGCGCATCCCTTCCCCTTCGCTGCCCAGCACCAGACCGAGTGCCATGTCCAGCCGGGTGCTGTCCAGCGGGTTCAGGTCGGCCCCGGTTTCCAGGCCGACAATCCAGATGTCGCGTTCCTTCAATTCCTTCATGGTGTTTACCAGGTTCGTCACCTGGGCGACCTGTAAATATTCCACCGCCCCGGACGAGGCGTTGACGACGGCAGGCGTGATGCTGACGCCGCGCCGCTCCTGGAGGATAACACCATGCACACCCACCGACTCGGCCACCCGCAGCAGAACACCGACGTTCTGCGGGTCTTTGAGCAGGTCAAGCACCAGGATGAAGGGTTTTTCGCCGCGCTGTCGGGCCAGCGCCAGCATCGCTTCGACATCGGCGTAAGGGTACGCGCCCACGCGCAGCACCGTACTCTGATGATTGCCGCCGTCGGTCACGTCATCCAGGATGCGGCGCGCCACGCGCTGGATTTTAACGCCGCGTTCCTGCGCCAGTTTCACGATCTGGGCGACCAGACCTTTTTCTTCGACGGCTTCGGCCAGCAAAAGCTGCTCGACGCCCCGCCGCCCGGCGCGCAGCGTCTCCATCACCGCCCAGTGTCCGTAAACGAATTCCGCCATGCTGACTGCTTCATCCTTTATAGGGGTGGGTTTCTAAACCCACCCCTACGAAATGGTTAGACCTGTTCGTATTTAATTCGTCCGCCACACCGTACCGTCAGCGCGGTCTTCCAGGATGACGCCCAGCGCCTTCAGTTCGTCGCGGATGCGGTCGCTGGTGGCAAAGTCCTTGTTCTTCCGCGCTTCGGCGCGCAGGTTGATGAGCAGGCCGATCAGCCCGGCCTCGCGCCGGCTGTCACCAGATGCCGCATCTTCCGCCGGAATCAGCCGCAGCACGTCCCCGCCGAGTTCCCGGTAGGCCGTTTCAATCGCTTCCAGCACGCCGCGCCCGACTGTCGCCCCGCTGTTGAGCAGGGTGTTCACGTCGCGCGTCAGTTCCTGCAGGGCGGAGATGGCTTTGGGCGTGTTGAAGTCATCGTCCATCGCGGCCAGGAAGTCGCGCCGGGTTTCGTCCAGGCGGGGCAGAATGCCGTTCCCGGCGTCCCCGTCCGGCGCGTCGTTTTTCATCTGCCGCGCCAGCCGCACCGCGCCGTACAGCCGTTCCCAGCCGTTGGCCGCCGCCATCAGCGACTCGCCGGTATAATCCACCGGGCTGCTGTAGTGCGCGCTGTAAACGAACATGCGGATCACCTCCGGGCGGTGCTGTTTGAGCGCGTCCTTGATGGTGATGAAGTTGCCCAGGCTCTTGGACATCTTGATGCTGTCCACCGTCAGGCTGCCGACCAGCATCCAGTAGCGGGCGAAGTCGGCGTCGTTGGCGTATTCGCTCTGGGCGATTTCCGACTCGTTGTGCGGGAAGATGTTATCCACCCCGCCGCCGTGAATGTCGAAGGTTGGCCCCAGGTATTTTTTCGCCATCGCCGAGCATTCAATGTGCCAGCCGGGGAAACCTTCGCCCCAGGGCGAGTCCCAGCGCAGGATGTGTTCCGGCTCGGCTTTTTTCCAGAGCGCGAAGTCCTCCGGGTTGCGTTTTTCGTCGCGCACCGCTTCCCGCGAACCGGCGGCCTGGGTTTCGATGCGCCGGTTGGAGAGCTTGCCGTAATCCGGGTCGGTCGTCACGTCGAAGTACACGCTGCCGTTGGCTACGTAGGCGTGGCCTTTGGCGATCAGCGTTTCGATCATTTTGATCTGTTCCGGCACGTGGCCGCTGGCGCGCGGCGAAATATCGGGGCGGACGACGCCAAGCGCGTCCATATCCTCGAAATAACTGCGGGCGTAATACTCGACGATCTGCATCGGTTTGGCCTGCACCTGGGCGGCTTTCTTCAGCACGCGGTCTTCGCCGCTGTCCAGCAGGTGGCCGACATCGGTCAGGTTTTGCACGTACAGCACGTCGTAGCCGCTGAAGCGCAAGTAGCGCACGACCATATCGAAGGACAGATAGGTTTTAGCATGGCCCAGGTGGGCATAATCCTGCACCGTCGGCCCGCAGACGTACATACCCACGCGCCCCGGTTCAAGCGGCACAAAATCCTGTTTTTCCCGGCCCAGCACGTTATAAATCTTCAATGACATAACCCGGCCTGTTCCTCCGTCAAACGGTTTTTAACATCCGAAACGGTCTCATTTTAACGCAGAATATAAGGGTAGCCCATATCGAAATTACGGATGTCGGGGCAATTGCTTCAAAAGCATTCAGGTCAACCATCATAGCTGTGAGGATGATCCGACCCCCTCTACATCTTCCCCGAATTCGGGGGAAACTTTGCGGCTGGCGCGTTTAAGCCCCCGCTGCGCTTTGCGAAACCGCTGCGCGGCACAAACAGGGGATAAGACTTGGCTGACGACGGCATGAAGCGCCCGCCCCGAATCCGGCGAGCCGAATGGGGACGTTTATCCCCTGGGCGCAACTGGGGTGGGGGCAAACGCGCTGTCGAAGCGGCGCGGCTTTAGCCGCAGCAGCGCGTCACCGTTTTCCCTCCGGCACGGCGAAAAACATGCGCCCGGTTTCCTTGTTGATGAACTTGGTCACGTTGACGTTGATGGTGCGATCCATGAAGGCTTTGCCGCCCTCGACCACCACCATCGTGCCGTCCTCCAGGTAGCCGATGCCCTGGTCGGCCTCGCGCCCTTCCTGGATGATGCGAATCGGGAAGGTATCGCCCGGCAGGTAAATCGAGCGCACGGCGTTGGAGAGCGCATTAACGTTCAAGACCTGGACGCCCTGCGCTTCGGCGATGCGGTTGAGTGGGTAGTCGTTGGTCAGCACCGGCGCGTTGATCTGGACGGCCAGCGCCACCAGCTTGTCATCCACTTCCGGGATGCTGGGAAAATCGTCTTCGATGATTTTAAACGGCACGGTCGCGTCGCGCTGGAGTTCGTTCAGTTTCGCCAGCCCGTGCCGCCCCCGGTTGCGCCGCAGCGGGTCGGACGAGTCGGCCACCTGGTGCAGTTCGTTGATGACAAAACGCGGCACGACCAGCGTCCCGCCCAAAAAGCCGGTCTGGGCAATGTCCACGATGCGCCCGTCAATCAGAACGCTGGTATCCAGCAAAATCTGGCGTTCCGCGCCCAGGCTGCTCCAGCGTTTGCTGCGTGTGCCGCCGAAACGCTCGCCCAGAAAGTTCCAGATTTCGCGGGCGCGCACGCTAAAGATGGTCAGTCCCAGATAAGCCGCCAGGACGGAAAACAGCGGGGGCAGCAGTCGGCCCAGAGGCGGGTCAAGCTGCGACAGGGGATAGGCCGCCAGCAGCCCCGCCAGCAGCCCGCAGAACGCCCCGGACAGCGCCATAAACAGCACATCCACCGGCATTTCGCTGATGGTTTTACGAACGGCTCGCCAGGGGCGCACCGTCAGCCAGGGCGTCAAAATCAGCCCGACCAGCATCCCCACCAGCGCCAGGATGACCGCCGTCGCATCGCCGGGCAGCCCCGTAAGCGACGGCGGGATGTCTACGCCCATACGCGCACCGATCAATGCAAACAGGACGGTCCCGATCAACCGTGAAATAAAATCAGCGGACATGATGTTGAACTCCGGGGTTTCACCGGCAGGCGTTGGCTCATGGATAAACGGGATGAGCAAAGGCCAGATCGGGAACTGCTGTGGTTCTGGTCGGACTCCCGCAGGATGAAACCCGATAAAGGTCGGACAAAAAACGGCAGCAGCGGGCGCTGTACCCGTCCCCGGAACAATTCAATGACATGATATTCGCGGGGGCTGTTTGATTCCCGATACACCACGTTTCAACTCTAGCATGTCCGCCGGGGTTCGTCAACGCGCGCAGGTTTTAACCAAAACCCCGACTGCCGCCCTGGCCGGTTTTTTGCAGATTGTAGGCCTGCCGGTGCTGCATGAGGATGTCCTCCAGCGCCAGTTCGCGGTTTTGCGCGTGCTGGAAAGCCGTTTCGCGCCCGACGCTGAACATATAATGCGACCCGGCCACCACCCGCACGTTAGCCGCCGGCACTTCCAGCGAACTGAGCAGGTCCATCATCGGCAGCAGGCCCACCAGCGCATCTTTGTGGCCTAGCAGCACGCGGAACAGATCCCACTTGCGGGCGATTTCCCAGTTGTTGAGCATTCCCATCGCCTGGAAGGTGGCCGAGATCACGCCGCGCGGCGTTTCGCTGTACTGCCGGGCGTGCGCCTGTTTAACAAAATCGTCCGATCCGGCGCACAGGGTATCAATCATATTCGGCTTGATAAGCTGCTCAATCGGTTCGAACAGTTTGATGCGGTTCACCAGCCCGATGCCCAGCCCCATGGCGGTATAAAACGCGCGGTGTATGGCGTCGTTCAGCAGCAGGGCCGGGGCGATGGCGTAGCGCGTTTCCTCGCCCAGCCGCCAAAGGATCGGGTTGAGGTAAAACAACGCCGCGCCGCCCATACTGTGGCCGACAAAGTTAATCACCTTCGGCGCGGGGTCGCCCGGCTGGCGGCGGATTTTGAGCAGGTTCACCCATTTTTCGATGGTGAACATGGCCGACGGCGGGCAGCAGGCGGCCAGATCAGGCGTCGTATCCACGAAGCGCGTGTCGCCAAAACCATTGTGGTCAATCGAAAAGGCCACTAACCGACGGTTCGCTTTCACCACCATACCCGGCAGGTCTTCCCAGATGGTGTGGTTGCCCGTCCAGCCGTGAATGAAGACGGCGTAACCTTCGACATCGGCCAGGCGTCTTTCCAGCATGTCGTCCGGGGTGTCGAAATCCTCCGGCCAGATGACCTGCCAGGCGAAATCCACCAGGCCGCGCTCCAGCAAAAAGCCACGCCCGTCATTGGCCGATAAAAAGCCGCGATTGACCAGATCGCTGATGCGATAGTGGGCGACCTGCGTATTGGGGACTGTGCCAGCGCCGCGTTTGTAATATCCCCGCACCCAGGCGAGCGACGATTTTGAAGCGACCATACCTGCGTCTCCCTTGCTTCAGGCTTCTCCAGTGCCGGACGGTTATCGCCCATTATAGACCTTCGGTGCGGGAAAAGCAGCGCCTTCGGGCGGTGGATGCAAGGTGACGCTTGAAGATATATCACCTCAGTCAGCAGGCGTTCCCACGCGACGCAGCGAGAACCTACAGGTTCAGGTCGCCCGCTTCGCCAGACTGATGATGATTCAAAATCGCAAGCGCAACCGATTGAGGCGTTTTAGCATTTGCCGGTTTCCTGAACGGCGCGTTGTTCCATAAATCTGTGTCAACTGCGCCCGGACGAACAATCGTGAAACGCATCTTGCGGTTCTCCTTGCGCAGAACCGCCACCAGTGGTTCGATAGCGGCCTTGGCGACCGCATACGCCCCCATTTTAGGAAGGATGAGATGCTCGACGTAGGCGCCAATGAACATCATGTGACCGTGTGGCTGCATCACACCTAAACTGTGGCTGGCGGCCAGAAAGGCACCGGTCACATTTCCAGACATCACAAGCAGCCAGTCTGCCAGTGAAAATTCCTGTAACATCCCCGATCTCAATGAACCTGCGGCATACACCATCAGGTCAATACCACCGCTCTCCGTGGCGACTGTGTAGCTCACTTCACGGAGCGTGTGGATGTCATCGGCATCAAATCGCAGTCTGTAATCCGCCTCCGATGGAATGTGCTGCTGGTTTCTTCCCGCTGCAAAGACACGCCAATTCTCCTGCTTAAGCGCCGTGACCAATGCCGACCCAATGCCACCTGACGCGCCCCAGATCAATGCATCCATTGTCAGTTACCCTCTTCCAACCTGTAAGTCCCATCCAATCGTCCGTCTCGTCCTGCACGCACCGCTGTGTGGCTGCCCTCCCCTAACGCCCGCTGCCTTGCTCCGCAGCGGATACGACGCGGTTGACCAACCCATCGAAAATGAGACGATGCAGAAAGAAGACCGCATACCAGTAAACATAACCAAACAGACCGTGAGGGGCAAAGTAAGCGGTCTGCACCAGCCGCGATCTGCCATCTTTCGCGCGGTCCACTTCGAATTGCAGCCAGCCTTTGCCCGGCAGCTTCATTTCTGCGCGAAGCCGCAGCAGATGGTCGGGTTCAATGGACTCAACGCGCCAGAAGTCCACTGCATCGCCCACGCGCAGAACTTCGCGCTGTGGTCTGCCCCGGCGATAACCGGGACCACCAACGATTCGATCCAGCCAACCGCGCCAATGCCACAGAAAATTGAGATAGAGCCAGCCTGTTTCGCCGCCAAGCGATGTGAATACCTGATAGATGGCAGGCGGCAGCGCATTGACATAGCGGACACGGCGTTCAATGAGCATACCGCGTTCTTCGACAAACGTATAGGGTTCGTCCTGCTCCCATGTCGCCGACATGGAGTCCGTCCAGGATGTCTCTACCTGGCGGGCATCCAGCTCATCGAGGGCTGCCCGTAATCCCGTTTCAAAGTCAAGGGGTTGAATCTCGGGAAACAGCCGTGCAGCAGAATCGCCGGTGACAATCATCTGATTGACCAGACCTTGAATCAGCGGGCGCACGATACTGGCAGATACAGGTGTTACCATATGTATCCAATACGATGAAAGGCGTGGCGTAAGCACCGGCACGGGAATGATAAGGCGGCGCAGTCCACGCGCTCTGGCATAGTGGGCGATCATATCGTGATACGTCAGAACGTCAGTTCCGCCAATTTCGATGATGGCACCGAATGTCGCCTCTCGATCAATAGCCGCGAGCAGGTAGGTCAGCACATCGGCGATAGCAATCGGCTGCGAGCGGGTATACAGCCATTTGGGCGCGATCATGACTGGTAAGCGTTCGGTCAGATTGCGAACGATCTCAAATGATAGGCTGCCGGCACCAACGACCATCGCCGCCCGAAACTCGGTCACTCCGCTGTGATGCGCCCGCAGGATTTCCCCGACTTTTTGACGCGAAGACAAGTGCTGGGATAGGTTATCGTCAGCCTGTCCGAGTCCGCCCAGATAGATAATCTGCCTGACTCCCGCGTCTGCTGCCGCCTTCGCAAAAGTCTCTGCCGCCAGCGTATCCCGCTCAACAAATGCAGCCGTGTCGCCCATGCTATGGATCAGATAGAAGGCAATATCAATGCCGTCAAGTATCGAGCGAAGACCAGCCGCATCAAGGACATTACCTTGCATCGCTTCGACCTCACTCAACCACGAGCGACCCTGCAAATGGTTCAGATTGCGGGTCATGACCCGTACTCGGTATCCTGCTTTCAGCAGCGGGCGAATTAGGCGTCCCCCTATGTAGCCGGTGGCACCCGTTACCAAAACAGTCCGGTTTGCTTTCATAAGATTCGGCGCAGGAAACCAACCGTTAAAGCGGTTGGAGGAATGCGCCTTTCCTCCTTGTGTCGTATAACAGTCCTGGGCGAAGGCACTCCCTCACGGGAGCAGCGGTTACTGTCTTGGCGCTTGTAGTGACGCCCAAAAGTGGGACACAAAAGTGCCTGTGTTTATTTTAACATCGGTGCTGGCCGTTGAACGATAAAGTGTACCCCTTTCCGCGCGCGGCGACCGAAGGGAGTCCCTTCGGGACGGTAACTGCTGGTTCTGTTCTGAGCCTTCCCCAACCCTAAATACTCTCTCCACAAAATGCAGGGGACTAGAAAACCCTTAGCGACCTGTTTTGACCCCCTCTCCAAGACTTGGTGAGGGGGCGGGGGGTGGGGCGAATGAAATACTCCCCTTTAGAAGGCGGGGGCATAGGGATTAATGTAACACGAAATGGCAGTTTGATGCGACAACCCCGGCGATAACTGCGGGTTGAAAAGTCAAAGCGGGTATGTATAATCAGACTCATTCGGCCCCGTAGTTCAGTGGCAGAACAGGAGCCTTTTAAGCTCTGTGTCGTAGGTTCGAGTCCTACCGGGGTCAAAAATCGTCCGCAAAACGGCACAAATCATGATGAAAACCCCGCCAGCAAGCACGCACCGGCGGGGTTTTTTGTCGGAAAGACCCGGTTTGACCGAAAAATCAGCCGGTTTCAGCCCTCGTCAAAAACCGGCGCAGATTGACGAAAAATCAATGGCGCTGCCCGAACCTAACGACTTAAGGCGATGAAAGTTCTCATCGAATCCTCAGAAGCAGTGATTGACACGTGACCCAAATGTCACATATTATATAGGTGACTCTTAGGTCACGTGAGGGTGTCCCATATGGATGAAGCTGTGTTCAAAGCACTGGCGGATGCCAACCGCCGTACTCTGTTGGACGCGCTGTTTGCGAAAGATGGTCAATCGCTGGGCGAGCTTTGTGAACACATTCAGATGACTCGCTTCGGCGTGATGAAGCATTTGCAGGTTTTGGAGGAAGCCGGCCTGGTCGTTACACAAAAGGTGGGACGCGAAAAACGGCATTATCTGAACGCTGTACCCATCCAAATGGTGTACGACCGCTGGGTGAACAAGTACATGCAGCCCTGGGCAAATGCGCTCACCCGTTTGAAATCAATCATTGAGGAGCCTCATATGACCAACAAACACATTCTGCAAATCTTTATCCAGACGACACCGCAGCAGCTCTGGCAGGCGCTCACCGAGAGCGATTTCACGGAGCGGTATTACTTTGGCAGCCGCGTCCAGTCGGACTGGCAGCAGGGCAGCCCCTACCACTATCCCAACCCGGCTGGCGGTCATTTTGTGGAAGGGATTATCCTCGAAGTGGATCCCCCACGCCGCCTCGTGATGAGCTTCCGCCCGGTATGGCAGTACACGGCGAATGAAGAAGCGCCGACGTCACAGGTGACGTGGGAGATCGAGCCGGCCGGCACGGCCTGCAAGCTCACGCTGATCCACGATGGCATTGATCTGACCCATCCGCTGACCCAGGATATCCTCACCGGCTGGGCGCGGATCACGTCCGGGCTGAAAACGCTTCTTGAAACGGGTAAACCGCTGACCCTGGATCTGTAGTCGGTTCATCGGTTCTGCACACCTGAACCTTGTTTACGTAAGGCACGGCATCGGCTGTGACCTTCTGTAAAGCACGCCCATTGACCAATTTACAAAGAGGAGAACACAGGATGAAAACCGTCGCAATTGTCTTTCACTCAGGGTATGGTAACACCGCCAAAGTTGCAGCGGCAGTAGCAGAAGGCGCGCACGCAGTCGCGGGGGTTACGGTCAGGCTGCTGGCGCTTACGCCAGAGCAAATCACAGCCGGGCGCTGGCAGGACGATGCGCTCATGGCAGAACTCAGCGCGGCGGATGCGATTATCTTTGGCGCGCCGACCTATATGGGCATGGTGTCGGGGGTGTTCAAGTGCTTTGCCGACGCGACCGCAGGCATCTGGTTCCAGATGGGCTGGAAGGACAAAATCGCGGGCGGCTTCACCTCGTCCGCTTATACGTCGGGCGACAAGGTGATGACCCTCCACTATCTGGCGACTCTGGCCGCACAGCTGCGGATGGTGTGGGTTGGCCCCGCTGCGCCGCCTTCTAACTTGACCGGGGACGAACAAGACCTTGACCGCAACGGGTACTACATCGGCATTGGTGCAGTGGGGAACGTGCGGGAAGACCTGGGGCTGCCGAGCGCTGGCGATCTGAGGACGGCGGCGCTTTACGGGCAGCGCATTGCTGAAGTGACCCTGCGCTGGCAAGCCGCGCCGCTGAACGCTTAGCACAGCGACAGAAAGAGAGAACTCATATGCTTCGTGAAAAACACCGCACGATCCGCGAGACGTATGCAGGACAAACCGCCATTCTGGGCGCGCCCATGCCGATGTCCATGCCCCCACTCGGGCGTCCCATCACAGTCGAGGAAACGGCAAAGGCTGCCGCCTTCCTGCTCTCGGATCAGGCCAGCGGGATGACCGGACAGGCGGTCACGGTCTGTGCCGGACAGTTCGTTGCATAGCCGAGGGAAAGATTACGATGACCACCTCTCATCAATTCGCCGGATTTCCCGCAGAAGGGCTGCACTTTCTGCGCGATCTGCGCGATAACAACAACAAGGAATGGTTCAACACGCATAAGGCCGTTTATCAGAACGCTGTGCAGGCACCTGCCGTCGCGCTTGTCGTCGCGCTTGGGGAACGCCTGCGCCAATCCTTGCCGCACATCACCTATGACACACGGACAAACGGGGCGGGTTCGCTGATGCGGATTTACCGCGACACCCGTTTCAGCGCAGACAAAACGCCCTATAAGACCAACGTTGCCATGATGTTCACAGCAGATGTGGGTAAACGCATGGAGCAGCCAGGTTTTGGGCTTCAGCTTTCGGCAGATCACATCGAACTGGTCGCCGGGATATTCCAGTTCTCCAAACCGCAGTTGGAGGCATACCGGGCAGCGGCGCTGGACGAAAAACGCGGTGCAGCCCTGGTAAGCTGTGTTGAACAGGTGACTACACCTATCGGCTACACGATAGGGGGTGAAACATACAAGCGCGTACCACCCAGTTACGACGCACACCACCCCCGTGCCGCATGGTTAAAGTTCTCCGGTCTGCACGTGTTTGCGCCGCCGCTGCCTGTCGAAGTCGCGCAGACTTCAGCACTGGTTGACCAGGCCGCAGCGCATTTCGTCCATATGGCACCCATCGTACAGTGGCTCGAAGCTGTG
>JACAES010000130.1 GCA_013388735.1 Chloroflexota bacterium | reverse complement strand
TGTACGTGGACGATCATGCGATGGGTGTGGACGCGGCGCTACATAATGGCGTGGCCGGCGAAGCCTATAACATCGCCGGCGAGAATTTGCAGCACAACATTGACGTGATCCGCCGCTTGCTCAGCCTGCTGGGCAAGCCGGAGTCGCTGATGAAATTCGTGCCTGACCGGGAAGGCCACGACCGCCGCTACGCGATGGACTGCGCCAAACTGCGCGACCTGGGCTGGCAGCGCCAGTACAGCTTTGAGGACGCGCTGGCGCGAACGGTCGAGTGGTACAAAAGCAACGAAAGCTGGTGGCGCAAGATCAAAACCGGCGAATACCTGGAATACTACAAGCGCCAGTATGCGGCGCGGCTGGCAGCGGCGGGCGTCTCCCTCTAACCAGGCCGCCTGCGGGACGTTTATCGCGCCCTGGACAATTCGTTCGGGGCGTGATTTTTGTCGCTAATATCCGAGAGCGCCCGGCCTATTTTGTCAGTTATCCACAATCGCCGGTCACGGGCAAACCTCTTATACTTCACCGTTTGTAATCTTCGTCAATAAAAGGGGGTAGGCCATGTCCCTGCGGGATTTTCTCGAACTTCCGTATGACCAGCTTGAGGAATTAAATCTGGCGGCCAAAGCCCAGCGGCTTAACCGCACGCCGCCGGATCAAATCCGCGAGGCGCGTTTGCGCTATCTGGCCGACGAGAAGCGCATCAAGGCGGTGACGGTGTGTTTTTCCGATCTGGAAGGCCGCCTGCACATGCTGGATTATGACAAAAAGTTCCTCATCCGCTCGTCGGACAACCTGACCTTTGACGGATCGTCGGTGCGCGGCTTTTCCCGCCAGGCCGAATCCGACCTGCGGCTGGCGGTGGACTGGCCGGCCTTTTACTGGCTGCCGGCGGACATCTTTGGGCCGGGCAAAGTGCTGGTTTTTGGTGAGGTGCGCCAGCAGGACGGCACGCCCTACGCCGCCGACATGCGCTCCCGGCTGAAGGCCTTCGCCGAAAAACGTTTTCAGGAAGACGGCATCACGGCCAGCGTCGCGCCGGAGATCGAAGGTTTCCTGTTTCAGGGGCGGAACAGCGAACAGGCGTTTGTGGATACGCGCCTGCTGGAGCCGATCAGCACCGGCGGGTATTACCACGCGCTGCCCGGCGACGCGCTGCGCCTGTTCATTGACGCGGCGGCGGAGGCGCAGCGGGCGCTCGGTTTCGAGAACGAAAAAGATCACCCGGAGGTCGCTCCGTCCCAGTTTGAGATGAACTATTCGCACACCGAGGCCACCATCGCCGCCGACCAGATCATGCTGTACAAGCTGATCTGCCGCCAGGTGGCCGACCGCATGGGCATGACGGCCAGCTTTTTGCCCAAGCCGATCACCGGCGTCAACGGCAGCGGGATGCACACCAACATCTCCATCGCGCGCGACGGGGTGAATACCTTCTACGACGCGGCGGGGCGCGAAAGCCTGTCCGCCGCCGCCTGGGATTTCCTGCACCGAGTTCTGTACAGCGCCAAAGATATTTGCCTGGTGCTGAATTCAAGCGTGAATGCTTACCGCCGGCTTGACCCGCACTACGAAGCGCCGAACCAGATTCGCGCCTCGCCGATTGATCGCGGCTCGATGATTCGTATCCCGCTGGGCAACGCGCGTTCGGCGCGTATCGAAGTGCGCTCGATTGCCCCGGACGCCAACCCCTATCTGGTTATTTACACGCTGCTGAAGGTGGGGCTGGAAGGGCCGCTGCCGGATGGTTTCGTGCCGCCGGAGGATGCCTTCCTGCCGGATAACATCTACGATGCCATCGCCCACTTCCAGGGCAGCGCGCTGGTAGAAAACCTGCTGGGGACGGAAATCCAGCAGAAGTTCGCGCAGCTCAAGCTGGACTCGGCAGAACGCTGCCCCCGGCTGCTAGGCAGCGTCATCAAACGTTCGGAAGTGCAGTTCCACCACGAAGTCACCAACCAGAGCCTGTGGAACCTGTTTTAGCGCGCCGACCGGATGAAAGTGGCAGCAGTAGTTGCAGCCGGGAAGCGTATGTTGGCGCTCTCTGGTGAGCAATCGCATCAGTCCCCTCTACCGCTCTGCCGAAGGGCAATTGTGGCTGGTGGAGGGGCGGTGTTTCACCGGCGGGGCGAGAGCGGCTTCAGCCCCATTTCCGGCACTTCCGGCACGCGCTCGTCATACAGCCAGGACTCGAAGAAGGCGGCTAAATCCTGACCGCTGATTTCCTCGGCGACGGCGATAAAGTCGGCAGTGGCCGCGTTGGCGTATTGGTAGCGGTCATAGTAGGTGCGCAGGACGCTGAAAAACGCCTCGTCTCCGATGCGCAGGCGCAGCGCATGAAGCAGCCACGCCCCGCGCACGTAAACGCCGCCGTTGAACAGATTGTCCGGGGGCGGGTTGCCGGGCGGCAGAAAGCGCCCCAGCGCCAGCGCCGGGGTCGCCAGCGGCAGATACAGGTCGCGCATGTAGCGGTCGAACGCTTCCGCGCCCTGGGTGTGTTCCAGCCACAGCGCGGCGGCATAGGTGGCGAACCCTTCGTTCAGCCAGATATCCTTCCACTCCGCCAGGCTGACGCTGTTGCCGAACCACTGGTGCGCCAGTTCGTGCGCGACGACGTTCTCCGAATTTCCGCCGCCGGCAGCCGCGCTGCTGCCGAACAGGGAAAGCGTCTGCGTTTCCAGCGCGAACGACAGGTTGTGGTCGGCGACCACCACGCCGTAAGCCTCGAACGGGTAGGGGCCAAACATGTCGCTGAAAAACGCGATCATCTCCGGCGTGCGGTGGAAGGTGACGATGGCCTGCTGGAAGACGCGCGGCGGGAAATAATTGCGAATCGGCAGGCCGTCCGGCCCCTGCGTTTGCTCCACCACAAAACTGCCGATATTGACCGTGACGAGGTAGCTGGCGATTGGATCGTGGGACTCCCAGACATAGGTGATCGTGTCGTCGTCTTCGCGCGTTTCGGCCAGCAGGCCGTTGGCGGCGACGACGTAGGGCTGCGGGACGGTGATTTCAAAGCGGTAGGTGGCTTTGTCCAGCGGGTGATCGTTGACCGGATACCAGAAGGCCGCGCCGTTGGGTTCGCTGGCGACATACACGCCGCCCTCATAGCGCGTCCAGCCGCGCGCGAACACGTCGTAGTAGCGCGGCACGCCATCGCCCGGCACGCCGCTGTAGGCGATGGTCAGGCTGAAGTCCTGGCCGGTTTTCAGCCCGTCTGCCGCCTCGATGGTCAGCTCTCGCCCGCTGCGGCTGAAGCCGGCGGGCGCGTCATCCAGGCGGATGGCGCTGATGTCGAAGCCGAGGAAGTCCAGGTTGAAGGCACTCAAGTCGTGGGTGGCGGTGGCTTCCAGCGTGACCGCGCCGGAGATCACGTTGGTCGCCTCGTCCCAATCCAGGTTGAGCGTATAATGCCGAACGTCGTAACCCCCGTTGCCGAGGTCGGGAAAGTAGCTGTCACCCAGTCCCGGCGCGCCGGGTTGGGCTTCCTTCGCCTGGGTGATACCCAGGCTCACGAACATCACCAGCAAGGCAATCGTGATTTTACGCATACGTAACCCCTGTGAGAACTTTGAATATATTACTCCGAACCGCGCCTAAAAGTTAGCTGCGAACTCGTGTAGAATGGCGGCTGGACGAGAAGTTGAGGAAGAATATCATGCGAATTCAACGCGCTGCCCGCCGCCAGCGGCGAAGTCGCTGGCTGGGCTGCGGCTGCCTGGGCGCTGCGTTTGGGGTTGTTCTGGTCGGGTTGGTGGCGGTGATTGTGATTGTGCCGGCTTTGCCGGGGCTGGCGGCGCGGGTGGCCGGATTAACCGCCAGAGGCAGCACCGACGCCGTTTTCGCGGATGCGCCGCCCCCGGCAGTGCAGGTCGAAAACGCGGCCACACCGCCGGATGCGGTCGTGATATTAGGAGATTACGGCCAGGCGTCGCTGGACGCCGCCGCCGGTTATTATTCGCTCGTCACCGGTTTCAGTGGTGGCGTGCCGACAGCTGTCATCGGCTTTACAGAAAACAGCCTGATGGAACTGTGCGGCCTGTACGCCGACATCTGCGACCCGACCGGCGGTTCGTTCCGTAACGTGCGGCTGGACTTGCGTCCGGGCGGCGCGGTCGTTTACGCCGATCTGCTCGTGCCGGGTCTGAGCGTCTGGCAGCCGGTGGGCGTGGTGCTGCGGCTGGACGCTGCTCGCCGACAGTTCGTTGTCGTGGGCGTTGACCTGGGCGGCACGCTCTACGATCTGCCGCCGGATGCGCTGGGCGAACAGGTGACGCAGCTTGCCAACGCGGGCAACGATCTGCTGCGCCGGTTGGAACTGCAAGCCGGGGGCGGGCGCTACGCACAACCGGAAGTGCTGATAGATGACCAAACGCTGACCCTGGTGTTGCGCTAAAGCGGCGCGCGTTTTATGATTCGACAGCTTAACAGGAAGGATCGGGGGGTATGCGAACCATCGTCACCGGCGCGGCGGGCCGCCTGGGAGGCCGGCTGAAGCAGATTCTTGAAGGGCGCGGGTATGATGTCGTCGGCGTGGACATCGTGCCGGGGGAGGGCATCGAGCAGCTTGATCTGGCCGACTATGACGCCACGCACAAATTCATCTATGCCCGCCGGCCAGAAGTCGTCATTCACCCGGCGGCCTGGACGGATGTGGACGGCTGCGCCCGCGACCCGGAAAAAGCCATCCTCGTCAACGGTTTTGGCACGCAGCATGTCGCGCTGGCGACGGCGGCGGTCAAGGCGGCGGTCGTGTACATCAGCACCAACGAGGTTTTTGATGGCCGGAGCGCGCGCCCGTACCGCGAATACGATCCGCCCGCGCCGGTCAACGCCTATGGTTACAGCAAGTGGGTGGGCGAACAGGCCACCCTGCATCTGAACCCGCACCATTATATCGTGCGGACTTCCTGGTTATTCGCGCACGGCGGCAAGAACTTCATCCAGACGATTTTAAACGCTGCCCAGGCCGGTAAAAAGCTGCGGGTCGTCACCAACGAAGTCGCCAACCCGACCTATAATGACGACCTGGCCGATGCGCTGGCGAGCCTGATCGAAACCGGGCGCTACGGCATTTACCATCTGGTCAACGAAGGGGCGGTCTCGCGCTATCACTTTGCGCGTTATTTTCTCGACCGGGCCGGATATGCTGATACACCCATCGAGCCGATCACCGGCCAGGAGTACCCGCGTCCGTCCACGCCGCCGGTTTATTGCAGCCTGGACAACATGGCCGGGCGGCACATCGGTATCACGCTGCGCCCCTGGCGGGAAGCGGTAGATGCGTTTCTGGCGAAGGAAGGATTACTTAAGTGATGAGAGATGCGGTATGAGTGCTGAGTAAACTCATGCCTCGCCCTTTCACGCTTATCCCTCATGGACTCGACACCTAGCACTCAACCCCCAGCACTGCTCTCCGTTGTCATTCCCAACTGGAACGGCGCGCGTTTTCTGCCGGACTGCCTGGATGCGCTGGCGCGGCAGACCTACCCGGCGCTGGAAATCCTGGTGGTGGATAACGCCTCGGCGGACGGTTCGCAAGACCTGGTGCGGTCGCGCTATCCGCAAGTCAGGTTGATCGAACTGCCGGAAAATCGCGGTTTCACCGGCGCGTGCAACGCCGGTATCCAGGCGGCAAAGGGTGAATTCATCGCCCTGCTGAATAACGATACCGAAGCCGACGTGGGCTGGGCGGCGGCAGCGGCGGACGTTTTCCGGCGCGAGGCCGGGGTCGGTATCGTCGCCGGCAAAATGCTGCTTTTCGACCGGCGCGACCACATCCACACTGCCGGCGATTATTTCACGCTCGACGGGCGGGCCGGCAATCGCGGCGTGTGGCAGAAGGATGAAGGCCAGTTCGACCGGGAAGAAGATGTGTTTAGCGCCTGCGGCGGCGCGGCGGTATACCGACGCGCCATGCTGGATCAGATCGGTCTGCTGGACGATGATTTTTTCTTCTCGCTGGAAGATATTGATCTGGCCTGGCGGGCGCAGCTCACCGGCTGGCGCTGTCTTTACACGCCGCGCGCCATCGTGTACCATCATCTTTCCGCTACCGGCGGAGGTGTGACCGCCAGTTATTACGACGGTCGCAACCTGATTTTCGTGCTGGTGAAAAATTATCCCGCCGCGCTGTGGCGTGTGTACGGCGGGCGCGTGGTGCGGGCGCAGGCGCGGCTGGCCTGGGAGGCGCTGCGGGCCTGGCGCGGGGCGGCGGCGCGCGCGCGTCTGCGCGGGATGCTGGCCGGAATCGCCGGTATACCCCGTATGTGGCGCAAACGCCGCGCCATCCAGGGGATGCGAACCGTGTCGGCGGCGGATTTAGAAAGGATACTGACTGCCCCAGGTGTACAATGATACAGGACGTGATTGAACAGGAAATCGAAACCTTGAGTGATAACAAGCGCCCGCTGCTTTCCATCGTCATCCCCGCGCATAACGAAGAAGGCCGTTTGCCCCCCAGCCTGGAGAAGATAGACGCCTTTTTGAAAACCCAGCCTTATGCGGCGGAAGTGATCGTGGTCGAAAACGGCAGCACCGACCGCACTGTAGCGGTCGCTGAGGCGTTTGCCCGGACGCACCCCTACGTGCGCGTGATTCAGGCGGCGGTGCGCGGCAAGGGGCTGGCCGTCAAGGTCGGGATGCTGGAGGCGCGTGGGGCGTTCCGCTTCATCTGTGATGCCGATCTGTCCATGCCCATCGAAGAAGTGGTGCGTTTTCTGCCGCCGGAATCCGATGGTTACGAAGTCATCATCGCCAGCCGCGAAGGGCGCGGCGCGCAGCGCATCGGCGAGCCGGAATATCGTCACATCATCGGGCGCATCAATAATTTCATCATCAAGCTGACGGCGGTGCGCGGGTTCGAGGATACCCAGTGCGGCTTTAAGATGTTCACGCAGGCCGCCGCCGAAGACCTGTTCGGCGTGCAGCAGATGACCGGCATCGGCTTCGACATCGAGCTGCTGTTCGTCGCCAAACGACGCGGCTACCGCATCAAGCAGGTGCCGATCACCTGGTATTTCGACCCCGACAGCCGGATGCGGCTGGTCGGCGACTCGCTGCATCTGCTGGTGGAAATCTGGCAGATTCGGCGCAACTGGTTCTGGGGGGTGTATGCCAAAAAACAGCCCGACCGCCAGCCTCAGACATGAGCGGGAATATTTCGCCCTGGGCTACCATTACATTTTCGGGATAGATGAGGCCGGGCGCGGCCCTTGGGCGGGGCCGGTGTCCGCCGGGGCAGTGTGCCTGCCGCTGGAGCGCGCCGACCTGCATAAAGTTCTGGCCGGCGTGCGCGACAGCAAGCAGCTTACGCCGGGCGCGCGGTCGCGGCTGGTCAGCCGTATTCAGGAAACGGCGCTGGCCTGGGGCGTGGGCAGCGCCGGCCACGCCGAAATTGACGACCTGGGCATCGTCCCGGCGGTCAAACTGGCGATGCGGCGGGCGCTCGATCAGGCGCTGGCCGGGGCGGACTTTTCGCCGGCCTGCCTGTTTCTGGACGCGATGCTGTGGCCGGAAATGGCGCATATCCCCCAGGTGAGCCTGATCGGCGGGGATACCCGTTCGTTGAGCATCGCCGCCGCCAGCATCCTGGCGAAAGTATGGCGGGATGAATATATGACGAAGCTGGACGCCGAACTGCCGCAGTACGGTTTCGCCATCCACAAAGGCTACGGCACGAAGCGCCATCAGGCGGCGCTGGAAGCCTACGGCCCGTCTCCGGTTCACCGGCGAACCTTCGCGCCAGTGCGCAAATATCTGCCGGAAACCTGATGAAACTGGCGCTCGTTCACGACTGGCTGAACCAGATCGGCGGGGCGGAGGATGTGCTGGCGGCGCTGGCAGACCTGTACCCCGGCAGCCCGATTTTTACCAGCATTTACGCGCCCGACCTGATGCCCGCCGCCTATCGGGATTGGGACATTCGCACGCTGTGGATAGACCGGATGCCCGGCATTCACCGCCATCACCAGCCGTATCTGCCGCTGTACCCACCGGCCTGGGGCGGTTTAGACCTATCGGCTTACGATGTGGTGTTGAGCAATAAAAGCGGCTTCTGTCACGGTGTCCGGTATGGCGACCGGACGCTGCATATCTGCTACTGCCTGGCGCCCACGCGCTATGTCTGGGAGCTTGACCACTACATCGCCCGTGAGGGGCTGGGCAGGCCGGTAGAACTGGCGCTGCGCCCGCTGGTGGCGGCGCTGCGGCGCTGGGATTATGCGGCGGCACAGCGCGTGCATCATTTCATCGCCATCTCGACCGAAATTCAGGCGCGCATCAAAACCTATTATCACCGCGACTCGACCATCATTTTTCCGCCGGTGAATACTGCGCGTTTCCAGCCGTCCGCCGAGGTGGACGATTATTTCCTGGTGGTGTCGCGGCTGATTCCGTACAAGCGCATTGATCTGGCGGTGCAGGCGGCCACCCGGCTGAACCTGCCGCTGAAGGTGGGCGGCAGGGGGCGCGACCTGGAACGTCTGAAGGCGCTGGCCGGCCCGACGGTCGAGTTTTTGGGTTACGTGCCGGACGACCAACTGCCGGGGCTGATGGCGCGCTGTCGGGCGTTTCTGTTTCCGGGGCTGGAAGATTTCGGCATCACGCCGGTGCAGGCGCAGGCGGCAGGCCGCCCGGTGATCGCCTTCGGCGGCGGCGGCGCGCTCGATACGGTCATCCCCGGCAAAACCGGCGTGTTGTTCGATACGATGACGGTCGAAAGTCTGATGGCGGCGATGGCGGCCTTCGAGCCGCGCGCCTATGACCCGGCAGTCCTGCGCGCCCACGCGCTCCGGTTTGATACGCAGGTGTTCAACCGGCAGATCGGCAATTATGTCGAAACGGCCTGGGCGGAGTTCTCCAGCACCGGTGCAATCTCAGCGCATCCGGCTTGAATGCTGCCTATAAATCACAAGTCCATAAGCCGCCGGATCAGGTCTTCAGCGTTATTAAGGGTTGTGATTGAAACCGGCAACTGACAAATTGAAACCGGCAACTGCACTGGGTAATTATTTCACGGCGTAACCGGCGATGTGCGGGCCGGCAATCGGCAGCGGCACGTCAAAATGTTCGATATTCACGCTGCTGAAGCCTGCGCTGCTGATGGCCGCCCAGGTTTCGCGGTTGGGGTAGCAGCCGTCCCCGACTGCCGCCCAGACCGGCCTGATGGTATTCTGCGCCCGGCGCAGCCAGGTGCCGCGCGGCGCGGCCACATGTTCCAGAAAGACGAAACGCCCGCCAGGTCTAAGCACCCGCCGGATTTCGCCCAGGGCGCGCGGCTGGTCGTTCACCGAACACATGACATGGGTGCTGACGACCACATCCACGCTTTCATCCGGCAAGTCCAGGTGTTCGACCGACAGCGGGCGGATGTCCGGCGCGGTCAGCCCGGCGCGCCGGGCGGTGCGGCGCAGATGCTGGTGCATAAACAGATTCGGCTCCGCGCCGATCCAGTGGATACCCGGCTGAAAATAGGCAAAATTCGTGCCTGTTCCCGGCCCGATTTCCAGCACATCGCCGGACAGGTCGGCCAGCAAGCGCCGCTTGATGGCTTCAAAGGTGCGGTCGAATTGCAGCGGGTCGGCCTGAGCATACCAGAAAGCAAAAAGCCGCTGTCCCAACCCGGCGCGTCCCTGTGGGGGGGTGGATGAGTTTCGCATGTGAAAGCCTCCTCAGCGTGTATAATAAAGCCGCAAGACGGACTCGGCAATCGGCAGGTGGCGAACGCGCCAAAAACCGGGGATGATAGACACACTATGGAACTGATGATGATTCTACGGGTGCTGCTGCGCCGCTGGTGGCTGGTGGCGATTCCGGTGGTGGTGGCGGCGGCGTTGGTGCTGCCGGACTTCCTGAACGGCCAGCCGGCGGTTTCCGGCGGTTATAGCGCCACCTTTCGTTACAGCGCCGCGCAGGTATTGGAGGCCATCCCCAACCGCGACGGAGATTACCAGGATGTCTGGTTAGCGTCGGAATATACCGTCAACGCCATGACCGACTGGGTACGCAGCAGCAGCTTCGCCGACGAAATCACGCGGCTGGCCGCCGCGCAGGGCGTGACGGTTGACGCGGCGGCGCTGGGTGTGGCAGCGGATAACCGGCGCAGCGTCGGGCAGATCACGCTGAGTTATCCCGACGCGGACGGCCTGGAAACCATTCTGGCGGCGGCGATGGACGTGCTTAAAACCCGCGCCCAGGATTATTTTCCGCAGTTGGGCCAGCAGCCGGCGTTGGTGACGTTTCTCGACTCGCCGCGGGTGGCAGCCGCGCCGCCCCCGGTCGCCAATCGTTTAGCGCCGTTCATCCGGCTGGGCATCGGGCTGCTGGCGGGAATCGGGCTGGCGTTCCTGGCCGAATATCTCGACCCGAACCTGCGCCGCCGCGAACAGGTGGAGGCGCTTGGCCTGCCGGTGATCGCCAGCATCCCGCGCGAGTAACGGCGTAACCCGGTGCACTTTCCGGCGGTGTAGGTTGTGTAGTCAATAGTCACCGGTATCAATCGAATCGCCGGTCACGGGACTCCGGCACAAGGAAGGGACGAATGCGAAATCCACGACGGATGCTGGCGCTGCTTGTGATTCTGCTGGCCGCGCCCGTGCTGGCGCAAACCGGCGGCTACCTGCCTTATGCCTGGGAAGCCGGCGATCTGGCGCTGGTGTACCCGGAAGGGTGGGACCCGCCGCTGCCTTCTGAACAGGACGGCGTGTTAACGCTGCAACTGGCGCAGACGCTCGTCGCTATGCCGGAGACGCGCCCGCCGGGAATCCCGATGCTGACGCTGGCGCTGATTCCGGTTGAGGGCGAGGCCGACCCGATTGCCGCGCTGGAAGGGTATCTGTTCAGCATGGGTATGGCACGGCTGGAAACCGCGCCGGGCGTGCTGATGGGCTATGACGGCGTGATCGCCGAGCGCAGCGCGGACGCCGACGGGATGCTGCTGGGGCTGGGGCGGGCGGCTGCGCTGCCGGGCGGCACGATTCTGGTGATCGTCGGGCGCGCGCTGGCGGCCAACCAGGAAAGTTTTGAGCCGCTTTTTGATGCGGTGGCGGACAGCCTGGTATCCGGCGCGGCGTCCGAGCCGCTGATGCCGGCTTACGGCGCGCTATGGCAGACGGCGCGCACCGCCGGCGATGGCGAAAACGCCTTCGTTGACCTGGGCGGCCTGGCGCTGGCGGCGGATGGCCGGTTGTTTGCAGTGGACGCCGGGGTCGGGGTGATCGAACTGGACGCGGCCACCGGCGCAGTGTTGGATACCATCTCTAACGAAAATCTGATGAGGCCGTCCGGCATTGCCGCCGATGAAACCGGGACGCTGTATATTGCCGACCCTGCCTGCCGGTGTATTTTTGTCCTGGGCGCGGACGGTCAGTGGGGCGCAGGCCTGGACGGCTTTGGCGTGGACGCGCCCGCCAGCGTCGCCATGACGCCGGACGGCACGCTGTTTGCCACCGATCAGGACGAAAGCGGCGTTTTTGTGCGTGCCTTCCAGGGCGATACTGAACGCGCGATTCGTTTTGACGAAAGCATAACCGGCCAACCGATGCTGGCGGCTGATCGCGGCGGGCGGCTGCTGGCGCTGGCGGCGGACGGCGCGATATGGGCGCTGGACGGCGAGAGTTTTGCGCCGCTGGCCGAAGTGAACACCGCCGGCATGATCGTGAACGGTTTCGCCGCCCTGGGCAGCCGGTTTTTGCTGGCGACCGAAAATCAGGGCGTACTGATCGCCGGCCCGGATGGAGCAGTAGAAGGGGGCGTGGGGCGCATTGTAGCCACCTCGCCGCTGCCGGGCGAGGTGGTCAGCCCGCGCGGCCTGGCTGCCGCGCCGGACGGCACGGTGTATATCGCCGACAGCGACGGGACTTTTGGCGCGATCACCGCCATGAGCCTGCGGGTAGAAGCCGGGCGCGTCGGCCTGAAGGCGCTGACGCTGGGCGTGCAGGCGCAGGGGACGCTCAATGCCCAGACGCCCCGCCAGGACTGGACGTTCGCGGGCAGCGCCGGACAGTGGGTGACGATTTCCGCCAGCGACAACGGCGGCGGCCTGATGGATGTTGCGCTGCGGCTGGTCGGACCGGATGGCAGCGAAGTGGCCGCCAATGACGACCAGGAAGGGACGGATTTGCCGAACCTGACGGACGCGCAGATTCCCGATCTGGCGCTGCCCCTGGACGGCGTGTATACGGTGCAGGTGGCGCGCGTGGACGGCAGCGGCAGTTACAGCCTGGGCGTCAGCCGCGAACAGGTCTTTGACCTGAGCGGCGCGGGCGTCACCCGGCTGCGCGGCAGCATCACGGCGGCGCTGCCGGTGGAACGCTGGAGCTTTGCCGGGCGGGCCGGGCAAACCCTGACGCTGACCCTCCAGACGATCAGCGGCACGCTCGACCCGATGCTGGCGCTGCTGGCGCCGGACGGCAGCCGGCTGGCCGAAAACGACGACGCCGCCGACGCGGCGATGGGCAAAGACGCTCAGATCGTGCAGGTCAGGCTGCCCGCCGACGGAATGTACCGGCTGGAAGCGCGCCGCTTTGAAGGCGACGGCGATTATGAACTGGTGATCGTCGTCACATCGTGATACTCGTCAGACCTGTTCGGCGGTTGGGTCTTCTTCGCCGGCGTAACGCGCGCGCATTTCGGTGCTGTGGAAGTACCAGGCGACGGCCAGTGTCGCGCCGCTGAACAGGCCGCCCAGCAGGATGCCGACGATGATTGCCTGGATAGGGAAGTTATCCTGCGCCAGCGAGATGAGCGTCATCAGAATGATGCTTAAGACCACCCCGACCCCGGCCACCATGCCGGGCGCGGCCCAGGCGCGGCGGATCGCCAGGTACATCCCGGCCAGCGTCAGGGCGAACAGCACGAAAAAGATCCATGCCAGACCTTGCATTCGACTCGCTCCCTTCGATTTACAGCGTCCGTAGTATGGCGCGCACCGGCGAACCACAGGTTTCGTCCAGCCTGAGCGGCAGAGCGATCAGTTCGTAATCGCCGTCAGGAACGCCGCGCAGCCAGAGCAGTTCGATATTCACCATTTTATAACGGCTCAGGGCATGATGACACATTAATTCTGTACTATCGAAGGCATCCACCGAGGGTGAATCCAGGCCGATCAACCGGACGCCCCCTGCCGCCAGCCGCTCGATCAGTTCGATGCTGAGGTAAGGGAATTCCGCCGGCCACACGGTTTCGTCCAGTTCGCTCACCGGACTGTGAACGAGCAGGCGTTCGATGCCGTCCAGGCTGCCGGGCGGGAAGTCCTGCGGCGTCAGTGGGCCGGCGCGCTGCGCCACCGTCACCACGCGGGCGGGGCCGATGTAAGCATCGAGCGGCATGGCCGCCGGGTGCGCGCCGCTGTGTTCGTAGTGGTAGTAGGCGTCAATGTGCGTGCCGGTGTGTGGGCTGAAGGTCAGCGTAGTCAGATTGACCGATTGGCCGTCCGCCAGCCGCATGATGTGTTCGACGCGGTAGGCCGTGTCGCCCGGCCAGACCGGCGTCCGGGGCGAAACGGTGCGGGTAATATCGTAAATCGCCATGAACAGCTTCTCCGTTAAACGCGGGCAAACGCCGTCCAGCACAGGGTAATCGCTTCAAAAGCATTCAGACCCCCTCTCAATCTCCCCCGAATTCGGGGGAGACTTTGCTGGCGACGTGATTAAGCCCTCGCCCTGAATTCGGGGGTTTGAGGGTGGAGTTAAAAAGCGAAAACTCTGCATATTGAGGTTCGATAGCTTCAAGCGATTACCCTGCCACCCAGCATACCAGAGCTTGCGGATTCCCGCCGGAATCGTCACAATGACATCACTTGACGGCAGGCGTAAAAACAGCATAATTGTTCTAATTTGTGGGGATAAAGATGAATAATGGATTTGATCTGAGCGGCAAGGTGGCGATCATCACCGGCGCGTCGCGGGGTATCGGCCTGGCGATTGCCGGGGCTTACGCCGGGGCAGGAGCGAAAGTCGTCCTCAGCAGTCGGAAGCAGGAAGGGCTGGACGCTGCCGCCGAGCAGATTCGCGCCGGTGGCGGCGAGGCGCTGGCGCTGGCTGCGCATAACGGCGACAAAACCGCCCTGCAAGGGCTGGTACAGCGAACGGTGGAAGCCTACGGGCGCGTGGATATTCTGGTCAATAATGCCGCCACCAACCCACACTTCGGCCCGCTGCTGGAGGCCGAGGACAGCATGTGGCAGAAGACGTTTGAGGTCAACATCATGGGCGCGGTGTGGTTGGCGCAGGCAGTCGTGCCGCACATGCGGCGGAACGGGGGCGGCAAAATTGTCAACGTGGCGTCGGTGAACGGCATCCGTCCGGGGCGGCTGCAAGGTATCTACAGCATGACCAAAGCCGCGCTCATCAACCTGACGCAAACGCTGGCGATGGAGCTGGGTATAGACCATATCCAGGTGAATGCGATTGCGCCGGGGCTGGTCAGAACCCGCTTCGCCCGCGCGCTGTGGGAAAGCGACGAACTCCAGCGGCAGTTTAAGGAACGCGCACCGGCGGGGCGCATCGGCGAACCGGAGGACATCGCGGGAATCGCGCTGTATCTGGCGTCGCCGGCGTCGGACTATACGACCGGACAGGTGTTCGTGGTGGACGGCGGGATGCTGATCCCGAACATCTGAGGCCGCAGAAGGAGAACAGAGGTTGCGTTTTACCTATTACACCGAAAAAACCGTCGCCCAGTGTATGAGCGCGCTGAACGAACGCTTGCAGCAGAAAGGCACCAGCAGCCGTCCGGGACTGGAAGGGTGGGTGGAAAAAAGCGGCAGGTTCGCGCTAGGCGTATCTTCCAAAGTGATGGGGCGTTTTTCCCGCACCACGCGCCTGCAAGGCAAGGCGGAACGGCTGGGCGGCGTGACGGTCATCAAGGGGTCGGTGGCGGACGGTGTAGAGCCGCGCGACCGGATTATCATCACCGTCGCGCTGGCGCTGGTGGGCGGGTTTATCATCGTCAGCGGCAACCTGCTGCCGGGCCTGCTGGTGATCGGAGCAGGCGCGGCGCTCAATATCCCGCTGGCGGGCGATCACCAGAACAGCCAGCTTTTGCTGCACGAGGTTCAGCGGACGCTGAAGGCGAAGGAAACGCCGCCGGTGGTCGTCAAACGCGCCGCCGAGGTGCGCAAGCCGTCACCTACGAAAAAGACGCCGGCGAAAGGCAGTCGGTAGTCTATAGTCCGTAGTCTTTAGTCAAAACCTAAAAGCCGATGACTGACGACTATAGACTTTCTACAGCCCATGCTTCCGGCGCAGGTAGTCTAAAAAGGCGCGGCAGCCCTTCAGCACCAGATCGTAGGTTAAGTCGAATTTGCCGTCGTAATACGGGTCAGGCACTTCGTCTGTATCTACCAGACCGGCCTGCCGGGCATAACTGAGAAACAGGGCGATCTCGGCGTCGCTGCCGTTGGCATAGCGCCGCAGATAGGACAGGTGCGAGCGGTCGAGCGCCAGCACGTAATCAAACCGGTTGAGATCGGCGGGGCTGATCTGGCGGGCGCGCCCGTTGTAGGGGATATTGTGCCGCCGCAGAACGTCCAGCGTGCCGGAGTGAGCGCGTTCGCCGACGTGCCAGGGGCCGGTACCCGCCGAGTCCACCTCGATCTGATCGGCTAACCCGGCTTTGTTCACCATGTCCTGCAAAACCGCCTCGGCCATCGGCGAGCGACAGATATTCCCCGTACAAACAAACAGCACCTTAATCACGATTTTCAGTCTCCGATACAATCTGATAACACAAGCCGACGACCGAGGGCGACCGGTTCCAGGCGCGCGCGACCTCAACCAGTTCGGCTAACTGCCGACGAGCGTCCGCCGCCGGGGTTTCGTCCTGGCAGCGGGCGGCGGCTTCGAGATCGGCAGTTTCGGCTTTGACCAGCAGCGTCCAGAACGAGTCGGCGATGACGTAAGCGGCAGGCGTACCCGGCTCGGCGGCATCGTAACGCCCGTCCAGGCTGCGAATCTCGTCGGTGATGTCCGCCGGAATCCAGTCCGGCGAGCCAGGGCGCGGCAGGTGTAAATCGTCCAGGTAATCGGCGGCGTCTAGCCGGCGCGCCTCGGCCAGGGCAAGCAACAGGCGGCAGGTCGGGCCGGCGCTGCCCCGATAGCGGGCGACCACAAAACGGTCATAAGCGGCGTCGAACAGCGATTGGCGCACGGTGTCCGCGCTGGTGTCGGGACACAAGCGGCTGAGGTCGGTTTCGGAAAAGTCGCGGATGGGCAACCGGGCGGGGTCATTGGCCGCGTTCAGCCAGTCTGGCGAACGGCGCAGTTGAGCCAGGCGCGGTATCAGCGCGTTCAGGTCGAAACGAATCGAACCGGGCAGCGCCTCGCGGCGTTCCAGACGGCTGAAGGCCACGACGATAGGCCGCCAGCTCCATACTTCCTGCAGCTGCATCAGGTCTACCACGTCCAGGAGCAGGTTCACGGGCGCTTACTCTTCCGTCACGTCCAGCGCGCGTTCGATGCGGGTTGGGCGTTCGCCCAGGTCATCAAGCGCCGTCAGTACGTAATCGCGCACGTCGGCGTTTTCTTCCAGGGCGAGCAGTTCCAGCAGCGGGCGGACGGCGCGGGAGTCCTGGCTCCAGCCCAGGGCGCGGGCCGCGTACTGGCGCACGTAGTTATCCTCGTCTTTCAGCGCCTCGATCAATCCGTCAACGCTGCTTTCGTCCACGACCCAGCACATAGCCCGCGCGGCATAACGCCGGACGTAAGCGTTTTCGTCCTGCAGGGCGACCAGAAGCGGCTGCACCGCATGGCGACCGCCGACCCAGCCCAGCGCCGTTGCGGCGTGGATGCGCACGTCGGCATCCTCGTCCATCAGCAGCGCGATGAGGGGGTCGGTGGCGATTTCGCCGTACTGGATCAGTTCCATGACGACCGATTTCCGCACGTCGGGTTCAGGATCAATCAACTGTTCCTGAATTTGCAAGAACTCGGCGCTGCTGCGGGAAGGCGTAAAAGGCGGCGCGGTCGGCGTGCCTTCGGATTGCAGAATGAGGGCGCGCTTGAGGTAGTGGTGGGCGTTTTTGTAGCGCGGGTCCATCGAGATGATTCGCTGAAGGTCGTTGATAGCCTGGGCTAAATTGGGCTGGTCGTTAATCATCTCGCGCATGGCGCGGAAGTACAGTTTTTCCATTTCCGCGATCTGCGAGGGTGGAATGCGCGTCCGCCGGGATGGCGGCCTGAAAATGCCAAACAGGCGGTCGGCCACGAACACAACCAGCAGCGCCAGCGCCGCGATCTGAAGCTGCGACGTCAGCCGCTGGTCAGGCGCGAACAGTGCCAGCCCCAGCGCCGCCAGGACGCTCAGTACAAAAAAGACGGTTATCAGACGACGCACACCAGAACTCCTGCTTTCGCTCAACCTGGGCGGAGCAACAAACATTACTGTTCGCTGCGCGGCTCGGACGAATCCAGATCGGCATCATCCCCGGCGACCTCTTCTCTTTCGTCTGCCGGTTCGGTCGGCTCATCCGCCGTCGGCGTTTCTTCGGCGATGGCTTCCGGTTCGTCCTGGTGGGCGATGGGCGTGGCAACGGCGGGCATCTGTTCCTGCGCTTCGGGCGCCGGTTCGGCGGCAGGGGCAGCGGCTTCATGGCTGACCATCGTGATCTTGCCGTCAATAAACGCGCCTTCTTCGGTCGTCAGGGCGGCGGCACGGATGTCCCCCCAGACGCGGCCTGTCCGTAGAAGCTGCACTTTTTTGCCGCTGATGTTGCCGCGTACCGCGCCGGCGATAGAGATGTTTTTGGCGTTGATGTCCGCCTCGATTTTAGCAGTTTCCCCGACCAGAATATTGCCGCTGATTTCCAGCGTGCCTTTAAATGTGCCATCCAGTCGCACGTTCGCGGCGCTGCGCAAAACGCCCTCGATGGTGCTGTTTGCGCCGAGGACGGTTTCAAACCCCACCGGCGAGGCGGGGACGGTTGGTTTGGGCGGTTCTGGCCGTTCGGGCGGGGTGGACAAAGCAGACGGTTCAGCCTGGCGGCGGCTGCCAAAAAACGACATGGCAATCTCCCTTTTATTCGTTGATCCCCACTATGAATATACTCTGACTCGGCCTGGAACTCAAAACCGGACTCATCAGGCAAATGGTGCTATTCAAAGCGCCTTAATGGTTATATCATCAATTCGGGCTTAATGCAGTGTCGAGATCGTTTCGTCCACCTCGACGCCGGCAGCTTTTGACTGCCAATCCAATAAGTAATTAATAATGACAGCGTGGGTCAATCGTAGGGAAATCAACGCTTCGCCTGGCATGGAGCGGTGTTATTTCTATCGGTGTTTTGTATATCGCATCACAGGTGTGTTTCATCTATGCGGCTTTCAATCGCGCATCCACAGACGCAGGAACAATCCAACTTTCACCATCTTATACTGGATATTGCCTGGTTCGGCCTGGCATTCCCGGCCACCAACCGCTTTCTGTCGGTGTATGCCATTCGCCTGGGAGCGGAGGCGAACGAACTGAGTCTGCTGACCTCGCTGCCGGCGATCATGCTGCTGCTGTCAGCGTCCTTAAGCAACTGGTGGATGAGCCGCTACACCAATACACTGAAGGCGCTGTTCTGGCCGCAGTTTGGTTTCCGGCTGTCGTTTTTGCTGCCGGCTTTCACGCCGTTCATGCCGGTGGATTTCCAGCCGATCTGGTTAGTTCTGTCCCTGACGCTGCCGGCTATTCCGCAGGGGGTGGCATCGGTGGTGTTCCTGGTGATGATACGCGAGGCGGTCAACGAAAAGCGGGTGACGCCGCTGTTGGGCCAGCGTTCGCTGATACTCAATGCCACCGTCGGTCTCAGCGGTCTGGCCTTAGGCGTGTGGCTGGAAAAAGCGCCATTTCCGTTCAACTATCAGGCTATGTTTGTGCTGGCCTTTTTGCTGACGATGGTCAGCATGTGGCATGTGACGCAGGTTCGGCTGCTGCCGCTGCCGGCCCCCATTATGACCGCCGACCCCGCCGCGAACCCCTGGCGCTCGCCGGATTTTCTACGGGTGGGGTTCGTCTGCGGCATTGCGCATATCGCGTTTTTTTCGGTGCTGCCGCTGTTGCCGCTGCATCTGGTCAATAACCTGGACGCCGGCGAAGGTTTTATGGCGCTGTTTGGGCTGGCGGAACTGGCGGCGGGGGCGGTGATGGCGGCTTTCACCATTCGCCTCGCGCAGTGGATTGGTAATCGTCAGGTGATCGCGCTGGCGCTGATTGGCACGTCGCTGGGGGCGCTGATCGTGGCGCTGGCTCCCAGCCTGCATATCACGCTGCTGGCGGCGGCGCTGACCGGCGGTTCGTGGACGGCGGCGGGCATCGCCCTGTTTGCGTTCTTCAGCGAAAGCACACCGCTAGAGCAGCGGTCGCGTTATACCACCGCCTATACGCAGATCATCTTCATGGGCACGTTCGTGGGTCCGATGATCGGCAGCGGGCTGTACAACCTGGGCATAAACCTGGTGGTCATCATCCTGGCGGGCGCGGCGCTGCGTCTGCTGGCTGCGCTGTTGACCCAGATGCACGCGCCGGGTTGGTTCCGGCGCTTGGCGCAGACCACCGCGCATTCGCGGTAGATCTGCTCATCCCGACCTTCGAGACCATCCAAAAAGCGGGCGGGTTTGTCAAACCCGCCCCTACAACCCAAACAAGTATGTCTTGCAAGAGAGTGATCCGCGGGAACTTCCTGCGGTCGCACATCGGCGATCCCCTACACGTTCCTCATTATCGGGCAGCGCCGTAGGGATACGCTGTGGCGTGGCCGCCCGATTTTTTCGCCTCAGATGTTCACGCGCGGCAGCGTAGGCGACGGCGTGATGGTGGGCGGCGGCGTGTCGGTCACGTCCGGGTCGGGCGTGTCGGTCGGGCGCGCGCTGGGCGTGATGGTCACGGTCGGCGTGGGCGACGGCGCGCGCGTCGGGGTCGGCGACGGCGTGCGCGTCGGGGTCGGCGTTGGGTAAACGGCGGCGATTACCGACTGGTGCATGTAGGCGGTTTCCAGCCGGCGCGTGCGGGGGTTCATGTCAATCGTGTACCATTCGCTTTCCGGCTGCGGACGCCCCAGCACACAAACCGATTCGTTCTGCGAATAGGATGTGACGATGGCCGCGTTGGGACTGGGCGCTTCCCGGACGATGGCATTCGGCACACTAACGACAAAATCCTGGCAGGTCGGCATCGGGGTAAAGGTCGGCAGGATATTCCGGTTGGCAGTGGGGCGCACCGGGGCTGCCGTGATGAACACCTGCGCCTGCTCGGTGTTTTCGGCCACGCCGCGTCCGCCTGTCCGCAGGAAGTTCTGCACGCCATCCCAGACATAATAGATGCCAAACACGATGGCGACGCCGATGATAAAAACGAACCAGGCCGGCGGGCCGCCGCTCCTCTGACGGGGCGGACGCCGGGGATTTCTGCCGAGTGTCATCTCCGGTAAACCTCAAACACGCTGCGGGCTATTTTTACCAGCGATTGCCCCGAATGCCAACCGGCGTATAGCGTCCGGTGGCGCGGCGTCAGGTTGGGTCAGGTTCGGGATGAACGCACCGGCTGAGCATCCAGTTCATCGAGGATACGGCGGGCGGCTTCTGCGCCTACGTGCCGGATCAGGATGGTTTCGAGCCGCTGCTGACGATGCCTGAGTTCGTCCTGAAGTGTCTTGATGCGGAGCAGGCTTTTGACGCGGGTCAGCATCACCAGCGCGTCGAAAGGTTTGGGTAGAAAATCATCCGCGCCGGCTTCGACCGCGCGCAGGCGGGACTCGTCATCGTCCATCGCGGTGGTGATGAGTACGGCAGAGTCGCGGGTTCTGGGGTCGGCCTTCAGGCGCGCGCAGACTTCGTGGCCGCCGATGCCTTGCAGCCGCAGATCGAGGATAACCAGATCGGGGGTGCGTTGGGCGGTGATCTCCAGCGCCTTCTCGCCGCTGTGCGCCATCAGGACGGTATAACCGGCATAATCCAGATGCGCCTGGATGATTTCTCGGATCATCCAGTCATCGTCTACCACCAGCACAACCGGTGGGGAAGGTGTTTGGCTCACGGGCTGCTGCTCCTTTGCGCGCTTCGGTGTTATCACCATTGTACGACGGGTGAGGTCTACGGCCAATATCGTGTAGTTGTTTTGTAATCTATTCCACGATAGAATAGCGACCATGAACCAACTGACGCCGGACGAAACGCTGCTGGGCCTGCTGGCCGCGCAGGCCAGCCATGGCTACCAACTGCTGGCCTGTTTTCACGACTCGGACGAATTAGGGCGGGTGTGGAAGCTGAGTACCAGCCAGCTTTATGCGGTGCTGAAGCGGCTGGCCGGGCAGGGATTGATCACCGGCAGCGAGGTGGAAGCGGCGCGCGCGCCGGCGCGGGTCGAGTACGAACTGACCTCGGCAGGCCGCGAACAGCTGCAAACCTGGCTGTACGAGCCGTCGCCGTCTGCCAGCATCCGACGGGTGCGGGTGGAATTCCTCAGCCGGCTGTACGTGGCGCGCCTGCTTAACCTGCCGACCATTCCCATCGTCCAGGCGCAAAAGACCGCCTGCCAGCAGGAATATGAAACACGTCTGGCAGAGCGTGACCGGAGCGCGCCGGGGGTGGGTTTTCTGGCGCTGGAACTGCACCTGGCGCAGCTCGCCGCCGTATTACACTGGATTGACCGCTGCGAGATGAGTCCAAAGGAACATGGAACATAACAAACTTCGACGGATTTTGCCGATCAGTCTCATGCTGCTGTTTTCCCCGGCGCTGTCGGTTCATGCGCGGGACAGCCGCGCCGTGACGGTTTTCGCCGCGTCGTCGCTGACGGATGCCTTGCTGGAAATCGCGGGAGTCTTCGAGGCCGAACAGTCCGGCGTGACGCCGGGCTTTAATTTCGGGGGCTTGTCCAGGCTGGTGGCGCAGTTTGTGGAAGGCGGCGCTTCCGGCAACGTGTTCGCCGGCGCCAGCCCGCGCCAGATGCAGGCGGCGGTCGAAGGCGGGCGGATTCGTGACCGCCGATATGTTTATGCCGCTGCAAGCCGCGTAAGGTAACATCAAACCGTTGGAATGAAACGCCAGTTCCAGGGGTTAGACATGGATGTTATGCGCTCGCGGCGAACCTACGCCATCACGCTTTTTTTGATTCTGCTGGTTTGTTACGGCTACTTCATGCCCAAGTGGGCCGACTGGGGCGCAAATTCCCGCGCCGACCTGGTATATGCCTTCGGCGACCGGGGCGTGTTGTACATAGACGACTATCACGAAAACACGGGCGACAAGGCTTTTTTCAACGGGCATTATTACACAGACAAATCGCTCGGCCCATCGCTGGTGGCGCTGCCGTTTTACATGGTCTTTAAGGCCGTTGCCGCGCTGCCGCCGGTGGCGCGTTTCATCGAAAGCGGGCAGGGAATCGGCAGCTTCAGCGACACGCTCAACCCGGAAGGCGAAGGCATCCGGCCAGAGGCAGTTTACGAAGGGCTGGCGCTGACGTTCATGACCTTTTTTGCGATGGCCGTGCCGTCGGCTTTGCTGGGTGTGGTCGTGTTTTTGTTCGCGGCGCGTTTTGCCAGCCGTCCGGGATATGCCTTCGCGCTGGCGCTGGCGTTCGGGCTGGCGACCATCGCCTTCCCTTACAGTAACGTGCTGTACCAGCACCAGATGGCGGCCTTCGGCACGTTTACCGGGTTCTTTCTGCTGTGGCGGGTGATCCACGAAAAGGCCAGCCTGAACTGGCTGTGGGCAGTCGGGCTGCTGTTCGGCCTGGCGACCATCACCGAATATCCGGTCGTGCCGTTCCTGGGCATCATCTTCATCTGGGCGGCCATCAGAATGCCGAACCGGCTGGCGCTGTACCGGGTGGTGCTGGCGGCCATCCCGCTGGGGCTGATCTTCGCGGGGTATAACTACGCCATCTTCGGCACGCCGCTGCCCGCCGGTTACGAATACTCCACCAACTGGCAGTCGGAACACCAGACCGGCTTCATGAGCCTGACCATGCCCTCGCTGGAACGCCTGTATGGGCTGACCTTCAGCCCGGTGCGGGGCATCTTTCTGATCTCGCCCTTTTTGCTGCTGGCACTGCCCGGCCTGTACTGGATGTGGCGGGTGCGTAAAGATCAGCGCGACGTGGCGGTGGTGGCGGTGCTGGTGGTGGCCGGGTTTTTTGCCTACAACGCGGCCAGCATCATGTGGTGGGGCGGCTTCACGGTCGGGCCGCGCTATCTGGTGCCGATGCTGCCGTTCCTGGTGCTGCCGATCATCTTCGCTTTTAACCGGCTGCTGCCGCACGCCTGGGGTAAAATCCTTATCGGCGCGCTGGTGATCGTTTCGCTGGCGAGCGTGTGGGTGATGACCATCGGCGGGCAGGGCTGGCCGCCGGTGGACGAATGGCCGGAGACGTTCGCGCAGATGAACGCCCACAGCCCGCTGCTGGACTATTCGCTGCCGCTGTTCCTGCAAGGGGACATCGCCCGCAACTACGGCATCATCCTGGGCCTGCGCGGGCTGACCGGTTTAATCCCGCTGGTCGCCGCCGTCATCTTCATTTATCTGCTGCTGCCGCGCCTGCTGGAGCGCGCCGGTCGCCGCCAAGATACGCCGCAGCTCGAACAAGCCGCCGGAGGCACCCGTTGAACATTCACGCATTCCTGAAGGATAACCGCCGCGCTCGCTGGATTGTGCCGGGGCTGTTTCTGCTGACCGTGTTCACGCGGCTGCCGTTCGCCAGCCAGTACCTTTACCATTGGGACTCAGTGAACATGGCCTTCGGCATCCTGGATTTTAACGTGCTGGAAGGCGCGCCGCAGTTTCCGGGTTACATCGTTTATATCGCGCTGGCGCAGGTCATCAATGCCCTGTTCAACGACCCGCAGCGCACGATGGTATTCATCAGCATCGTCAGTTCCGGGCTGTCGGTGGCGGCGCTGTTCCTGTTGGGGCGCGATATGTTCAGCCCGGTGACGGGGCTGCTGGCGGCGCTGTTCCTGCTGGCAAGCCCGTTGTTCTGGTTCTACGGCGAAATTGCGCTGCCGCACACGCTGGATACCTTCGCTACCATCTTTTCGGTCTGGCTGCTGTACCGGATTATGGCCGGGCAGACGCGCTGGTTATGGTGGACGGTGGTTTTCCTAGCGCTGGTGGGCGGCTTCCGGCAGCAAACGTTGATGTTCCTGGCCCCGCTGATTCTGTTCGCGTGTTACCGGCTGGGCGTGGTCAAACTGGCGCTGGCCGCCATCCTGGGCGCGGCGACCATCCTGGCGTGGTTTTTGCCGCTGATGGCCTACAGCAGTGGTTTGCAGGCTTACCTGGCCGGGTCGGGCGCGTTCACCGCCTCGTTTTTTACGACCACAAACGTGCTGGCCGGGGCCGGCTTGTTTGGTTTGCAGCGCAATCTGGTCAAGCTGATTCCCTACACGCTGTACGGCGGGGCGCTGGCGCTGCTGCCGCTGGTTTACTGGCTGACCGAACTGCGCCGCCCGCGCGCCTGGCTGAGCAGCCGGTTATTCTGGTTTTTTGTGCTGTGGATCGCGCCGCCGCTGGTGTTTTATGCCATCATTCACATGGGGCAGCAGGGTTTGGTGTTCGTGTTTTTGCCGGCGCTGCTGCTGGCGGGCGCCGAGGGGCTGCGCCGTCTGGTCGAGGCGCGTCCCGGCCTGCTGTGGGGGAGCGCGGCGGCGGTGGTGGTGAGCGGGGCGGCCATCTTCATCATCATGCCGACCTATCCGCTGGGTGACAGCGGCCCGAAACTGCTGACCTACAGCACCATCCGCGAGAGCGATGCGCTGCTGGGCGGCCAGTTCGACACCGTGCGCAAACACTTCCAGCCGGGTGATACACTGCTGCTGGCCGCGAACTGGCGGCACGTGCAGTATTATCTGCCGGAATACACCTTTGCGCGGTTTGACATTGGCGCGAAATATGAGGTAGATGCCGGGCAGGCCAGCGGCGCGGACTACATCAACCAGCCAATGACGGCGGCGCAGCTTGGGCTGGATGGCAGCGACGGCTGGCAGGTGGTCATCATGGATGAGCCGCTGCTGTCCTTCACGGAAGCCACCCTGGAAGAAGCCGCCGGGGAAAATGGTTTCCGGCTGATGGTACTGCCCCTGGATGCCGACGAATCCTACTGGACGGACGGCCTGACATTCGGCCCGCGTCGGGATAAGTCTGGATGAACGGCGCGCCGCCGCTCACCTGCCGTTGTTGTTGATCGGCACGGTGAAGACGAAACGCGCGCCGTGTTCGGGGGCTTTTTCGTAGTGGATTTCGCCGCTGTGGGCGCGCACCATGCGGTTGACAATTGCCAGCCCCAGGCCCGTGCCGCGCGATTTACCGTGCGTAAAACCCGGCTCAAAAATAGACGCAACGATGTGTTCCGGGATACCGGGGCCGTCGTCGGTCACGCTGAAGCGGATCACGCCCCCGACCGCTTCGGCGTGAATTTCCACCTGCGTGCCGCCGTTGGTTTCGATGGCGTCAATCGAATTGTTGACAAGATTCTGGAAGACGCGCACGAAACGCGGGCGGTCTACATTGATGGTGAAACCGCGCGCGGTTTC